>NZ_JADNMD010000032.1:0-1012 GCF_015556325.1 Clostridium sp. 1001283B150225_161107_B6 | reverse complement strand
CATTCGGAGTTTATCTGAATTCGGTAACCCGAGATGGGCCCCTAGTCCAAACAGTGCTCTACCTCCATCATTCTCAATTCCGAGGCTAGCCCTAAAGCTATTTCGGAGAGAACCAGCTATCTCCAAGTTCGTTTGGAATTTCACCCCTAGCCACAAGTCATCCAAGCACTTTTCAACGTGCCCTGGTTCGGCCCTCCAGTCAGTGTTACCTGACCTTCAGCCTGCTCATGGCTAGCTCACACGGTTTCGGGTCTACAACATCGTACTCTTCGCCCTATTCAGACTCGCTTTCGCTACGGCTCCGCATCTTCTGCTTAACCTCGCACGATATCGTAACTCGCCGGTTCATTCTACAAAAGGCACGCCATCACCCATTAACGGGCTCTGACTATTTGTAGGCACACGGTTTCAGGTTCTCTTTCACTCCCCTTCCGGGGTTCTTTTCACCTTTCCCTCACGGTACTGGTTCACTATCGGTCACTAGGTAGTATTTAGCCTTACGAGATGGTCCTCGTTGATTCCGACGGGATTCCACGTGTCCCGCCGTACTCAGGATTCCTTCCATGCATTTCACAATTTCACCTACGGGACTCTCACCCTCTCCGGTTGGCCTTCCCAGACCACTCGGCTATCATGATTTGTCAATTATGAAGGTCCTACAACCCCGGCTAGTGCCGGTTTGGGCTCTTCCCACTTCGCTCGCCGCTACTACGGGAATCGATTTTTCTTTCTTTTCCTCCAGGTACTTAGATGTTTCAGTTCCCTGGGTCTGTCTCCTATATGGCTATGTATTCACCATATGGTGCTAGCGTATAACCACTAGCGGGTTTCCCCATTCGGATATCCCCGGATCAAAGCTCACTTACAGCTCCCCGAGGCGTTTCGCCGTTTGTCGCGTCCTTCTTCGACTCCTAGTGCCAAGGCATCCTCCGTGCGCCCTTATTCACTTAACCTATAAAAAATAATTCTTTATTTTTTTCTTCTGTTTGAAGATATCTAGTTTTCAAAGATC
>NZ_JADNMD010000031.1:0-1420 GCF_015556325.1 Clostridium sp. 1001283B150225_161107_B6 | reverse complement strand
ATCTTCTATGATAATAACTGGGCTGAAAGTTCTTTCTTGGACCTTCAGTCCTTGTATTATATATAACAGCAACTACTGTTGCATGTCAAGAGCAGGCGAAAAATCCGCCTGGGGAAAATAGGTTGGATTCGCTTATTCAGGCAGCCGACCCTCATACATGATGCTTAGTTCTCCATATACCTGCCCCCAATTCCTGATTGGCATGGACCATTTCTTTGTGGCTTCAAACGTTGACAGGTACAACGCTTTCAAAAGTGCTGTATCGCTTGGAAACACGCTTCTCTGGCGGTTTAGCTTACGGTACGTGCCATTCAGGCTCTCTATCGCATTCGTGGTATAAATGACCTTTCTGACCGCTGTGGAAAATTTGAAAATCGGGGAGATGGCATCCCAGTTCTGCTTCCAGCTCCTCATGGAATTGGGATATTTCCCGCTCCACTTTTCAGTGACACGTTCCATTGCCTCAAGTGCTTTTTCTTCTGTGGGTGCCTGATAGATTGTCTTAAGGTCCGCGCAGAATGGCTTCCTATCCTTGTCTGACACATATTTCATCGTATTACGCACCTGATGCACAATACAGCGCTGATATTCGGTCTTTGGATAGGCTGCCGCGATTGCCTCCTTGATACCGCTCAGCCCGTCAGCACAGAGGATTAAGATATCTTTTACCCCTCGGTTTTTCAGGCTGTTTAAAACAGACAGCCAGTATTTAGAACTTTCATTTTCGCCAACCTCAATCGTCAGGACTTCTTTGCGTCCATCCTGATTAATACCAAGGACCACATAGGCCGCAAGCTTGCGGATGATGCCATTATCCCGGACGGAGTAATGGATTGCATCAATGAACAGGACCGGATATACTTCTGAGAGCGGCCGGTTCTGCCAATCCTCTATCTGTGGTATGATTTTATCTGTGACATCAGAAATAAAGCCTTCGGAGGCTTCAAACCCATAGATATCTTCCAGTGTATCGGAAATCTGCCGGGTGGTCATGCCCTTGGCATACATAGATATGATTTTCTGGTCGATATCGGAGATATCCTTTTGACGCTTTTTGACTACCTGTGGCTCGAAAGTAGACCTGCGGTCCTGGGGGACCTTGATATCCATGCTGCCATAGCTGCTGTTAATCCGTTTGGCTTTATAGCCGTTACGGTAATCATCGCTGTCAGAACGTTCCGACTTTTCATAGCCCAGATGCTCATCCATCTCTGCTTCCATCATTTCTTTGATTGTGCCACCAAGCAGGTCCTTGAGTGCAGACTGGATATCCTCTGCAGATTGGATGTCGTATTCCTGCAGGAGCTGCTGGATGATGCTGCGTTTTCCTTCTGTCATTTGTACCTGGTGTACCGGTTTCTTTTCTCTTGCCATAATAAAAGGCCTCCTATGATTTTTTATTTTATCATAGAAGACCTTT
>NZ_JADNMD010000030.1:0-1498 GCF_015556325.1 Clostridium sp. 1001283B150225_161107_B6 | reverse complement strand
ACCTGTCTTTCGGAGTTGAACTAAAAAAATGGTGCTAAGCCATGGGTTAGAACCTATGACTTAGCACTCTATTTATGTCTTCGTTTCCAAGAAAATAGGACGTAAGTGGAAGCGCAGTTTTAGCAGCCAGTTGTTTTATGAAGCATGAATTTCTGGTTAGATTTATGTACTTTCGATCGGATACTTTTACTACTCTAAAATCATGTATAAAATCAAAGATTTCTTCTGTGCCATATTGATCCCCCAGAACGTATATCTGTAATAGTCTTGTCAGCAGTACAGTGAGATAGCAGATGAGGAAATGTCCGGTAATTGTTGCTTCCTTTTGCAGATACACCGGTCTCGCATCCAACTGTGATTTCATAACCCGGAAAGATTCTTCTATCCTCCACAGATTGTGGTAAACCGCGTATATTTCTGAAGCAGGCATATTGATTTCTGACGTCACCATCATGTTATAACCGGCAAGCCTTTTGGCATTTTCTATTGCCTTGTCATTCATCTCAACTTTGATTTTACCATCGGTTTTCATTCCTTTTTTATCTGCAGCCACAAAGGAAACGTATTTTGCGCTGTCTCCATACTCGGATTTTTTTGCTTCGCATGCCCTGAGTGCCTTTGCCTTTTCCACCTGTTTGTTTATTTCATAGTTCTGTTTTTCAGCAAGTTTGGGATTATAAGTTACCACACGTTTTTCCCTGAGCTTTATGGACTTTCTGCGACCGTTTCCATCGGTGTAAGTATAGACGAAATCATCCACACATTCTTTCATTCGGTAAAGTACTTTTCCATCTCTGTTTTTGATATCGATATAATCATTTTCCAACAGAACCCAGGTCTTTTCTACCTCTGGCAGCATCTTTACAGATTTAGAGAAAATATATCCATCACCAGCTTTCAATGCGTGGAGTATGTTGTCAATACAGTTGAGCCCTTTGTCAGCCACCTGGATGGTTCTGCCGTTTATGTGATTGCGCTGCTTCAAATCATCAATGACGGTTCGGATTACGGGTTTTTCGCTTTCGTTGCCGGGATACATCTTCATGCCGATTGGAATCTGATGCGCATCGAGCAGCAATCCCATGCCGACAATGGGTTCTGTTTTGTTCTCTTTGGAAGGGCCTTTATGGCGAAAATCGTCTTCGCGGTCAATCTCAAAGTAAAAGTTGGTACAATCAAAGTAGGTGTGCGAAGTATCAAACTTATATGTCAGCTCAATCTGATGATTATAGATTTCAATGATCTTCTCATATTCAGAGCCGATGTATTCAAGGCCGGAATAGAGCTGGTCAAGAGAGAAGTCATATTTGCCAAAGAGCTTGGGAATGACTTCATCATAAGTTCTGGATTTTGAACAGGGATGGACGCCTCTGGCATAAATGAGGGCGGACAGCATGTCAAATACATTGAAGCGGAAATCAGTTGCCGTCTGCATCAAGTCCATATATTTTTTACAGCAGAGAGCGTCGTTAAGATTTTTCAACGGAAAATAGCCCAG
>NZ_JADNMD010000029.1:0-1995 GCF_015556325.1 Clostridium sp. 1001283B150225_161107_B6 | reverse complement strand
GGTTCTTTCTGGACTTTGGGTATTCCTTATAAAACATTAGCTGGTATCGGTTCGATACCAGCTTGTTTTATAACAATGCAGAAAGTGAAAAATCCTGATTTTTAGGAAGAAAAGCCAATTTACATTTCTTCTCCAGATTGACTAATCCGCTTCTACCATATACAATACGTTTGAGGACTTTGAATTTGTTGTTGTTTCCTTCAACAAATCCAGAGCTTACAGAAAGGGATATCGCATTCTTGACCGGAGTGATATCCTTTTTTATGCCATTGCAGAAAGATTCCAGCTTACTCTCACCATACTTTTCTAAATATTCATCCAGTTTTGTTTCATCCCTTCCCATTAACAATGCGTGAAATTCTTTGAACATGGTTTCAACTTTTTCTACAACAGGATAAAGGCTTTTTATCTGGCTGATATATTTTTCAATATTTGAGTCACGTTTCTTTTTTGGATTACAGGTCAAAATATATTTGAGCAAATCCGTCCTGGTGATTATGATTACTTCTGATGGCAGCACCCACTCCATCGTTGTTTTTGCATTAAACGGGGTTCTGTCTGGAAAGTTGTTTTTCCCAATCAGATAAATATAGTCTGCAAGTATGTGCTCAGATTCGTGAAATACCTTTTGCCGCTTGATATAAAAATAAATCAGTTCGTTGCTGCAGCCATCGGCCATCATCTTGTAAATGACATTCAACCATACATTCATAGATGATTCCCGTTTTTTATAATGATTGGGATTGTCCAAACGAGAAATATCTTCTTGGGTCATAGCCAGATATCTCTTTGCTGTCAATAACGATATTCCAAACGTTTCTGTTATATTTTTTAGCCGTGGTTTCTTTTGCTTGTCCCAGTATTCCTGTATGTCCCGGATTATTTGCTGTTTTTTTTCCGCATTTCTTCATGATGTTGGTATTGTGCTGAGTTTAAATCATGCTTTTTATTATCATAAAGCAACTCGTTTCCGTCAGAATCTCTGGGAGAGGTATTATCATAGTGCAGGCTGTCAAGCAGGGAGTTATCCGGAGCTTTTTCCCGCAGTATTTTATCTGGTGCATTTTCAGATACCCTTTCGTCTTGAATGTATAGTTTGGCCGGCATTTCCTCTTTAAAAATATCTTTCATATATTCAAGAAGATTTTGCAATAAATGAAACCGGTCAGCTACCTGAACGCAGTCCGGCAGTATTTCACTGATAGCAGAAGCATATGCGTTTGCCCGGTCTCTTGCAACAAGCCGTACTTTATTATGTGATTTCAACCATTCTTTCAATGGTTCACCATCACGTCCGTCCAGCAATGCTATCAAATGATGATCCTTCAAGTCATAAATGGCAGTAGCATATGTCTGACCTTTTCGGATTGCGACATCGTCAACACCAATTCCTTCCACATCCGGATTATCTACGAATTCGATTCTGTCGTACAGCCGCTGTATGGTATCATTACTGATTTGAACACCGAGCAGGGCCAATACTTTACTTGCACCCTCATTACTGAGAAACATTGAAACAGCAAGGACCAACGTATTAAGAGCATCTGTGCGTACCTGGGAAGCTTTTGCAAATGGGAGATCCTCCATAAAAACCTTACATTCGCAGTCAGGATTCTCGCAGTCATATTTATACACGTTTGCATGTAAGAAAGTCTGCTTACACCGGATAGGGGTATCCTGAAATTTCCTTCTGTAAGTAGAATGAAGCTTGTGACTCATTTTTCCACAAATAGGACAGCAACAGCCATGTTCTTTCGATTTGATATAGATATGTAAGCTGTCTTCATTTTCAACATGGTCATAAACGTAGTGATTTTCATCTAACAGAAAAGAATAATCTTGTGTCGGAAAGTACTTCAATCTGTTCATCTTCTTTCATCTTTTGATAACTCTATTATACCATAAATACCCAAAAATAAGAAGTGATTAGGTAAAGAAAAAGTAGATACTCTCGTATCTACTTTTTCTTGTAATACCCAAAGTCCAGAAAGAACC
>NZ_JADNMD010000002.1:223467-742871 GCF_015556325.1 Clostridium sp. 1001283B150225_161107_B6 | reverse complement strand
GCCTTTCCGTCACTTTTACCTCTTTGCAGGAAAATCCCACGCAGAGTTTGTATGCGACAACGTGTCGCTGCACTGTCGAATGGGGCTAACCTCGCGCCGCATGAGATAAGTATGCTTTTTGCGGTCTTGCCCGCCGCAAGTTTGTATTTTTTGTACTGCTTGACTGCAAAATGCTCCGGGTCTTTTTCTTCCAGACGTTCAAACATGAGGTCAACCGGGTTCTGGAAGTCCTCGTCGTCCTCGCGGGCTTCCGACGCATTTATCATTTCAAGCAGCGTCGTGAAGTTCTTCTCGTCCTCCGGGGCTTCATACCAGATATAGCCGATTAGCGCGGTGTAGTAGAGCTTTTCCGCTTTCACCCAGAAATCCTCGCCGGATTTTTCCCCGTCGCCTTTGGTGTTGGCGATAATGGTATTGACTAACTTCAAAATGTCCTTTTCGCTCCGCAGATAGGCAAAGGGATTGTATTTCATGGATTTTTTGAAGTTAATCGTATTTAGCACTTTGATACGGTATTTGTACCGCTGTAACATTTTCCCGGTTTCCAAAATCAGTGTTCCTTTCGGGTCAGTGACGATATACGACGTTGGAAAATCCTTTGACGTACATTGCATGAGCGACGGTTTCACAAAGAACCGGGTCTTGCCGCTGCCGGAACCGCCGATTACAAGGATATTTTTGTTTCTTGCGTATTTCGGCTGCTTCGGGCGGCTGTTCATGGTAAGCCGTTCCGTCTGCGTTAGGGGGATATTGTTCTCAAATACCGGGTCGGTGTACGGCTTTATGTCGTCAGCCCCGCCCCAACGCGCCGAACCGTATTCTGTCCCGCGGCGGTATTTCTTCGCGTTCTTGCCTTTGGTGTAGATAATCAGCCGGACAATGACCGCCCCCGCAATGCCTAAAGCTAAGTCTGCCGGGTGGAAGCTCGGCGCGATACTGGAAAAGGCGGCGGTAAAACCGTCCCCAAGATGTAGCAGCTTTGCGCTCGCGTCCGCGCCGGGGGAGAGCCGGACAGCCGCGCCCACTTTATCAAAGAGCCAGACAAAGAGCAGATACGGGAGATTTAAGATAAGCAGCTTCTTGATTTCCGGCTTCATAGCGATACCTCCCTGTCTTTGTTCTTGACCTTTGCCCGTTCCGCGTTCTTGCCCTGTGCAGCTTCTTTGAGGGTAGAGAGCAGCTTTCGGATTGAGGGCTTTTTCTCCTGTGTCAGCTTTTTTGCGGAAAATTCCTTAAAGGCGGCGGTCAGCACGTCCGCGTCCCGCCCCTTGAAGAAAACCAGATAGCGGGGCGGGCTTTCCGTCGCGTCCTTTTTCAGCGCAAAGTCGATACCGTACTTTTTCGCCGTACTCTCAAAGGCTTTGATATTGCCCTCGGTAATCTCAATGTTGGAAACGCCCGCGTTCTGCTTCATAAGCTGCTTTAAGCTCTGCTTGCCCTGTGGCGGTTTTGCAAGCTGCTTTTTGCCCTTTGACAGTATGGCTTTCATTGCCTTTTGGAGCGTCTGCGCGGTCAGCTTCCCGGTCTTGATGTAAAGGGCTATGGTCTTTTCGTTTACTTCGTCCTGCAATTTGTCGCGTCCTCCTTTCGCGTTTCTTTATGGGGCGGCGGTCAGATACGCACCCGCAGCCCGTTCAAGTCCTCGGCTCTGATACCCACAAGATACCAGTTGTCGCCGTACTCAATCCGGGTCGGCTTCCACTTGCCCCGCACGAATACGTCAAAGCACTCGCCGCAATGCAAGCCCCCGTAGTAGCTGTTTAAGTCAAAGCGGATGTCGTAACGGTCGGTGCGCTCGTCAAATACCAATGCTCCTGTCATTTTCTGTGCCATAATAAAATCCTCCTTTTGTGGTTGTGGGTGGTTACAGGCTTTCGCCCTCGTTGCATGAATAATAGTCCGGGTCGCCGTACTGCGGCTTTTTCGGTGACAGTGCGCCGCTTGCCATGTCATGGGCGACAAGGGAAGTGTAATAATTGCCGATAGTGGACGGGGCGTTGAAAAGGGCTGCTTTCAGATATTGCTTGATGTTGCGGATTTTCGTTGTGTTCTCCCGCATACAGTCAAGCACAAAGCGGATATGCTCGCCGTCCAGTTTCATAAACTTAGATTTCACAAGCTCTGCCGGGTAGTCGTCCCCCGCAATCCGTACCCGCTTTCTGGCGGTGCATACGGTTTCAAGCATGAGGTCTACAATCTCGTCAAGCCTGTCACTGTCAAACTTCATGTCCTGTTTGAGAATGTCGTAGTCGATATTGTCCTTGATGATTTCCCGGTATATATCAACTGCGCTCTGTGCTGTCGCTTCCGTTCCTTTCCGTTCCGGCGGCGTAGCCGCTTCTCTGCAAGGAGAGGGGTTAGGGGAAAGGATAGGAATGGAATGGGTACTTTGTTCATCAGTAATTATTTTTTCTTTTTTTGGTAAGTCAGTTCTTTGTATATCTTTATTTAATTGCGTTGGATTTTCCAACGTAGGTTTTTCCAATGTTGGTTTTTCCTGTGTTGGATTATCCAATGTTGGATTTTCCAATGTTGGTAAATCCGGCGTAGGCGGCTGCGGCTGCTCGAATATCACATAGTCCGCGCCCCGCAAGCGTCCTTTCTCGTCGCGCTCCCTTGAACGGACGATATACCCGGCGCGTTCAAGCTCCTTAATGGCTTCGCGGATAGCGTCTATCTTCTCCCGGTTGATAAGGGATAAGCCTTTCAAGGTGTAGTCCCAATCTTCGGGGAGTGACAGCATTTGCGACAACAGCCCCTTTGCCTTTAGGGAAAGCTCCTTGTTGCGTAGGTGGTGGTTGCTCATTACGGTGTAGCCCTTGTTCCGTTCCACTCTGAAAACTGCCATAGTTCATAGCTCCTTTGCTTTGGATTTGTTACGCAGTAGAAGCGCGGTTTCGGGGAATAAGGTATAAATCCCTTGCCGCGCCAGATACACACCCGCAAAACCGCTTGTAGCAAGGCTTTTTCTGCCCCTACTGCGTAACAAAGGGCATGAAAAAAGCGGCGTTCCTGTTCTCCCATGTAGAGAGTAAGAAACGCCGCTTCTGCGTCGTATTCAGTTTTTAGTACAATACCCTGCTTGTCCGTCGCTCGAAAAACCTTGATTTTCCAGTGTTTTCAAAAGTATCGTTATCTAACGTCAGCTTTCATATTTCCAGTCTACCTCCCGTTCTGTCTCAAACAACAGTTTGTTGTCCTTTAAAACTGCCAGAAAATCTCTTAAATCCTTAATTCCGCTCATGCAATGCTGCCTCTCTTTCTGCCAACGCCTTCTTGCCGTATTCCCGGATGAGTGCCATATCAGCCAGCTTGTTTGCCAGCTTCTTAAGTCCTCCCATACCGACTTCATCTGCATCAACGCCTTCCTGCCCCTGGTCCTTGGACCAGATATAGCCTCCGGCGTAGCCGTATACCTCGTTACAGACAATGTTAATCCCCCTTGCCATCATCATGTTATGCATGGCCGTTATAGTGGCTTCCTCTCCCCCGTTCCTGGTTCCGCCCACAGCAAATGCACTGCCGATTTTATCCCTCATGATTTCCGGATACACATGGAACAGCGGCCGCATCCTGCTGAAAAAAGCAGACAGCTGAGGAGTTGGCCCGTAGGCATAGACCGGTGAGCCGAACAGGTACGCATCCGCTGCCATGAACTCTTCCAGAAGGGGCTGAAAATCATCCTTCAGACAGCACCACGTCTTATTCTTCTTGCAATATCCGCATCCGTTGCAGGGCGCAATCTTTTTGCCCCTCAGGGTAATCATACCTGTCTCTATGCCGTCCCTTGACTCTATGCTCTTTAAGGCTTCGCTCAGGGCATATTCCGTAGATTTGTTTCTTGGGCTTCCGCTGATACCTAATATCTTTGCCATATTACTCTCCTCATTTCATCTGTGTTCTGTTTTTATCCCTGATTCTCCTGTATGCACCTTACCAAATCATCAGCCATAAGCTGGGCGTCATCCAGAATCTCTTTCTCATCTGCCAGAAGGAACCTGCCGTCCTCCAAAACCGTGTTTCCGTTAATAACCACTGTGTCCACTGCCTTATGGTCCCCTGAATAAATCAGTGTTGCCACAATGTCATGGACCGGGCATGACTTTACGCTCTTAGACGGGTCAAACAGGAAAAAGTCCGCCTTCTTTCCCTCTTCAACGGATCCCGTTATCCGGTCCATTCCCAATGCCCTGGCCCCTTCTATGGTGGCCATCCTGAGCATTCCTCCCGCAGTCATGGCCAGCGGGTCTTTGTGGAAGGTCTTTTGCAGCAGAGCCCCAAACTTCATGGCCTCCAGCATGTCGTTGTCATTGTTGGAGCCTGCTCCGTCCGTGCCGATTGCCACTGTAATCCCTGCCTTCAGCATCTCCCCCACAGGTGCCACGCCGGATGCAAGATACATATTGGCAATGGGATTGTAGGAGACAGACACCTGGTTCCTTGCATAGGCCCTGATTTCCTCTTCCCCAATGGCTACCGAATGTACGGCCAGCAGGCCGGGACCCAGCAGGCCGGTTTCCTCGTAATGGCGGATGGCGCTCTTGCCGTTCCTTTCCCGGCTGATTGCATCATCTGTTCCTGTCTCAAACATATGCATCATAACAGGCGTGTCATTCCGGTCCGCATATTCCCTGGTCGCCCTAAGAAGCCCGGTACTGGCTCCCCATCCGGCTGCCGGGGCCAGCCATATACGGAACATGCCGTCCCCTTCAAATTCCTCCTTCAGGGCCGTTACATCCGCAAATACATCCTCCGGCTTTTCCACCAGTTCTTTTTTGCCGATATCCCGGTAGCCCCGGCCGTACACCATTCTGACACCCATCTCTTTTGCAATCGTGAGTTCCAGTTTACCCAGCCCTTTTACAGGCTGCAGCTGCATATAATCCGCCACCGTGGTCACGCCGCAGCGGATGGCTTCCGCCAGCCCAAGCCTTACGCCTGCCGCCACATGCCTCTCCCGGAGCACGGCTCCTGCCGGGGCCATGGACTTGGGGAACCATTCCTCCAGGCTCAGGTCGCTTCCCATCCCCTTCATGATATCCTGATACAGATGGGTGTGGGTATTGATAAGTCCCGGAAACAGATATCTTCCCTTTCCGTCCTTAAGCTCAATGTAAAGTTCCTTTGCCTTCCCCTCTATGTAAGCCCTGTCCCCCACATGGGTAATCACTCCGTCCTCGTAGAGGATGCCGCCATCCTCGTATATACGGTCCTGCCCATCCACGGTTATGATGTGCAGGTTATGGTATCCTTCTCTCACTGCAGCGCAACCTCCCTTACCAGCTTATTTGTGTAACCTCTGAAAAACCGGGAAAAATTACCGATTGTGAATGCTGCAATCAAGGTACCTTCCCTGACGCCGTATATGGTGTTCAGGAAAATAAGTGATACGATTACCGCCAGCACCACCAGGGAAACATCCACTGCGGTCTTCACATTGCCGTATTCCTTCTGGTACTTTACAGAGATAATCTTAATCAAAGCTTCACCGGGCATAAGAATCACATCCGCCGAAACCATGAACGCAATGCTCAGTCCAAAGAACATGCATCCGATAATGAGCACCACCAGCTTCAGCATATAGGTTTCAGGATGAAGTCCCCTTACAAGGAACATGTTGAAATCCACTGCAATGCTCAGGAAAAAGGTAGGAATCAGCTGCAGGAACTTGGACGCTGAAAAGCTCTTAAGGTCCACAATGAATTCCCCGATAAAAAACAATACATTCAGCAAAAACGTGTACATACCCAATGTCAGCAAGGGACATATCTGGGTCATGACATTGGTCAGGCTGCTCATTGGAGATGTACCTGTTCCTGATTTAATAATCAGGGAAATTCCCGTCCCCATAAAGAAAATTCCAATAAGAAGCATGATATAACGCCTGGTCATTTTTGAATCCTTTGCATAATTAGTACCATTAGACATAATTGAGTAACCTCCGCTTTCTTTTCATTTGGTTTGCGTTCAGCCTCCTGCTCGTTCCGGAATTTTCGCGCGGTACACATATATGTGTAATTCCGGAATCAGGCCCTTCGCCACGCCGGAGCAGGCTGGCCGGAAGTAGTCCATTTCCCGCCGGATTTCTAGAATAGTACGACCGGCAGGAATATGGTGTGAGTGTACACTCCTGTCTTTTGGAAAAATAATAGTAATCCGTGCATTCACCCCGTCCGTTTTCCCCTCCCAATTTTATTTTAGGACAAAAAAAACAACATAAGTCCATCGACCTTTGATAAAGAAAGGTCCACAAACTCATGTTGTACAAAATCAAGCCGAAGCTCTGCACTCAACTATTTACTCCACGATTATACCAATCCAGGAACAAAAGTAAATATTCTCATAAAAGAATATCGCTATATCACAATAAATCAGCTGGTTTTTAAGCATGTTGCACAAACCGTTTTCTCATTCACCCCAGTCATCCGCTGTACATTTTCCATTTGTCATAACACTTCAAACTCACAATCCAGCACAGTCTGATATATTTCCTCCGCTGACCGGCTCTGCTCCAGGTCGTGAATCAGAGCCGTTGTCTTCACCATGCGCATCAGCGTGACCACAGCAGGTATGTGCTCCTTCCCATCCTTGCTGGCCAGGCAGAATATGACCCGCGCCTTTTTCTCCCCAAATTCCACCGGCTCCCTGGTGACCAGAAGACTGAGGCTGGTCTTAAGGATTCCCTCCGCCCCCTTTCCGTGCAGAAGGGCAAAGGAGTCATCCGAGACAGCATAAAAGCCCTGCTCCTCTATGAATCCGAGCATATTGGAAACATAGGATTCCTCCACAAAACCGCGCTTTACCAGAAGCCCGGCGCTCATATGGACCGCATCCCGCCAGTCAGACACCTGGTCCGCCCTCATGATACAGTCAAACTTCAGGAAACTGCTGAAGCTCTTGGGGCTGTGAAATACTTGGACAGTCTGATATCCCAGCTCCTTCTTCACCACGTCCATCACCCTGGCCCTGGTATTCTCATCCAGGAACCCCAGTTTTTCCTCAATGGAATAATAGCTGGACAAAAGGGATTTCCTGGGTATGCCAAGCCGGTCCATGGCAGCCCTGTCCTCGGTCTGGAGTATGGGGTTCACCGTGAGGCAGGGCCTGGGCAGGCTGTTGTTAATGCGGATGGTGGACAGCACGTAATCAATGGCTGCCCAGTCCGGATAGGATGAAAGCTTATAAATGGGGAGTGTGTCCACAATATGAATCTGGTACTCGCTGAGCAGTGATTCCTTCAGCATGGTGGTGGTCCCATATCCATGGCCGCACACCAGCAGCACCTTCTTATAGGGGGTTCCCTTCATCCTGCGGATGCTGGCCATGAAGCAGATGGTCAGGTATACCAGCTCATCCTCATTTTCCAGATTCAGAAGCGTGTCCGTTTCCTTGCAGCACTGCTTCACAATGCTTAAGAACTGCTGCTCCTCAGGCCGCATAAGGGAGCTGACATTGTCGTGGATGTCCACATGGTTATTGATTCTCTGTATCAGGGGAATCATGTGGTTCAGCAGCCCTTCCACCAGGGTTGTGTCCTTGTCAAAGGGCATGTTCATCCGCCTGGACATGGCGGAAATCAGGGAAAACGTCACCTCCTGGGTGTGTACCGGGTCTACCTCCGCCGTCCCCCCCGCCATTTTATTGGTAAAGTCAAACATCTTTGCCATCATAGCCATATGTTCCCCTGACACAGGCTTTCCGATGATGGAGCCCAGCTTCTCCCCAAACCGCTCATACACCTCCCGGTCATAGTCCGGCATCACCGTAATATCCAGCGGATAGTCCTTGTCATGGAGGATGAACCACACCAGCACCACCACATTTGACATATACCACAGATAGGAACTGCTGGTCAGGGTACACTTAAGCTCCTCCAGCAGACCGTCCACCGCCATCACCACATTGGCAATGGAGACGCCCTCAAAGGCCTTATGGATGATATGGATGCAGTAAAATTCATAGGAGTTGTACTCTGTAAAAGGGTTAATTAGATATTCAATGTATTTCCTGAATTCCTGGTTCATCAGGGTGGTGCGCTTAAGCTTTGGCCCGGCCAGATAAAAATGATTGGAATACCCGATTCCCAATCCGTCCTTCTTAAGCCGCTCATCCAGAGCCGCCATGTCGTTCTTTACCGTGGAGCGCGAAACCCGGAACTGCCCGCTGAGCTGGTTGATTTTCAAGTCCTCATTTCTCATGAGCAGAATCAGAAGAAGGATAGACATCCGCTCCCTGCTGGTATAAACCACCTCGTTGCCGTCCTCCAGGCCCTTAAGGTCCAGGGACTGCGGATAGCGCAGCAGACCCTTGGAGTGTTTCTCTATCTCCGGCAGGCGCTCCAGGGATAATATGTCGTTAATCCGGTCCACATCATATCGGATGCTCCGCTCCGATATCCCCAGGACCCTGGCCATCTCCTTGTAAGTGGCCTCCCCATGCTCCTTCAGATACCGGATAATGTTAAGCATTCTCCCATTAAACATCTCATTCTTCTCCTGTCTGCATATGCAGACAAGAGGAGCGCTCCCCACTCCTCTTATCTGTTGTCATATGATATTTTTATATACTCCCCTGAAATCCATTATACCGGAATGTTTCCTGGGTTTACTGGAATGAATCGTGAATCTTCTTCATCACTGCGTCCGATTTCTTAATCAGGTCTGACACGCCCATTTTCAGGACTTTTTTTCCCTTGAAGCGGTCCAGTCCCTCCAGGGCCACATCATTGACCAGAACAACGCACACAGCCTCGTCAATATCCTTCTGCTTTAACTGGTTCTCCACGCCTGCACCGCCCTGAGTCTCTATCAGGACCTCCATTCCCAGCTTCTCGCCGGACAGCTTCAAAGCTTCAGCTGCCATATATGTATGTGCCACTCCCGACGGACACGATGTAATACCAACTACCTTCATTGTAAAATCCTCCTTTTGTTCATCTTTTATGATAATTCTGCCTTCAATCTAACCTGCCGTTCACTACAGTTCGTCAAATGTTATCTCATCCAGGTCATCCAGTTCCGCATCATTTCCAGCGGACTCTTCCACATAGTTCTTCTTAAGTAAGTTTACCATAAGTGCGGTCACAAATCCACCTGCCAGCACAGCAATAAAGTACCAGATACGCCCTTCCACCACAGGAAGCACGATGAGTCCGCCCCAGGGCGCATGGTTTAAGACACCTGCAAGAAATGGGATAATATTTCCCACAACAGCTCCCACAATCAGGGACGGGATTACCCTTAAGGGGTCGTTGGCCGCAAAAGGAATGGCTCCTTCCGTGATTCCCACGCATCCCATCAGGATGGCTGCCTTTCCTGCTTCTTTTTCCTCCACATTGTACTTCTTGGGGGCCAGCAGGGTAGCGATACCCATGCCGATAGGCGGTGTACAGATGGCCACGCCCACGCCGCCCATCAGGTAGGGAAGCGTATCCACCTGTGTCTGCGCAAAGAGGGTTGCAACCTTATTGACAGGGCCGCCCATATCAAAGGCAGTCATGGCTCCGAGTATGGATGCCAGAGGCACCTTGCCCACATCTCCCAGGCCGGACAGCCAGTTGGTGAGTCCGTTCATAATAGCCGCAATGGGTCCGCCGATTCCCCACACAATGATGCCGCCTGTCACCAGGGTGCCCACCAGAGGATAGATGAAAATGGAACCTAAGGTTTTCAGGGAAATCGGAAGCTTGATTTTCTTCAGTTCCTTTACCACAACGCCTGCAATCAGGCCTGCCGCCATGCCGCCAAGGAATCCTGCGCCCATTTCCTTGGCCAGATAAGCTCCAATCATACCGGGGGCCAGACCTGGTTTGTCGGCAATGGAGTAAGCGATATAACCGCCCAATACAGGGACAAACAGTGTCAGTCCGCCCAGACCAATCTGTGCCAGACCTGCCAGCCAGCCGGTTTCAGGTGTGGCTGCGCCGGCCGGATTCAGCATAACTGCCAGAGAGAAAAGGATACCGCCGGCCACAATAAACGGAATCATGTGGGACGTACCTGTCAATATATGTTTCTTTAAAATCTTCAGCTGCTCTTTCATTTTCTTACCCCTCCAGAACTTCTTCTAATATGGTGTACACCTGTTCCCTGGTGCTTCTTCTCAAAGACTCCCTGAACTCCTCATGCATAAGCCTTCTGGAGAGATTGGCCAGTATCTTTAAGTGTGTATCCCCTGCCTCGCTTAAGGGTACTGCAATGAGAATGATTAAATCCGCTGTCTCCCCTGTCTCCTCGTTCCAGACCACCGGTTCCTTGGTACGTCCGAAGCATACGCTGGCCTCCAGCACATGGTCGGTCTTCCCATGGGGAAGGCCCATGTCAAATCCCACGAAGGTAGGGGTAATGGCTTCCCTTGCCAGTACATCCTGGTAAAATTCCTCTGTGTCTGTAATTTTTCCGGCCCTGTACAGCTCCCCTGACAGGGTTCTTATGATATCCTTTTTACTGCCTTCCATATCGAATACGATACAGTTCTCATTAATTAACTTACTCATCCCTTGCCTCCTTCCGGCTCTTCCGGAATTTGTCTTTTCATTCTTTTTCCTGTTTGTCACTGGTGTTTGTTTCTTCTTAAGCGCTTAAGAAAATGTGTCCGGCACTGTTATGTTTAAGTCCTGTCTGTCTTGTGCCGTCCCTTACATGCATTATCATAATCCAGGACCGGCATTTTGAACAGATAGAAGATTTGCAAAAAATTTTTACACAAATAAACACCCCTGCTCCCTGCTTTGTCAGCGTCTTATCCAGCCGTTGTACCCCCGGTTGTCCATGCAATGCAGCGCCGCCTATGTAATACAATAACAGGGGCATGAAGGCGGATGTGGTTCCGCCTCATGCCCCTGTACCTGAAAATTCAGATGTGCAATTTCAAAAATTGTTTAATTTCAATGCCAATGTTGAACTCAAAGGTCCATGCAGATGCATCCCCCGTCCATGCAGTTTACGCCTCTTCAAACCCCACGGAATGAAGGAATCTGGCAAATGCCATCCGTCCATTTTCATCACATTTGTAGACGCCTGCATCCTCCAGGACCCGGGCAAACACATTTCCCACTTCCTCCTGCAGGATGGGCCACACATTATCCTTTGTCACCCGGACGCCTTTTTCCTGATACCCGGGCAGGAATTCCTCCACCCAGTCAGCGTGTTTCTCAAGGACTTCATCGCTGCGTATATCCCTGCCCTCCACCATATATTCTCCCAGCCTAGCCAGTTCCGTCTTAAGCCTGGAGGGAAGTACAGCCAGTCCCATGACCTCAATCAGGCCAATGTTCTCTTTCTTTATATGGTGCAGTTCCTGGTGGGGATGATATACCCCCAGCGGAAATTCCTCTGTCGTAATATTATTGCGCAGCACTAAATCCAGTTCAAAGGTATCATCAACCTTTCTGGCAATGGGCGTGATGGTATTATGGGGCTCTCCCTCTGTCTCAGCAAAGATAAATGCATCCTTATCCGTATAACCCCTCCATGCTCCCAGCACCACATCCCCCAGTTCTGTCAGTCTGTCCGGGTCTGCTGCCCGAAGCCGCAGCACAGACATGGGCCAGAACACAATGCCTGCTTCCACGTCCTCATACCCTTTTATGGAAAAATGCTTCTCTATGGGCGCTTTCGCCATGGCAAAGGTATAATGTCCGCCCTGAAAATGGTCATGGCTCAGGATGGAGCCGCCCACAATGGGGAGATCTGCATTGGAGCCCAGGAAATAATGGGGAAACTGCCTGATAAAGTCAAACAGCTTTCTGAATGCCGCCTTATCGATTTTCATAGGCACATGCTGTCCGTTGAACACGATGCAGTGCTCATTATAATATACATAGGGAGAATACTGGAATCCCCACGGGCTGTCATTGATGGTGATGGGAATGATTCTGTGGTTATTCCGGGCCGGATGGTTGGTCCGCCCTGCATATCCCACGTTTTCCATGCACAGCTGACATTTGGGATAGCCGCTCTGCCTGGCCAGCTTGGCCGCTGCAATGGCCTTTGGGTCCTTTTCCGGCTTGGACAGGTTTACCGTAATATCCAATGTGCCGTAACGTGTATCCGTGGTCCACTTCATATCCCTTGCAATACGGTACCTGCGGATATAATCGGAATCCTGGCTGAAGCCATAATACCAGTCCGTGGCCTTCTCAGGAGATTCCTCATATCGTTTCCAGAACTCCTTCACCACCTCATTGGGCCTCGGCATCAGACAGTTCATCAGCTTAGTGTCAAGAAGGTCCCGGTAGACCACACTGTCCTCCTTAAGCACGCCTGTCACGGCAGCACAGTCCAGAAGCTCCTTTAAAATGGCCTCCAGATTCCCGCTCTCAACCGTGCCCCGGGGCTCCTCATACTCATCCATCCCCATCACATCCAGAATCTGGTTCCTGGCATAGACAGCGTCCACCTCAGATATAAGCCCCTTATCCAGTCCATACTGTACCAATCCCTTAATCGCATCATGAACCATAGAATTACCCTCCCTGTACACTCTTTGCATCACACCGCAGTCTATTACAGCGGTTTTCTTTCATTATAGCCCTCGGCCCCGGGAACTACAATGCACTTTTTTACTTTTATACCCTTACTTTTCCTGCTGCAATCCGTTAAACGGAGCGGAAAAACCGGTTTACTCTTCCCACCAGAATACCGCCCAGCAGGCCAATCAAGGCCCCGGCCGCACACCCGGCCGTCAGAAGCACCGGCAGATACGAAAATACGCCAAAGGTATTCACCACAAAGGCTGCCATGAGAAACTGACCGATGTTATGGGCCACGCCCCCCAGTATGCTGACTCCCACCATTCCAAAGAGTCTGAATTTCCTGCTAAATGACATGACCGTCAGGCTCAGGGCTGTTCCTGCCAGGCCAAACAGGATGGCAGAAGGCGGCCCGAAAAGAATACCTGACAGAAGTATGCGCACCACGCTTATAAGGGCTGTTTCTTTTGTTCCCATACAGTACAGCCCCACCATGGTCACAAGATTAGCCAGCCCCAGCTTAACCCCGGGCGCTCCCAGATATACCGGCACCAGTGACTCCACATACCCCAGCACCAGGGCCAGGGCTGTCAGTATTCCGAAAAGGGCAGCATTTCTGGCAGACGTATGGGATTCTGTAACTTTCTTTTTATGATTAGGCATGTTCTCCTCCCGTCTTTATCATGGCATTCCATCCTTCACCAGTCCTCTGTCCTCCCTGGTCCGCAAAGCGGGGCGGTCAGACGGGCGCAATGATTTTTAAGGCATGCTCCAGGACAGGTGGCAGGGATTAAGTTATAAGCATACTACAGTATACCATGCCCAATCCAAATCTTCTACGCAAAATCTTCTATAGTGCCTGAATAAGGAAAGCACCCTGGACAATAAACAGCTTTTTTGCTAGAATTGAACCAATCAGGAAATACCTGACAAACGGAATAAACCGGGATGAAGCCATCATCACAGCTATGTCCGGCTGCATGGAACAGGGGTTTCCGGCAGCAGCCAGCCTGATTAAAATGCAATAACAGCGGACCAGCCATGGCAGGAATGAATTTCCACCGCTGCTTAAGGGAAAACTGATTGTATACCGTATCACATTGTGATAAAATAAACAATGTGCCCTATCCCATGCGCCGCGGTTATTCCGCCTCCGGGGCATACTATTATATTATCAAAGGAGTGTTTTCCATGAACAGAAATACCATCAGCGCCAATGCCAGAAGTCTGATAGGCATCGCGGTCATGGCAGTGCTGTCCTTAGCAGTGATTGCTGTATCAGACCCTTTGTATAAAGCCTTAAGAGGACCTGTAACCACAGCCAGTCCTGAGGTGCCTCTGGCCGACGGCATCTATACCCATGAGGCTGAACCGGACTCAAACGGTTTCCGTGACAGGACCACCCTCACCGTCTCCGACGGCATCATCGTATCCTGTGTCTGGGATTCCTTTAACAGTGACGGCGAAAGCAAGCAGAAGCTTTCCATGGAAGGCAAGTATATCATGACACCGGATGGTCCTGTCTGGAAAACCCAGGCAGACAGCGTCTGCCGGTATCTGATAGAACACCAGCGTCTGGCCGGCCTGGCTGGTGAGGATGGATACACCACCGACGCCGTGTCCTCAGTCAGCATCAATGTGTATCCATTTATGAACGGAGTGGAGGAATGCCTGCAACAGGCAGAAATCAAATGAAACTAGTACAAAAACGCGACCTGATTCTGGCAGCTGCCATTCTTCTGATTGCAGCTGCCGCCGTTGGCATCAACCACTTTATCCGCCGCGCACCGGCAGCCATTGCCCAGGTGTCTGTGGACGGGATTGTGGTGGAAACACTGGAGCTCAGTAAAGATACAGAGATAACTGTTACCTCATCCAACGGCGGCACCAACCACCTGATTGTAAAGGACGGGGAAATTTGGTGCAGCGATGCCAGCTGCCCTGACAAGGTCTGTGTCCATCAGGGAAAAAAGCACTTAAACAGCGATACTATTGTGTGCCTTCCCAATCAGATGATAGTAACCATAACAGGCGGGGACTAGAGCATGTTTAAAATGCCCTGATTTCCCCGCCTGCTTTTCATATCCTTTCAGCACGTTCCTTCAGCCCATAGCCTAAAACTTCTTGGCCGTTCCAACTCCGGCCAGAGCTGTCTTGATATCCTCAAAACTCATTCCGCCTACAGAATCAATGGTGGCAACCACAGCGCCCTCCACCAGGGGGCAGTCCACCATCTCCACCTTCTTTCCCTCAAACATCTCAATGACCATTTCCGTGGTCATGACAGCGCTTCCCAAATCCACCAGAACAAGAACCCCGTCATCGGAATACACAGACTCAATGGCTGCCTGTATCTTCTCAAAACTGGTTCCAAAGCCTCCGTCATCCATACCCCCGGCCGGCGCGATTTTTGCGCTGGGTGCCATGAGGGCGGTCAGCTCCACCACGCTCTTTGCCAGATTCTCACTGTGGGATACAATCACAAATCCTACCATATGTACTGCTGCTCCTTTCAGCCGGACCCCCTAGACAAGCCCCGCAATGACTTCCAGCATATAGGAATAAGAAGTTGCTCCCGGGTCCTGGTGCCCCAGTCCTCTCTCTCCCACATAGCTGGCCCGGCCTTTGGTCGCTACCAGGTCCTTGGTGTGCTCTGCACCGGCCCAGGCTGCCCTGACTCCGGCCTCCAGCACCTCCCTGGTGCTCTTTCCCTCTGCCGCCCCGTCTTTCATGGCGTTCAGGGAAGGAATCATGGCATCCAGCATGGTGGCTTCCTCCACAGTGGCCTTGCCTCTTTGTTCCACTGCCTGGACAGCCGTATCCATCATGGTCAGGAAATCAGCCATATCCATCTCTTCCTTTCCAGCCAGAGCCATGCCCGCCTTCATATAGGCCGAGCCATACAGGGGTCCGGAAGCGCCTCCCACAGTGGATACCAAAGTCATGCCCACTGTCTTTAAAATGGTCCCTATATCCTTTCCCTCCAGGGCAGGAAGCTTTCCCTCCACCGCTGCGAACCCCCGCGCCATGTTAATGCCATGGTCACTGTCGCCTATGGGCTGGTCCAGCTCTGTGAGATATTCCTTCTCGGCCTCCATCTTCAGACCGATAGCCTTGATGATTTCCAATACCTTTTTACTGTCTGCCATGATGACCCACCTTTCATTCCCTTTATTTATTCTAAGACCTCATAACTGCCTGTTACTTCCAGGCCGGCGTATCTGCAGGTGCATCCAAAAGCTCCTTGAGCTGGTCGTCCAGTCTCAGCAGCGAGATGGAAAATCCCTGCATCTCAATGGAAGTCATATACTCTCCCACAAAGGTCTTATAAACCTTAATTCCCTTTTCAGCCAGCACATCCGAAACCCTGTTATTGATGATGAAAAGCTCCATGAGGGGTGTTGCGCCGGCACCGTTAATCATGACAGCCACCTCGCGGCCTTCATAGTCAATGTCTCCCAGAATCTGTTCCAGAAGCATATCCGCCACCTGGTCCGCTGTCTTCATGGACTCCCTGTGGGTTCCAGGCTCGCCATGGATTCCGATGCCCACTTCCATCTCATCATCTGACAGCTCAAATCCCGGCTTGCCTGCCGCCGGAACCGTACATGGTTCAATGGCAGCCCCCATGGTGCGCACATTGTCGATTACCTTCTGCGCCACTGCATGGACCTCATCCAGTGAAGCGCCGGTTTCGGCCATGGCGCCTGCAATCTTATGTACAAACACGGTTCCGGCCACGCCCCTGCGTCCCACTGTGTACAGACTGTCCTTTACCGCCACATCGTCATTGGTTACCACATGCTTCACGGTAATGCCTTCCATCTCAGCCATTTCCGCAGCCATCTCAAAATTCATCACATCGCCGGTATAGTTTTTGACCACCATGAGTACGCCTGCGTCTGTGGCAATGGCCTTGATTCCCTCATAAATCTGGTCCGGGGTAGGTGATGTGAACACTGCGCCTGCCACAGCCGCATCCAGCATGCCGGTTCCCACATATCCGCCGTGAGCCGGTTCATGTCCGCTTCCGCCTCCGCTAATCAGGGCCACCCTGCCTTCCTTCTTATTGGCTCTGACCACCACGTTGCCGCAGTCCAGCTTTCTCAGATAACCCGGATACGCCTTAACCATCCCCTGTATCATCTGGTCTTCTACCAGCGCCACATCATTGATAAATTTTTTCATATTGCGAAAACCCCCTTCTATTTTATGGGCTGCGCCAAATGGGGCAGCAGCTTTCCAATTGGTTCATGAACCACGTAAAGCAGGGACCTGCGGCAGGAGCGCCGGACGGATTCATCTCCGCCCGTACATCTCCTCCGCATAGCCTCTGCCCTGCACTGTTTCCGTTACTCACCCAGACAGTTCATGTCGTTAAGTCCGCAGGTTTTGTCCTCTTCCTCCTCCACGCAGTTCATGTCGTTGAGTCCGCAGGTCTTATCCTCTTCCCCTTCCAGGCAATTCATATCATTGAGTCCGCAGGTCTTATCCTCTTCCTCGGTTATTCCGTTCATGTTATTAATGTCCAGTTTCTTCTCCATTTAAAGCCCTCCTTCTAATTCGGATGCCGCTCCATCCATCCGGACCGCCATCCATTAACCTGCAGTAAGCCGGCCGCCGCCTGATGGCGGCTGCCGACTGACCGGTGTACTCCTGCTGTCTCAGAAGGAAACCCTGTTCCCGTCCCCTCTCCAGCCAGGAGCACACAACTATAGTACTTCCTTGGTGGCCACTATATCAACTCCCGTGCCTGCCACATCTGCCACGACCACATCTCCGATATGAATGGGAGCCTTGACGGTTACACCCTTTAAGGCCTTTACACACTGGAATATCTTATCCTTGGGTATATCCTCCCTGGTCTTGACAGACACCATGTCAGCCCGTCCGCCTTCCACCCTCACGGTGGAGGTAACGATTCGGGTCGGATTGGTCACTTCCTTGCGCGCATATATCTCGCCCTTCCTGCATGTGTATCCTGTGATGGTCTGGATTTCCCCGTTTTCCAATTCAACGGTCAGAGGACACCCCATAGGACAACCGATACAGATAAGTTCTCTTCTCTCCATGGTCTATGCCTCCTCTACCTTTATTGTAATCGTCTTAAGTCCGGGATGCAACATCAATTTTTCCTTCTGGAGCTTTATCTCCTCCATCTCTCCCGGCGCCATGACCGGGCGCTTTCTGTGCATCACCTGCTCATCATCAAAGTATACGCCGATATAGCAGTTTTTATAAACATTTCCCACACGGAAACGTACAATCTGGGTATCCTCCATGCGGTCCGGATGGATGGTGCAGGGAACCGTGTATCGTACTCCGTCCACTGCCCTCAGCTCAATCTCCCTGCCTTCCCCGGAACGACTTCCGTCCTTTACATATCTGGCTGCATTCTTGCCGGCTGCTCCCGCCTCCTCTGATACGAAATCCACCAAATCATGGACATGGAGCACGTTGCCACAGGCAAATACGCCTTCAATATTGGTTTCCAGGCTTTCATTCACAACCGGTCCTGACGTAACCCGGTTCATCTCCACTCCCATTCCGTTTGACAGCTCATTCTCAGGAATCAGGCCCACGGAGAGAAGCAGGGTGTCGCAGGTATAATCCTCCTCGGTTCCCGGTATGGGCTTACCCCTCTCATCCACGGCAGCCAGGGTGATACCTTCCAGGCGCTGCTTTCCGCGTATATCAACCACGGTGTGGCTCAGCTTAAGCGGTATGCCGTAATCATCCAGACACTGCACAATATTACGTTTCAGCCCTCCTGAATAGGGCATCAGCTCCGCCACCACCTTTACCTTGGCGCCCTCTAACGTCATACGCCTGGCCATGATAAGACCGATGTCGCCGGAACCCAGGATAACCACTTCCCTGCCCGGCATAAAGCCCTCCATATTGACCAGACGCTGGGCGGTTCCCGCCGAAAAAATGCCGGCAGGCCGGTAGCCCGGTATGTTAAGCGCCCCTCTGGAACGCTCCCTGCATCCCATAGCCAGTATCACAGCCCTGGCCTGTATTTCAAACAGTCCCTCTTCCCGGTTCATAGCCGTAACCACCTTATGGCGGCTGATATCCATGACCATGGTGTTTAATTTATATTCAATGTTCCTCTCATACACCTGTTCCTCAAACCTGGCAGCATACTCAGGACCTGTCAGCTCCTCCTTGAATGTATGAAGGCCGAATCCGTTGTGGATGCACTGGTTTAAAATGCCTCCCAGTTCCTTATCGCGTTCCAGGATTAGGATGCTCTCTACTCCGTTATCCCTGGCCGCTACAGCTGCAGCGAGACCCGCAGGACCGCCGCCGATTATGACAATATCATATTTCCTCATCTCAAGCGCGCCCCTTTCTATATTCTGTCCTTATTGGTTCCCACTACAAGCTTCGAATCCCCGCCGGCTTTTGTAATCTCCGTCATGGGAAGCCCCAGCTCACGGTGAAGCAGTTCCATGGACCTGGGTGTGCAAAAGCCTGCCTGGCAGCGCCCCATTCCAGCCCTGGTCCTGCGCTTGATGCCGTCCAGGGAACGGGCCCCCAGCGGCCTGTGGATGGCGTCCAGGATTTCTCCCTCGGTGACCATTTCACAGCGGCAGATGATATTGCCGTAAGCAGGATTCTTTTTAATCAGCTCCGCCTGCTCCTCTTTGGTAAGGGTATCCGGATCCAGAATGCCCTTGCGGCTGCCGTTAAACTGCGTATTTGGCTCCAGGCCCAGCTTATCCTTAAGAATTCCTGCCACCATCCTTCCGACGGCCGGACAGCTGGTAAGTCCCGGTGACTCGATTCCCGCACAGTCCACAAATCCCGGCGCATCCTCCAGTTCCTTTATAATAAATTCATGGTGGTCCTCATGGGCCCTGAGTCCTGCAAAGGATGTGATGACCTGGCGCATGGGAAGGTCCTTTACATTCATGCCTGCTTTTGCAATCAGTTCATCCAGTCCCTCCCTTGTGGTGGCCGTGGCCTCCTTATCCTCAATATCAATGGCTGTGGGTCCCACAATCAGATTTCCATGGACCGTGGGCGATACCAGGACTCCCTTTCCATATTTTCCCGGAAGGGCAAATATGGTGCGGTTTACATGGTTTCCCGCACTCTTATCCAGCAGGCAGTAGTCTCCTCTTCTGGGGGTAATGTGTATCTTTGTCTCACTGACCATATTGTGGAACCGGTCGGCATGGACACCTGCCGCATTGACCACATACCGGGTCTCATACACACCCTGGCTGGTTTCCAGTGCCCATCCGTCCTCTATTCTGCGGATATTCGTCACCTCAGTGTTAAATTTAAAATCCACGCCGTTGGTATAAGCATTTTCAGCCAATGCAATGTTTAAATTAAAGGGACATACGATGCCTGCCGTAGGTGCATAGAGAACGCCGGCCACCTCATCTGTCAGATTGGGCTCCATCTCCTTAATCCTTGCCTTATCCGTGATGATTTCCATATCCTTTACACCGTTCCTGACCCCGCGTTCATACAGAGCCCTGAGGTCCGGCATGGACTCTTCATCCAGACATACCACAAAGGAACCGCATGGATTGAATGGAAAATCCAGTTCCCTGGCCAGTCCAGGCATAATCTGGTTTCCTTCCACATTCAGCTTAGCCATGAGCGAACCTTCCGCTGCGTCATATCCGGCATGGACAATGGCACTGTTGGCCTTGGAGGTGCCGCAGCACACATCCTCCTCCCGTTCCAGGACACAGGCCTTCACCTTATACCTTGACAGTTCCCTGGCAGATGCAGCGCCGGACACCCCGGCCCCGATTATTATTACGTCATACATATGTTTTGTTCCCTTCCTTCTTTTTTTGTGAAGATGCCGAATCAGCCCGGCATCTCCCTGCCGCCGCCCTCACCGGGCCGGCCTTTTATTTATATCCGCCGGCCTGGTTTTAACACAGCCAGCCCGGGCGGCCAACATTCAGCCCCGAAGGGTTAAAAAGCGGAGCAAACAAGGCGTGTTTCCACACCTATTTGCTCCGCTCTCATCTCACGCAATCAATATTCAGTTAAGGATACATGTTACATCCACGGAATTGCCTGATATAATAAGGCTGCCACAACTGCGCCCACAACCGGTCCGATGATAACCACCGGTGCATAGCCCCAGTTGGAATCTCCCTTTCCCTTAATAGGCAGAACAGCATGGGCCAGACGCGGCCCAAGGTCACGTGCAGGGTTAATGGCATAACCGGTCAGACCGCCCAGGGACATACCGATTGAAACAATGATTCCGAATACAAGCAGCTTATCCACGCCTGGTGCAATGCCGGATACCTGGCCGATGCCTTTGATTGCGAATACAAGCACGAATGTACCAACTGCCTCGCTTAAAATGTTGCGTCCCATGTTAGGAACAGATGGTCCTGTACAGAAGGTGCCCAGCTTGGTTGCCGCTGACTCGGTTGCGTCATACTGGTCTTTGAACAGAAGATACACAATGACAGCGCCCACAAAGGCACCGGCAAACTGTGCAACAATGTATCCGGGAACAAGTCCCCATGACATGCTTCCATCCACTGCCAGGGCAATGGTCAGCGCCGGATTAAAATGCGCGCCGGACGCAGCGCCAAAGATAAATGCGGGCAGCATAACCGCAAGGCCCCATGCAAAGGTAATCTGGATGGAACCAGCACCCTTCATGCCCGACTTATTGAGTGTCACGTTCGCTACAACGCCGTCACCTAAAATGATAAGTATCATGGTCCCCAAAAACTCTGCTATATATGGTAACATATAAAAACCCCCTTATCTTTAAGGCATGGCCCCGGCCCCTGTGCCGAAAGGGCTACGGATGCCGGGCAGCCATGCTCAATCACATCGTTTCATACCCATATCTGACTAATCTTCTTTTGCCCATCCGTAAGAGCATTTTACAGCCTTGTTCCAGCCAGTCACCATCCCGTTTCTCTTCTCTTCGGAAATCTCCGGAGTGAAGGTACGGTCAATCGCCCAGTTCTTGATGACCTCTTCCTTGTTAGCCCAGTATCCAACCGCCAGACCTGCCAGATAAGCAGCGCCCATAGCCGTGGTCTCCACGCACTGAGGACGGTTCACCGGCGCATTGATAATGTCTGCCTGGGTCTGCATCAGATAGTTGTTTGCGCTTGCTCCGCCGTCCACCTTAAGGGCTGCCAGCTCAATGCCGGAATCCGCCTTCATGGCCTGGAGCACATCATTGGTCTGATAGCACAGGGAATCCAGTGTGGCACGGATAATGTGGTATTTGTTGACGCCGCGGGTAATACCCACGATGGTGCCTCTGGCGTACTGGTCCCAATGGGGGGCGCCCAGTCCTGTAAATGCAGGCACCACATAGCAGCCGTTGGTATCCTTTACCTTCTTGGCCATGTACTCGGAATCCGGCGAGGAATCTATGATTCTCATTTCATCCCGCAGCCACTGGATAGCCGCACCGGCAACAAAGATGGAACCTTCCAGAGCATAATTCACTTTGCCGTCCAGTCCCCAGGCAATGGTGGTAACCAGGCCGTTCTTGGAGAATACCGGCTTCTCGCCTGTGTTCATCAGCATGAAGCAGCCGGTTCCGTATGTATTCTTTGCCTCGCCCGCATTGAAACAGGTCTGGCCGAAAAGCGCTGCCTGCTGGTCGCCTGCCGCCCCGCCAATGGGGATTGGGCCGCCAAAGAACTGGGGGTCGGATTCGCCGTATACACAGCTGGATGGTTTGGCTTCCGGAAGCATGCATTTCGGAATGTTTAACTCTGCCAGTATCTCATCATCCCACTGCAGGGTGTTGATGTTGAACAGCATGGTACGGGAAGCATTGGAGTAATCAGTTACATGTACTCTTCCCTTTGTCAGTTTCCAAATCAGCCATGTCTCCACGGTTCCGAACAGCAGCTCCCCTTTTTCTGCACGTTCCCTGACTCCTTCCACATTTTCCAGTATCCATCTCAGTTTTGTTCCTGAGAAATAAGCATCAATCACAAGTCCTGTCTTGGCACGGAAGGTATCGACCAATCCTTTATCCTTCAGTGTATCGCAGTACTCGGAGGTTCTGCGGCACTGCCACACGATTGCATGGTATACGGGCTCCCCAGTCTCCTTATCCCATACAATGGTGGTCTCACGCTGGTTGGTAATGCCGATGGCGGCAATATCCTCTGCGGTAGCCCCGATTTTGGACATGGCCTCCACTGCAACGCCTAACTGTGTGGACCAGATTTCATTGGCATCATGCTCTACCCAACCTGGCTTCGGGAAATACTGAGTAAACTCCTTCTGAGCAACGCTGCACATTTCCCCCTTCTCGTTGAACAGGATACACCTGTTGCTTGTCGTACCCGAATCCAGTGCCATTACATACTTTGCCATAAAAAACCCTCCTTCTTGTTGTTCTGATACATACCATATGTATCATTTATACATAAACCCATTTTCCTTCCCCAGGAGAACGGACTTAAGTTTCCTCATCTACATCAGCCATACTTTCTGATTCGTGGTCGATACGGATATGGCCCCGGCTGAAAGGGCGGCCATCACGTCTTCCTTGTCTGATATAAGTCCCCCCGCTATGACAGGCACCTTCACCAGCCTGCACACCCTGCGTATCACCTTGGGCATGAGGCCCGGAAGTATCTCTATGATGTCGGGCCTTGCCACGCTCATCTGTTTCTCAATGTTTTCAAATGCCATGGAATCCAGTACAAAAACCCTCAGTGTAGTATATAAGGACAACTCCCTGGCCCGTTTAATCAAAGCTGGTTTTGTTGAGATGATTCCGTCTGCACTGGTATTATTCCTGATAAAATCCACTGCAACCTCTTTGCTGCTGAGTCCGGTTATCAGGTCGATATGTACCATGGCAACTTTATCTGCATCTTTAATCTGTCTGACAATGGCGCTGATATTACAGATATCCCCAAAGAGGATGAACACTACCTTAATCTCATCTCTTTTGCAGCAGGCGTCAAGGCCATCCATGTCCTTTACCGCTGCTATGACTGGATTGGCCTCAATCAAATCATACAGTTTCTGATTCATCGGTATCACCCCCTCACACGATTTTACCAATAAAAAAGAGCATAGTTCTAAATCAACATTTCTGTCGTTTTACTATGCTCTCATCATCTCAGCAATTTTATTTGTCTTTCTTTACCTGTTTCCAATATAGCACATTGCACATATAAATTCAATAGAAGAATTTTATTTCTCACACAATGTACATTTTTTTACCAATTTGAGCACTTTTTTCATTCATATTTAACAACTTTTTAACGTGTTTTTACCATTTTTTAGTTATTATTTTAACAAAGTGACGATTTCATCCATGGTCTTGCTACCCATAACAATCCTGCTGTCATTCATAATCATCATGGGCACCCGCTTAATATCATACTCAGCCACCAGGTCATCGTAAAGGGCTGCATCTATCATCTCAGCCTCAATATTCGGATTCAGAAAAGCAATCTGCTGGCAGGCCGTCACCACCAAAGGGCAGTGATGGCAGGCAAGGGACACGCATATCTTGATATTCGTCTTCTTGTCCAGCCGCTCAATCTTTTTCCTGGTTCCTTTTGGCACTTCCTGCCCGGGTCCTGCCAGGTTATAGATGGCCAGCACAAAGGAATTGATTTCCTTTCCTCCCGGCACTCCGTGAAAAGCAGCCCTGCCATAGGTCCCATCCTTGTAGAGCCCGGTTACAGGCAGCCATGCTGTATTCAGTTCAGGTACCTGGTCCGCCTCGCCGGGACCGTATAGCTCAAGCCCCAGTTTCGGGCTCAGGGAGACAATGACCCTGAGAAAGGAGGCCATTTCCCGGTCCTTTTCCCCGGATAAATCCACCACTGCCCTGATTGTCACCGGTTTCTCCATCCTGCCGAAGATACCGGCCAGCTGTTCCTTAAGCCCCTGGTCCACCAGGCTGCTTTCTCCGGGAATCGTATTTAAATCAATCGTAGCATCCACCTCCCTACAGCATCCCCACCAAGTCCAGGCTGGGCGTCAGTGTCTCTTCTCCCGGTTTCCATTTGGCGGGACACACCTGGTCTCCATGCTCCTCCACAAACTGGGCAGCCTGGACCTTGCGCAGCAGTTCCTCTGCATTCCGGCCGATTCCCATATCATGTATCTCATACGCCTTAATCTTACCTTCCGGATTCAGGATAAAGGTTCCTCTGAACGCCTGTCCTTCCTCCTCATCCAGCACGCCGAACTCCCTGGCCAGCTTCCCGGCCGGGTCCCCCAGCATGGGATAATGTATTTTCCGGATGGTTTCCGAGGCATCTGCCCACGCCTTATGGACAAAATGGGTATCCTCCGACACGGAATAAATCTCACATCCGGCCGCCTTAAATTCCTCATAATAATCAGCCAGGTCCCCCAGCTCCGTAGGACATACAAAGGTAAAATCAGCCGGGTAGAAAAAAAATACAGACCAGTGTCCCAGGGTGTCCTCCCTGGTCACATCCATGAACTTCCCCTGATAAAAGGCCTGTACCCTGAATTCCCCGATGGTTCTGTTAATCAGATTCCCCATAACAATGCTCCTTTCTCCAATTGTAAAGACAACAACGCCAGTTTTCCGGTGAATAAACTGACTTTTCTGATATCAATTTGATTGTAGCACAAGTTTTTAGAGAGAACAAGGGGTACGCAGCCGGGTTCTTTGTCAGCGTCCTCTGCGCATTTCCCGTATCAGCTGTTTTGTTTCCCTGTCCACGCGGAAGGACTCTGTGATTTTCTGCAGCGCTTTATTGTAGGTCCAGTCATCCAGGCTGCTCTGCTTTAAGTATTTCATCACCTGGTCCGGAAATTTGACAAAATAAACAGAAACAGCCCAGGCCACTGCCATTCTGGCATAGTATCCGGTATGATGGATGCCGTCCAGCAGTGTCAGGGCACGGTCCAGATGGTCCTGGTCCGCGTAATGGGATAACAGCATGACGGTTCCAAACCGCAGGTCGTATTCACGGTCCGACCGGAAATAGGGCAGGATGAACTGCCAGACTTCTTCCTTGTAACGGCTGGTGATTTTAAGTGAGCCGCAGAAGATATCGCATACAGCCCAGTTATTGATAGCCGGGACAAAGCCGGTTATGTATTTCCTGGCAGTGTCCCAGTCGCGGCAGCCTCCGCAGATACACAGCCCCCAGATTATCATCTCGTCATAGAGGACGCCCTCTGCTCCCTGGCCGTTTTCCTTCCAGGCCTCTGACACCTCTTCTATGTATTCCTGCCATCCGTTCCTTTTTAAGTCCTTTGCGATTCCCCGGAGTACGGGCGTGCGCACTCCCGCTATGCCGGTGATTCCCGGCAGAAGACGGCTGTGGAAGTCCCTGTATTCCGGGTCGGATGCTTCCTCCAGTCTTTTTCTTACGGTTTCCCGTATGGTTTTATTCTCTGACATTTTTCCTCCCCGTTTAGAATTCTAGAGCAGAAATTCGCTGAGCACAAAATTGCTTACGTCCATTCCCCATTCGGTCAGTGATATCCGGACGCCCTCGCGTTTTAAGAGGCCGTTGGCAATAAGCCTCTCTATTACAGGGCCGTATATGCTTTCTATTTTGACTCCGAACATGGATACGAAGTCTATCTCTGATACGCCTCTTGTCATGCGCAGACCCAGAAACATAAATTCCTCCATCTGGGCTTCCCTGGTCAGTTCCTCCACCGGGCCTCTGAGAGAGGACAGGGCTGAGGCTCCACCTTCTTGGGAAAAATCCAGGTGCAGATAGGTATCTAAATCCCGTTCATTGGAGAAACGGGTCCCGTTCATGCAGGATGAGGAGCCAAGTCCCAGTCCCAGATAGGAAACTCCCCTCCAATAGCCTGTGTTGTGCAGGCACTCCCTGCCCGGCTTGGCGTAATTGGATATCTCATAACGGCCGTATCCCTGTTCCTCCAGATATGTCCTGGTAAAATGATATATGCGGTTCTCTGTCTCCTCATCCGGAAGGGGGGGATAAAGAGCCGCTCTTTTTCTGGGGACGGTATTTGACTCCAGGCGGCCGCCCCGGGGATGCAGAAAGCAGACATCGTCTGTTTTAAGACCAGTCTCCTCCCCTTCCCTCTTTCCGTAGCGGTCCCAGAAAGGGGTTCCCTCCTCCACAATGAGACTGTATGCGGATATATGCTCCGGCTTCAGCATAGTCACCTTTTTAAGGGTATTCTTCCAGCTCTCCAGTGTCTGGCCCGGAATGCTGCTCATCAAATCCACATTTACGTTGGTGAACCCGGCCATGCGGGCGCACTGGTAACTCTTCAGGAATTCCTCAAAGGTATGAATCCGCCCCAGGTCCTTAAGCTCCTGGTTGTCCGCAGACTGAAGGCCAATGCTCAGCCGGTTGATTCCCGCCGCACGGTAGATGTGAAGCTTATTCTGAAGCAGGGTGCCGGGATTGACCTCAATGGTAATCTCCGCCTCTGCTGCTATATCAAAATTTTTGTTCAGGGCCTGCATGATGTCCCGGATAAGACACGGTTCCATAACAGAAGGAGTGCCTCCTCCTATGAACACGGTCTTGACCTGGTATTCACGGCAGCAGGCACCCTGGACTTCTATTTCCCTTATTAGTTGTTCGGTATAAGCCTCCTGGACAGACGCCAGCGCCCTGAAGGACAGGAAATCGCAGTAAAGACATTTCCTGGCGCAAAAGGGCACATGGACATACAGCTCCAGGGGCTTCCTCTGTAAGCTTGTCATGTTATGATTTATCCCACCTATTTATTCGTCATCCAGCTTCAGCACACTCATAAATGCCTTCTGCGGAATCTCTACATTTCCAATCTGGCGCATGCGCTTCTTGCCTTCCTTCTGCTTTTCCAGCAGCTTTCTCTTACGGCTGATATCACCGCCATAGCATTTGGCCAGCACGTCCTTGCGCACGGCCTTCACTGTCTCCCTGGCAATAATCTTGCCGCCGATGGCTGCCTGAATCGGTATCTCAAACAGATGCCTTGGAATCTCGTCCTTCAGCTTCTCACACATCTTTCTGCCCCGTTCATAAGCAGAATCGGCATGTACGATGAAGGAAAGGGCATCCACCTCTTCACGGTTCACCAGGATGTCCAGCTTCACCAGGCTGGAGCGCTCATATCCCTTGAGCTCGTAGTCAAAGGAAGCATATCCTCTGGAGCGGGACTTGAGGGCGTCAAAGAAATCATAGATGATTTCATTTAGGGGCAGTTCGTATTTCAGAAGGGCGCGGGTGGTCTCGATGTATTCCATGCCCAGATAATTGCCTCTGCGCTCCTGGCAGAGTGTCATAATTGAACCTACGAATTCTGTGGTTACCATGATTTCCGCACTGACAATCGGCTCCTCCATGTACTCGATTTCCGTGGGGTCCGGAAGGTTGGAGGGATTGGTCAATTCCATCATCTCACCCGTGGTTTTGTGCACCCGGTATACAACGCCCGGGGCCGTGGTCACCAGGTCCAGGTTGTACTCGCGCTCCAGACGCTCTTCTATGATTTCCAGGTGCAGAAGCCCCAGAAAACCGCAGCGGAATCCAAAGCCCAGGGCAATGGATGTCTCCGGCTCGTAAAACAGGGAGGCGTCATTGAGCTGAAGCTTTTCCAGCGCATCCCTTAAATCATTGTACTTGGCCCCGTCCGCCGGATAGAGGCCGCAGTATACCATGGGCGTAACCTTCTTGTAACCCGGAAGGGGTGAGGCGCAGGGGTTGTCCCTGGACGTAACGGTATCGCCCACGCGTGTATCACCCACATTTTTGATGCTGGCAGTGATATAGCCTACCATGCCGGCGCTCAGTTCTTCACATGGAATAAACTGGCCTGCGCCGAAATACCCCACCTCCACCACATCCTCCTCAGAACCCGTGGCCATCATGCGGATGGGGGTTCCCCTTCTCACGGTTCCCTCCATGATGCGGCAGAAAATGATGACTCCCTTGTAGGAATCATAGGTGGAGTCAAAGATAAGGGCCTTTAAGGGTGCCTCAGGGTCGCCTTTTGGAGCTGGTATCTTATGGACAATGGCTTCCAGCACTTCTTCTATATTAACCCCTGTTTTCGCTGAAATGTGAGGGGCGTCGCCGGCATCCAGACCAATGACATCCTCAATTTCCGCTGCCACCCGCTCCGGCTCCGCGCTGGGAAGGTCGATTTTATTGATGACCGGAAACACATCCAGGTCATGGTCCAGGGCAAGGTATACGTTGGCCAGGGTCTGGGCCTCAATTCCCTGGGAGGCATCCACCACCAGTATGGCGCCGTCGCAGGCTGCCAGGCTTCGTGATACCTCGTAGTTAAAATCCACGTGTCCTGGGGTGTCTATCAGATTGAAAATGTACTCATTTCCATCCTGGGCCTTATATACGGTACGGACTGCCTGGGACTTAATGGTGATTCCCCGCTCCCGCTCCAGGTCCATATTATCCAGAACCTGCTCCTGCATCTCACGGCTGGTGAGAAGCCCTGTTTTCTCAATAATACGGTCAGCCAGGGTGGACTTGCCGTGGTCAATGTGTGCTATGATGCAAAAATTGCGAATTTTACTCTGGTCAACTGTTGGCATGCTTTATCCTCTTTCTGTGGTATTTCTTCACTGGAAACGTGCGTGTATCCCTATGGCAGACGCTTCCTTTGCTTACTGAATTATACTATCTTTTCTATTTCCTTGCAACACCATATCCAAAAGTTCTGACAGGGGCTCCATGGCGTTTAATGCCTCCTGGTACGTGTTTGTCTGGGCTCCCACCTCAATCAGGCTGGACTTGGGACGCAGGTGCTCATTGTAGCGCAGTCCCTTAAGGTATATCTTGCGGGTGAAGCCGGGATAATAGGCAGCGGCTCCCAGCTGCATCTGAAGACTGAAGGCCAGGTTATCCTCCCGGTAGGGATTTTGCAGATACTCTATGGGGCCCTCCGGCGTCTGGCTCAGACCGTTGAAGAACATAATCTGCGCCGTATCCCGGCCGTCCACCTGGGTAACCAGGTGCAGGTTCTCCCCCACCCCATCCCTGTGGATATCCAGCACCACTTCAATGGAGGGATTCTTCTGCAGTATGCCTGTAATGCCGTCCAGGGCGTAATTATATGCCTTGCTCCGGTCCAGCTGGCCGTTTTTCAGGTCATAAACCGATTTGTCGTGGTATACATTGTATCCCTTGGCCTCCAGAAGCCGGGTCAGGTAATCCCCCACTCCCACCACGGTCTGTCCCGGACCTGAATCCTTATAGGCTTCCTGGGAATGGGTGTGGTATATAAGTATCTGGGGTTTGGAGTCATCGCCCTTCATGGTCATGTCCCGGCCCAGCAGGTCCTTTGCATTCATAAGGTCGCGGCCCGCTGTAGTAGAAGTATGGATGCTGTAAAAATGTTTTATAAGAAAATCGTAATCCATCAGCTGTTCCAACACATATGTACTGCCGGTAATGGGACGCTCCAGAGTTCCTGTGATGGCCTCCAGGGACTGGTTTGCACCCTGGAGTCCGGCTGCACCCATACCGCCTGTTCCGGCGGCCAAATCCCGGCCCTGGGCACCGTCTGCCCCTGAGGCTCCTGTTCCTGAAACGCCTGCTCCGGCAGGGCCAGCTGTGCCTGTGCCCGGACCATATCCCATCCCTGCTTCTCCTGAAGCCAGGATGCCAGATTCCTCCGGGGTCTGCTGGCCGGATTCTTCATTGCCGTACCAGGCGAGATACTGGTGTTCTTCATAAAATGTTTTTACTGCATTGTATTTGCGGTAAGCAGGGTCAGGGTCATTGGTTCCCTGCCTGCTTCCCCAGGCATCTGACCACAGGCCTGATTCCCTGGCATTATCCGCCGGATGGGCCTGGCTCCAGATGGCTTCCACCATCCACTGCCCTCCTGCGCATATCATATCCCTGTAATCATTTTTTGTTATGCTTGCGGCGGCCCGGCTTACATACCGGCCGCACAAAAGCAAGAGCAACATAAGGACCGTGCCGGCCAGAAACCGGCGTACGAGCCGGTCCACGCCTCCACGTCTTATTCTCATCAATTCATTCACCTGTCATCATACTATTATTATGATATGCAGGGATGTGAAGGATATTGCTTGTTTCGTAAAACCCCCTATGGAAAAACAGCCTGGTGTATGCCCTCGGATATAGTATAGCTCAGCTGCTTCACAGACTGGTCAATGTCCGGCGGCGTGACGTAAAGAGGACCAAATTCCGGTTCCAGCAGTTCCCGTATAAGCTGATACTGGCCATCCGGGTCCATTTCCTCAATCCAGCTGCCGGTTCCCCTGGTACCCTCGTTCTCTGCCAGCACTCCCACAAGGGCGGACACTGTGTCGTGTACTATGGCGGCGGCTCCCACTACGGTGGGCACCCCAATGGCCATTACCGGCACGCCCAGGCTCTCCCTGGTCAGGCTGTGGCGGTGATTCCCAACCCCGGAACCGGGATGGATTCCCGTATCCGTAAGCTGGATGGTAGTCCCCAGACGCCGCACGCTTCTGGCCGCCAGAGCATCAATGGCAATAATCAGGTCCGGATGGGTTTCATGTATGATTCCCTTTAATATCTCCGCAGTTTCCATGCCGGTCTGCGCCATGACACCGGGCGCTATGCCGCTGACAGCGGGAAGCTTCCTGTCCCTCAGGAATGTATTTCCGTACTGTCCGTCCAGATGTCTCGTCACCTGCAGGTTATCCAGTACCCTTGGACCCAGGGAATCCGGGGTGACGGAGTCATTTCCCAGTCCCACCACCAGGACCGAAGGCAAATCCTCCTCCCTGTACCCAATCATTTCCGTCATAAGCCTGCGTATCTGGTGGGCCAGTTCTTCCGATATCTCACTGTGGTAATCCTCGTCCGCCTTGGACAGACGGTCCGCCTCCAGGGTCAGGTAGGTTCCTCTGGGTTTTCCCATTGATTTGGCCCCCTGCTCATTCAGTATCTTTACTTCGGTCAGCTTAAGGCCGCTCTTTTGATGATGCCATTCCTTCAGCCGGACGCCGGATACGTCCCCGCCTTCCCCCATGGAACTCTCCCGCTGTTCCAGCGCCAGGTCCGTCCTCACCTGGAACGTACCTGCCGCGGCTTCATTGACAGCATTGACAGCTGCATTTTCCTCCATATTCATCCACCTCTCATATCATTCTCCTATCAGTTTCTGCGATTATGGCCGGAAATATGTATGTGTGAAGCAATTCAGCCATGCCAAATCCCACATGCCAAATTTCTTCAAATTTTAGCCAAATATGACTTGACATTCCGGGTCAGATTAGCTAGAATACAATAGTATGTTTACATTGAACTGTCCGTGTCCAGGCTTTGATGGAAAACACAAAGATAATAATATTAAAGAACGGAGGTGTATTTCATTGGCTAACATTAAATCTGCAAAGAAGAGAATCTTAGTAAACGAGACTAAGGCTGCAAGAAACAAGGCGATTAGATCCAAGGTTAAAACTGCAATCAAGAAGGTTGACGCTGCTGTTGCTTCTGGGGACAAGGCTGCTGCCCAGGCTGCACTGCTGGCTGCTACTACCGAGATTGACAAGGCTGCCACCAAGGGAGTATATCATAAGAATAATGCTTCCCGCAAGGTATCCCGTTTATCCAAGGCTGTTAATTCCATCGCTTAATTCATAGAGATATTCACTGTTAAGGAATTTCAGACACTCTTCCTTCCGGACCAACCCACCGGAAGGTTTTTTTATGCCCTGAATATGCTCCTTAGCCATGTAACCCATTTTACATGGTGCATAAAATGCTGATTCCGGCCCATACTATCATTGAGGTGATAGATATGGCATCCTATGTTTCCCCGAAAATTCGGGACAAATTCGAAACCCTTTCCGTCGACCTGAAAAACTGCATCCTGGAGCGAAATGTGCACCTGGAGACATTGCAGGACCTGATTAAGGTTCTGGATGAAATCGTGAAAGAGGGCAGCTGACAGCAGTCAAAGGAGGCAGAATCATGAATCATACCATGAATCAGGATACGGCAGAAAACGCAGAAAACAGGGACTGTTCCAACGATACAGACCATGTGAGGAAAGACAAGGGCTCTTATGCAGAGCCCCTGCCTGAATCGTTCAGGCCGCGCCGTGACGGCCCCGGCGGAGAATAGGGCTTTTAAAAAAATCCCAGACAGATAAGCGTTTTCCTGCTTTCCCTGTCTGGGATTTTTCGGTCTACTTCCAACTCTGATGTTGTAAGCTATCTGACGTACTTAATATAGGTGAGCGCAGCCTCCAGACATCCCTCCACGCCGGCCAGTCCGCTGTTAAGGCAGATATCGTATGCATCCATATCTCCCCACTGTGTGGTGGAATAATATTCATGGTAAGCCTTGCGCTTCTTGTCCACTGCCAGGATGCTGGCCTTGGCCTCTTCTCTGGAAAGCCCGGGATTCAGGGACATGATACGTCTGATACGGTTTTCCATATCCGAAAATACAAAGATGTTGATGGCATCCGGAAGTATGGCATCTGCACAGCGCCCCACAATGACACAGGGACCTTTCTCATTCAGGTTACGGATGACGGTTGCCTGAGCCGCGTAGATTCGCTGGGTCATGGCAATCTGGTAGTCCGGCGGGACCTGCCGCGGTGAATAATTATCTAAATCCGGGTCCACTTCATCGTTGGCCTCCAATACGGAAGTCTCAATATTCCCTTCCTTTGCAATCATGGCAATCAATTCCTTATCATAAAAAGGAATACCCAGCCTTTGAGCCAGCTTCTCGCCAATCTCCCGTCCCCCGCTTCCGTACTCGCGGCTGATTGTAATCGCTCTGTTCATAACCATACCTCCTCATATCCCATTTTCATATTCTATGTCAGCAACCGGCTGCGGTCCTTACATATTCTCCTCATCGTAGCGGGCCCTGATACCGCCGATAAACTTAGGTCTGGTCCTGGCACATACCACATGGGCGCTTCCAATCTCCTTTGTCTTAATCCGTACAGGAACTGCCACATCCCTCATATGCATGCCAATGAGGGTATCGCCGATGTCAATCCCCGCATGGGCCCTTATGTGCTCCACTGCCACAGGATGTTCCAGGGTTGCATAAGCAGCTGTGGCAAAAGAGCCGCCGGCCTTTAACTGGGGGACCACATTTACCGGCTCATAGCCATAAGCACGGGCGGCCTCTGCCTCCAGAATCAGGGCACGGTTTAAGTGTTCGCAGCACTGGGCGGCCAGGTAAATCCCCCTGGGCTTCAGCTCCTGGTAAAGAGCCGTATACACGGCCATCCCTATCTCTGCGCTTGAGTGGGACCCAATCTTAAAGCTGTCTATCTCGCTGGACGAACAGCCCACCACCAGAATCTGTCCCGGCTTCAGACGGGCGGCCTCCATAAGCTCCTCCAGCACCTGCCTGGCCTGGTTTTTCAAATCTTCCAGTTCAATTGTCTCCATCATATCCATCGCCTTCGTTCCTCTTATTTTTATTCATATTTGTTTGCTATAAGCAGTTCCACTGCCAGCCGGTCCTGCAGCTTACCGGTCTTAACGCCTTCCTCGGCATCCACGCAGAGATTCACATACGACATGATTTGTTCCTTGGAAAATGTCTTGGCCTGCAGCATAATCTTCCCCACCACAAAGGGCTGAAGCTTAAGCCTGGACGCTATGGTGCTTTTATCCATCCCCTTTCCCATCAGGTCCCTGACCTGGAGGATTTGATTAAACTGCCTTGCTATCAGAAACAGGATGCGCATGGGCGGTTCCTTCAGTGTCAGAAGGTCCTCATAAAGGTCCATGGCCTTGCGGGTCTGACGTGCCGCTATGGCTGTTATCATGTCAAATATCTTATTGGTTACCTGGGTGGTACAGATGGTCTCCACGTCCTCATCTGTGATGACATCCCGGCCAAGGGTATAGCTTATAAGCTTTTCCAGCTCCGAGCTGATGTTCTCCATGTCATCCCCAGCCTTGCTAAGAAAGAATTCCATGGTCCGGCCGGTAATCTTCTTACCGTTTTTAGACAGGATGCCTGCAGCCCATCTGGCAAGCTGGGCCGGTTCCTGGTGGCTCAGCTCCGCAGCATAGCCGTATTTCTTCACTGCCTTATATAGTCTGCTCCTCTTGTCCACTTCCGATTCCACAAATACAAGACAGGTGGATTCAGGGATTCCTCCCATATACTCAGTCAGCTCGTCCGCTCCTGCCCCGCCCTTAAAGAATCCGCTGTCCTCCATAAGTATAAGCCGCTTCTCCGCAAAAAAAGGCATGGTGTCCGCAAGGCCGATGATTTCATTCACATTCATCCCTTTGCCTTCAAAATAATTGTAATTCATAGTATCACCGTCGGTAAGGGCTTCTCTCAGACGGCTCTTATAGCTTTTCTTTAAGAAGGCCTCTTCACCGAACAGAAGGTATACAGGCTTAAATGTCCGGTCTTTTATGTCCTGGTTCAATGTCTGCATGTAAAGGTCGTCCTTCCATATTCCGTCAATTAGCTGATGTTTTCCAATTTCAGTATAGCACAGTGCCGGGGGCTTTGTCACTAGGGCGTGATTGAAAAGTGATTGAAAAGTGCATCTTATGAGTGGAGTTGTCAAACTCTTTTTATGGGATGTCTGATTACGGTTTTCATTTTCTCCGGACTGCACTTTCTTGGGTCAGACAGATAGATTTCGTGATGCAGCCTGCCATCTTCCATATCATTCACATACCCATTCCGGGTAAGGTACTCGTCCATAAGTGCCACTGTTTCAGGCTCTCTGTCATAAGAACCTATGTGCATCATTTGCACGCACAGTCCTTCGTTCACAGTCAGAAACACGGCGCTGTAACAGTCCGTTTTTTTCTTCTTTGCGGCGGCAGCCACAGCCCATTCAAAGTCCTGCGCTGTGATGGATTGCCTTTTCCACGAATTGCAATGTAATTCATCTTTGGAACATTTACAATTTGCGGCTTATTTTTAGGGATATAAAGCTCTTTATATTCCTTTTTGAAGTCAAATGCCATATTTCTCTGCTCCCTTACAAATTTAAATTTTTACCCCGCCGGCTGGGATTTATGTTCCGCCATAATAACAATGTTGAAACACTTAGCGAAATCACCTAAAAGACAAAACCGCACCTTATTTCAAGCCCGCACTTATTTCAGGCCAGCCAGGGCATCCATACGGGTCCGGATATCATGGCGCACTTCAGATTCCCGCAGCTCCAGCAGCAGCTGATGCAGGTCCGGATAACATTTCCCAAGGGAACATCCTTTGTCCTTCACCCACTCTTCCAGTACGGTCAGCGCCATATTCCGGTTATTGACTACAGGCGCCTTCAATGCGGTTTGAATCAGCCTCACACCCATCCCGGGACGGTTTTTCAGATGCTGTATCATATAGACCAAAATCCTGTAGTCCGTAAAGGCCTCTCCTAATCCCATCTCATCCGCGCTCCCGGCGGCCATTTCATCCAATGGAAGTTTTTCCTCAAACAGGTGGATTAGCCTGCCGGCATATTCCTCCTCAGACATGAGCAGGTCTATATAATGGTAATTTCGTTGGAAGTCCTCATTGATTGCAGCCATAGCGTAAGGTGCGCAGTCCAGGCCCAGCTGCTTTGCCAGCCGCAGACTTTCCCCGCGCTCCATATCCCTTTGCAGAACCAGCATGCAGCCCCTGCTTTTTAACAAACGCTCCGCTGCCAGGACTACAGGCTCCATTTTATTGTCCCTGGCATAGTCCAGAATCTGGGCAGCCACTGCGTATTCTGCTGCCGTCAAATCAAATCGGCCGCTTTGGCGCAGGAAGGATATCAGAACCTGCTCCGGATTATCGCATGCAGAGATTCCCCTGACCGGACCCTCGTCTAACAGCCCGGACATCAGCCCTGACATGGAGATGTACTGTTCCCTGGTCATCTCTTCTTCCAGCAGCTGGGCGCAACGTGCCTTTTGAAAACATTCCAATGCAGAGTAGGCCGGAAGGACTGTGTTATCCCATCCCTCAGACAGAATCCACCTTTCCATCTCTTCGTCCACCGGGGTAAGCCGCTCCACCGCATGGATTCTTCCCCATCCTCTCACCTTCCTGGCAGCTTGATAAATCTCCAGCTCCGGATTATCCCATGACTGCATAAGGAATAGGGCGAAAATCGTGAATTCGTCGGAACAGGCTAACTCACGTACTGCTTGCTTAATCTCCTCATTTCCATTTGTATTAAACAATTCCAGCAAAGCCATGCCAAACTTTACTTCCTCCCGGTGAGTGCCGCCCAGCATCAAATCCCTGCCCAGCTGATAGAGCTTACCAGCTGCAAGTTCTTCCTGATGCCCAATGATGTATTGCTGAATCTCGTCAATAGCGCCAATCATGCAGCCTGTCTCACAGAATCTTCTCACCAGCTCCCGGGCCCCGCCTGCGTCATCCCGGTTTGCGGCACATACAGCCTGTTCCAGCAATTCCACGCCTTGTGCACTGTTGGACGTATGAAAAATCGCTATCCCGTCCATGGCACCATCCGCAAAGTGAATCTTTTCTGCATTGGGCTTCGGCAGGCTGAAGCCCTTCGGAAGCATTCCCTCCGATGTCAATGCGCGGTGGATTAACTCATACAATGACTCCATCTGTTTATTCCTCCTCCATTCAATACCATGACACCAGTATAGCATGACTTCTGCCCTTTTTACTCCTCAAAATCTTTTTTCTGTAGCTTTTTGGCTATCTGGATTGTATTATCAATGAAAGGGTGGTGAGAGGATGGAAAAGGACAAGGAGGATTTTCAACTGGCCATGATTGAACGCTATTCAGATATGGTATACCGGTTAGCTTATTCCTTGGTAAAACAAAAGTTTGACGCGGACGACATACATCAGGAGGTATTCATCCGTTATCTGCGGAAAAAGCCAATATTTCAAAACCAGGAGAATGAAAAAGCCTGGTTCCTGCGTGTCACAATCAATTGCTGCAAAAATCATTGGAAATCGGCCTGGATGAGAAAAATCACCGGGTTGGGACCGGAGGATTCCGGCACTGTGTTCGAACTGGAGGAACGGGACCTGACAGTTATTGAGGCAGTGAAAAAGCTTCCGGAAAAATATAGGATTGTGGTGCATCTATTTTACTATGAGGATATGTCCGTGGATGACATCAGCAACACAATTGGCGTAAAGCCTTCCACGGTACGGACCCGGCTTACCAGGGCAAGGGATATGCTGAGAAGGAGGTTGGAGGAAAGATGATGTTTCGTGAAGATTATAAAAATGCATATGATAAAATCAGGCCTAACCAAAACAGTGTGGACTGTATCCTGTCCGGAGCAGGAAGAAAGTGCCGTAACAGACGCTTCATATGGAAAACTGCCATTACAGCAGTTTGCTGTATCTGTATCTGGAATGTCCTTCCTGTCTGCGCTGCCAATATTCCGGGATTTTATAAGGTGATTGAATCCATTTCTCCCGGAATGTCCGATTTGTTTTTACCGGTACAAAAGCAGAGCACCAGCCAGGGAATCATCCTGCAGGTGGAGGCCGTGAATCTGGTGGAAAACCGGGCAGAAATTCTTCTGTCTTTAAAAAATGCAGAAGGATTTGACCGGATGCAGGGAAAAGCTGATTTATTTGACAGCTATGGTTTAAAGAGTTATGGGGCTGACAGCAGTCTGGCTGGGTGCAGCTTTATCCAGTACAATGAGGCGGAGGAAAAGGCATATTACTTGTTATCTGTACAGGCAAATGATGCATTTGACCGTAACAAGCTGACATTCTATGTGCACAGCCTGTTGTGCGGCATCACTCAGGAAGAACGTGACATTGGCATGGACCGCTTACAGAATCACGGGGAGACTAAAAGCGTTTTTGTGTCGGGAAGCGGGGGCAGCTCTCAGGCCATTTCCCCGCATTTAGATGTGCTGGACGGAAAAAAGGAGCCGGATGATCCACGCAGGACGTTCCAGGTGCTTTCGTCAGAGGGACCGGACAGTTGTAATCCGGATGACTTTACAGTCACTGGGCTGGTGTATGAGGATGATATTTTACGGCTGCAAATTTGCATGGGAGATAATACAAAGGCAGACAGGCATGTACAGCCATTTCTTGTGGATGGTCAGGGCAGGGAACGCCATGAAGATTACTCCGTGAGCTGGAAGGAGGAAACCGGGAATTCCAGATACACATATTATGAGTTTTGGTTTGTGGGTCCTTTTAATCAGCTGGAGGATTATAGGCTGTACGGTATATTCCATAACTCAGGTGAGCTAATTGAAGGTGATTGGACAGTTACATTCCGGCTGGAATCATAAGCTGTCAATGGATATTCTAGTTATGCCCGCCTTATGGCGGGCTTAACTACATCCATCCGAACTCAGGTATGCTCCGGTGACGGAGTATAAACCGATTTCCGCCCATCAACCTCCATCAATACGGAACAGGCCGGCAGTTCCTTTTCCCCGAACCGGACCGGCTTATCGCTGAAATTAGCCACTGCCCGCAGATTCTCCCCATATTCTGTCATTTGTACCAGGCCGTCCTCTGTCAGGTATTGGAAGTCCGTCATTTCCCTCGCAGCCGCTTTTTGGCTGAAGCCGGACCATACGGTGGTATGGCGGACCAAATCGTCTTTGTACTCCTTCCATTGTTCCCCGTCCAGATGATACAGGGGCGGAACATCATACAGAACTTCCCGGACCATGCGCTGCCCGGTAAGTCCCTGAATCTTAAACGTAGACCAGTCCCAATGATAACTGGTGATAACCGAATCATGATAGACCAGCCTGAACAGCGGGACATCATATCCCGGATTTGCAAACAATGTATAATACTTGTCCTTTATAGGAATCCGTTTGGAAAAATGTTCCGCTACCCCGCCCTTGGGATTGTAGTATCTTCCAATATAAAACTCACTGTCCCTGTTATTCTTCATGTCTTCATCCATCCATGAAAAGCTCTGCATCTCGATTCCATGGGCAAATGCAATGGTGGATGCCGCAAAGTCGTTGCCGCCCTCCGAACCAATCACCATCCGGAACTGATTCCGGATATAAGCCATCCGCTCCAGACGGGCCTCCATGTCCTGCCGCTGCGTCGTTATATGCTCCGGTGTATAATCATCATATATTTCCCCGGTGGCATCACAGTCTATGAACCAGGAATTAAAGGGCAGATTATGCTTCATAATCCCCTGCATCCGTTCCTTTACTGCCGTGAGCGACAATGTGGGGTTGAGTTTACGTCCCACTCCCTGGAACCCCTTCACGCTGTTTCCATCTTTGTCAGTGACTGTGGCCTTTTCATAGAGAGACGCATCATCAAACCGGGCTGTAATCCACTGTTCCTGTCCCGGTTCATGTATTGAGTGATAGGAATCATAGCTGCCAATCAGATAACCGGCATCTGCCGCCGCCTTTACAAGCTCTGGCTTTGCATAGGCCTGTTCCCAGCTGTTAAGCCCAATCCAGGCCCGGCCGATACCTGCTTCCTGTAATTCCTCCACGAATCCAACCGTATCCCCATGCATCCAGCGGTCCGGGTCTTTGAATACCAGCGGCAGATTAGCAGCAAGCATTTGTTTATTGGCCTGAATACGCTCAGAGTCGTTTAAGCTTCCATACCCCCTTCCAAATAGACATCCAGCTTGGGCGTTGTTTCGGTAAACACGGATGGATTGTAAAAATCAGGCTGCACCAGCATATGGCTCAGATAATTGCAGATTACATTTTTCTGGTATTCCGCCACATAATCCTGCGAACCAATCTCCTGAAGTGCCGACAGGTACTCTGCCGTTCCCCCGTCCCTGGGCTGCCGCTCCCCAAACACCCTGGTATACTCAATAACCGGGGTGTCAAACGACTCCCTGAACGCCTTCCAGTCCACGTCCTCCGGCGAGATTACACGTTCCCCCCACAGATAGATAAAGGGCGCGCCAAAAAGCTTCCCGATATCCGGATTATCGTCTGCTTTCTGCTCCAGTGTAACAAATGTCCCCTTCTCCTGCACATATCTCCGGTATATTTCAGCCACACTTACAGGGTTATTTTCCGTCAGATAAATGCGAAACCGTTTTGTCTTTTCCTTCTCAATCGCCGGGTATTCATAACGGACATCAAAGGCCAGGTCCGGCTGTGTCTGAAATTCCAGCATGGTATGGAATGGATTTTCCATGATAAATAACACTGCATAATCCCCGTGAACCTCTGCCCAAAACGGCATGGACAGTTTCTCCATCACGGGAAATTCCTGCCCCTCCAGATATTCTTTCCAGACCGGGTCATCCGCCGGAACCCGTTTGCCCTCTCCAAAGGGAAGGTAATAGCTGTCTGCCAAAACCCCGGGCCATGAAAACCCGTTGTCCTGAGCTGTCAGGGAAGTGATGGATACGCTCAGATAGTCTTCTGCCTGTTTTACGGAAACAGATACCTCATCCCCGGGATACTCCCACGTAATCCTATCCCCATCCGTTTTATATTGTTCCACAGTTCGTTTCTTGTCCGCTGCATTTACCTGCACCGTCCCATTCTCCGTGTGCAGGTAAATGGAAAAACTTTCCGGATTGATTTCAGGGTCAAACCCAATCCCATGTACCGGTTCCGGCACATCCTGTCCCTGTTGGCGTTCCTGTATGTCTGTCCTGCGTTTACCGTCACCCGGGCTGCTGACCGTGCATCCGGTCAGCACAAGGGCCATCAACAGACTGCTGCAGCGGAATAAAATATGGTTTCGCTTCATCTTTGCTCTCCTTTTCTGTCAAATCATTCTGACGCCAATCACTATACATCCATGATGTGACATTCATTTGACAAAAATAGAAAATCAAAAAATGATGGCAAACCAGATTATACCATCCCGCACTTCACAGACAGCCGTATATCCGCACCGGTCCGCAATCCGCTTCACAATCGCAAGACCCAGTCCGGTCCCTGCCAGGGACTGGTTGCGCGAAGAATCGCCTACATAAAACGGTTCCCAGATTCGGTCCGTGTCCAATCCTTCCTGCTGAATCTGATTGGTTATGGTGAACCGGCAGACAGAACCATTTTTCTGGAGGCAAATATCAATCACGCCGCAAGAAGCATACTTAACCGCATTGGACAGAAGATTGGAAAATATGGTGCTGACCAGACCTGCATTTCCCATAATCGTCAGTCCCTGCTGGATGGAGGTATGGATTTCCAGGTGAGAATCCGCGGACATATTCCGCCGTTCCATCACCGCGCGGTGCGCCTCTATCTCCTCCGCCAGAAGCCGGTCAAGCTCCACTGTTTCACTGGGATATTCCTTTTGTCCAATCCGCGACAGGGCAAGGAGCCGTTCCGCCAGCTGTGACATCCGGTGATTCTGGCGGATAATCGTATCCAGAAAGGTTCCGTCATCCAGGCCGTCCCTGATTCCGGCAGCATACATTCCTACCAGAGAGATGGGGGTTTTCAAATCATGGGCCACATTATCCAAAAGTTCTTCCATCTGCCGGTTTTTATCCAGCAGCATATTCTGATACTGTTCCAGGCTGCTGCTCATCCGGTTCATACTGTCCGCCACCGACTCCAGCTCATCGCCGGTGCGTATATCAAGCAGCTCATGACATGTATGGGAGGATATATCTTCGGAAAACTTCTCCATCTGTTTCAAAGGATTGGTAATATGGCGCACAAGTATATACATAAGAACCGCTGCCAGCAGAGAGGATGCAATACACAGAATGACCAGAAAATAGTTAACAATTCCCACGGCTTCGCCTGTGTCAGGTACAATGGCCGCAATGGCAAACATACCGTTTTCCGTCGGAATGTATTCTGCCAGAATACCATAATTCAGCTTATCCTGCCGGTAAAGACGCAGCTTGTTTCCATGTTCCAGGGCTGATTCAAAATCCTTCTCCCAGAGCCAGAACCTTTGAAAGCCCAGCCCCTTTTGCCGGAACTTTTCCCGAAGTTCACTGCTTAAGGCTTCGCTGTCCAAATCTCCCTGCGGCGTATGATTCGGCCTGCTGTCAACCGCACGTTCCGAATATACAATCAAAACTTTTTCTTCCGCCTCCAACCGTTCAATTACTGTTTCGGGAGACATTCCCTCCGACAAATACCGTTCCAGCTGCTCTCCAACACCGCGCAGGTAACGCGACTGTCTGTGCAGATAATACCGCTCAACAACAGCCGAGTTCACCGCAAGGGCAAGAATCAGCGTAAATGCCATGATTCCAACAATCCCGCATGTAAACTTTTTCCATAACCGGTTCATCCATTTACCCATTCTGTTCCCCCATCACATATCCAATCCCAATGCGTGTCCTGATATAATCCTCCCCTATTTTCTTTCTCAGTCTGCGAATATGGGTGTCCACAGTACGGATATCCCCCTCAAAGTCCATCCCCCAGATATTATTAAGCAGCTGTTCCCTGGTCAGTATCATTCTCTGATTCCTTAAAAAAAAGCAAAGCAGCCCAAACTCGATTCGGGTGAGGACAAGTGGACTGTCCCCCTTTTTTGCTTCAAATGTATTCTGATTCAGGGAAATGTCCCTAAACCGCAGGACCCCTTCCAGATTGCACAGCTTTTTAATCCGAAGCAGAAGAATCTGTATATCAAAGGGCTTTCGCATGTAGTCATCCGCACCGCAGGACAGACCTGTAATCTCATGTTTATTTTCCCCTTTTGCCGTCAGCATCAGAATCTTAACCGGAATATTCAGGTCCCGGATTTGACGGCAGGTCTCAATACCATCCTGAACCGGCATCATCCAATCAAGGAGAACCAGGTCCGCACCATGTTTTGCCAGGTATTGGACCGCAGCCTGCCCGTCTGATACGGTATCCACATCATAGCCTTCTTTTTTGAGATAGAGGGCAAGTATTTTCTGCATATCAGGGTCATCTTCAGCAATCAATATATTCATAAATCCCTCCTGTCACATCAACAAACGCAGCGTCACCGGGCAATGCCCGCATTGACGGTGCCGGTATCATTTTTTGTACGCTTCGTTCCATCCGGCCAAGTCCGGTGTATTCCTTAATTTGAATGAAACAAAATGGAGCTACTGCCCCTTCACTGAATTCTCTGCTATTTTGTAACAGCTCCTTATCATGCATCACAGATAAAATCTATAGAAGGATTCAATATGTGGAGACATCAGCTTTAGGAGGACAACGGCTAAAACCATCAAAACAGCTCCGATTCCCAGGAAAACCGGGCCTATATATCGTTCAGCAGCTGTCCTGCGGTCAGCAAACCTAACTTCATCCGGTTTCTCCGGATTGTAATAAATACTGTAAAACTCATTTAAGGGAAAGGGTGTGGGGAATCCATCACGGCAGACCATCTGTTTTTGTTCGCCCTCAACATAGTATTCCAAAACCGGCTGATAGGTGGGAATAGAGAGGTCGCTGGTCTGCTCCTGTTTCGTATCCATAAGGCTCTTTATATTTCCAATTACCTTCGCAGTAGTCATAACCGTACATACATCCTTAATGTGCCGCGTCTGATGCATATATCCAATACCCATAACAAGGAGAATTAGGAAAGCGACCGACTTTACTGCATCTGGCTCCTCCTTCAATACCCCAAAGAAAAACGCTGACAATAAAAGCCATGCGGCAAAGACTCCGATTGTACGCCAATACCTCTTAAAAAGTCCATTTAGCATCCCCATTTTCTCCTTCCCTATTTCCTTATCCCCCTCAAGAGCCTTCAATATATGTTACACCGCGGCTCAATTTGGTTCGTTACTAAACATGGTTTCCTTCCGTTACAGTTATTGTAATGGATATTACTGACGTATTATATCACAAAAAATAATCACATCCACTAAATTTTGTTTACAGAACAATCATGCCCGCCTTGATGATAACCGGCTGTTTGCTATTGGCCATTGACTCTGGCGGGTTTTATCTTTTCAAAACGGAGGTGGACGGAAACACAGGAAAAATGCAAGAGTCACACAAAAATGATGATTGACAGATAAACTGAAAGTGGCTTATAATAAAGGTACAAAAAGGCAGTTCACTCCAGTGAGTGGCTTCCAAGTTAATAGCTTAATTAAAAATAGTCACTATTGCTTTGGGAGGCGGGTGACTATTTTTTTGTACCTATAATCATAACGATAACTACCCCAAACGCAATCATCAATTAAAGCGTCTCATATGTACTCATGTTATACCACCCCCTTTCGGAGATGGAAGTCACCCAGCAGCAGGAACTGCCTGTATAAAGTATATTAAATGATAAACCGGATGTAAAGGATGATATTAAAAATCTCTCCCTTGTCCATTCTTTGAATCTATAGTAAACCTTGCCTATCAAATTAAAATGGAGATACAAGTATGACCAACCAAAACAAAGGCACCATCAATATCCTTTTCGTTTGTTACGGTAATATTTCTCGAGGCATTCCAATAGGATTGAATATATGGACTGAAAAATGCAAGAGAAGAAGAGAAGAGCTAAAAAATCATGATTGACAGATGAACTGAAATCGGTTTATAATAAAGGTACAAAAAGGCAGTTCACTCCAGTGAGCGGCTTCCAAAGAATAATAACTTAAAAAATAGTCACATTTGCTTTGGTAGGCGGGTGACTATTTTTTTGTACCTATAATCATAACGATAACTACCCCAAACGCAATCATCAATGAAAGTGTCTCATATGTACTCATGTTATACCACCCCCCTTCGGAGATGGAAGCCACCCAGCAGTAGGAACTGCCTACATAAAGTATATAAAATGGTAAACCGGATGTAAAGGGTGCAATCAGAAAAATCTCCCCTGTCTATTTCGGCCTTGTTCATTCTGTGAATTTATAGTAAACTTTACCTATCAAATTCAAATGGAGATACAAGTATGACCAACCAAAACAAAGGCACCATCAATATCCTTTTCGTCTGCCATGGCAACATCTGCCGCAGCCCCATGGCCCTCTACTACTTCCGCAGCCTTCTAAAAGAAAAAAGCCTGTCCGGAGTAATTCAGGCGGATTCTGCTGCTACGTCCACCGAAGAAATCGGTAATCCAGTACACCACGGAACCCGCGCTAAGTTAAAGCAGGCCGGCATCCCCTGCGACGGACACCGTGCAAGGCAGATGACCAGGGCAGACTATAAAACATTTGATTATCTGATTGGCATGGACAGCTGGAATATCCGCAATATGCAGCGAATTGCCGGCGGAGACCCTGACCACAAGATTTTTAAGCTGATGGATTTTTGTGGTACCGGAGGAGATGTTGCCGACCCATGGTACACCGGTGACTTTGACGCAACCTGGTCCGACGTGACGGAAGGCTGTGCTGTGCTGCTGGATTATATATTAGAGCGGATTTAAATAACGCCTCCCGTCACCGGGAATACCCGCGCCTCACTGACAGCCTATACCAGTGCCCCATTTGTCTCTATGACACGGCGGTACCAGTGAAAGCTGTCTTTTTTAATACGCTTAAAGCTGCCCGTTTCCTGCTCATTTCTGTCTACATACAAAAAACCATACCGTTTTCTAAATCCTTCATGTGAACTCAGCAAATCCATAAAGGACCAGGGCGAGTATCCCATCAGCTCCACTCCATCGTCCATGGCCTGTCTGCAAGCCTGGATATGTCTTCGCAGATAGTCAATCCTGTAGCTGTCATGCACTTTACCATCTTCCGTAAGAAAATCCGCTGCCCCCAGACCATTTTCTGTTATGAGAAGCGGAAGCCGGTACTTCTGGTAATAACGGTTTAGCACTATCCTGAGGCCCATGGGGTCAATCTGCGCTCCATACTCTGTAGAAATCAAATGAGGATTTTTCACATGGCGGAAGTATCCATATTGGTCAAAATCCACCTCATTGCCGGGAAAACACCGTTCTCCTGCCGGATGCATCTCATCTGCCGGAAGATACCTGACGCAAAGCGTCCTGTAATAATTAAGTGCAATGTAATCAGGGGCGCCCCAATTCAGTATCACCTTATCGCCCTCTTCAGCAGCCGGCTTTATATTCCTTTCTTCAAGGTACCGGCTGTAATATCCCGGATATTCTCCGTATTGATGCATGTCCAGACAGTATTCCGCCTTAAACCAGTCATTGTTCACCGCTGCCCATACATCCTCAGGACGGGAAGTCTCAGGATAGGTACAGCAGGAGGACAGGGCCGGGCCTATTTTCCCTCCCGGAACCAGCTCATGACATGCCTTTACAGCCAGAGCATGAGCCAGGAACATGTGATAATCCATCTGGGCCCTGAGCCGGTCTGCCTCCCATTTATCTGCCGTATCAATATTCATCCTCTCATCCACCCGGACCATCAGATTCTGTTCGTTGTGGACCTGCCAGTATTTCACCCTGTCCCCAAAAGCCCTGAAGCATATCCTGGCATACCGTTCAAAAGCCATGACGCAGCGCCTGGATTCCCAGCCATTGTATTTTTCCACCAGCCCATAGGGCAGGTCAAAATGGTACAGGGTCACAAAAGGCTGAATCCCTTTTGACAGCAGGCTGTCAATGATTCCATGATAAAAATTAATCCCTTCCTCATTGACAGCCCCATCGCCATCCGGTATGATTCTGGCCCATGCAATGGAAAACCGGTACATTTTAAGTCCAAGCTCTGCCATTAAGTCAATATCCTCCTTCCAGTGATGATAGAAATCACTGGCGACCTTGGTATCTGCCTGTATATGGGAGCGTTTAAAGGAATTAAAGTCCGCCACTGTCATTCCCTTTCCGCCCAGATTCCATCCTCCCTCAATCTGAAATGCAGAGGATGAGGCCCCCCACAAAAAACCATCCGGAAATTCTGTATTTATCTGATTCATCCTTTTTCCTCCTCAACTTAAATCCTGCCGGATGAAGCTGCTAATCCAAGTCCTCAAAGCCCAGCAGAAATGTCATAAAGGCAGCCCCGAAAAATGAGATGCAAATACCCGCCAGATAGAATAGAAATTTTCTAATTCCAAAAGCAGCATAGGTTGCCAGCGTAAGGATGCCGTTATTTGCAAATGCATCCCCATATACTCCTCCTGCCCCCATGACAGCACCTCCCACGGCTCCGCAGATAACCGCATATACCATAGGGCGCTTAAGGCGCAGATTGCATCCATAGATAGCCGGCTCTGTTATGCCGCAGACAGAGGCTGTTACGGAAGCTGATGCCGCCACTGCCTTCAGTCCGTGGTTCCTGGTTCTCATCATAACACCCAGGGCAGCACCTCCCTGAGAAAAATTCGCAGCACCTGCAAATGCAAGTAAATTCTGCTGGCCGTGCAGGGCCACATCCTGGATGCCAATGGGGACCAAAGCCCTGTGCGCCCCAAACACAACAAATACACACCACATGCCTCCTATAAAGCCGCCGCATAAAACAGGGCTTATATCCATCAGTCCTGTATAGATAACATGTATCATATTTCCCAGATATATTCCCACCGGCCCAAAAACCAGAAATACCGCAGGAACCATGACAAAAAGAGAAATTCCGGGCACTAAGATGATTTTCAGTACCTCCGGTACCACCCGCTCCAGAAACCGCTGCACATAGGCCAGGATGAACACGCCTATTATGATGGGAATGACCGAAGATGTGTAATTGGCTCTGGTCAGCGCCGCACCGAACATCCGGACTTCTTCCTCTCCTGTCATAAGATTCAGAATTGTGGGATAACACATGGTTCCCCCTAGAGCCATTGCCACAAATTCATTGGCTCCGAATACGTTTGCACTGGTATAGGCCAGGATAACCGGCATAAAATAGAAAATTGCATCCGTGGCAGCCAGAAAGATTACATAGGTATGGTTCCCCGTAATATCAATGCCCTGATTTGACGCCAGCATCCTGGCTATGGTTAAAAATCCTTTTAAAAGTCCGGATGCTGCTATGGCAGGTACCATAGGTGTAAACATGGAGGAGACAGACATGATGATTCTGTTTCCCCAGCCAGGTTCGTGTGATTTATTCTCACTATATCCCCTGTCTGTATGCCGGACCGGACCGGCCTCTTCTTCTGATTTTTGTTCTGTACCTGTCATTTCCTTCAGCAGGTCATACACCCTGCCCACCTTTGTTCCCATGACAACCTGAAATTGACCGTTGCTTTCCGCAACCGCAATCACGCCTTCCACCCGTTCTATCTCACTGCGTTCTGCTTTTTTCCGGTCTTTCAGCACAAACCTGAGCCTGGTAAAACAGTGTGTCATTTCTTCGATATTCTCCGCCCCGCCTATATGAGATAAAATCTCATTAGCTGTTTTTTGATAATTCATCCCTGCTCCTTCCAAGATTTCATACTCGTTTCCATATTTATAATATGGCTGTCAGGAGTGTATTTCATCCAGCTATCTTGTATCCGCCAAACGTGTATACCATGCACCTCATCAGATATATGTTTCTGATTGTCTTAACAGTGCTATTGATGAGATTTTTCCTCTAAAAATGTATGGACTTTCAGCGATATACCGTCTGTTTCAAGTGTTATGGCCCCTCTTTTCCCGGTTTCCAGAATCGTAATCCCCTGTTCCTCTAAACGCCCCATTGCTTCAGGAGACGGATGTCCGTAAGAATTTCCTCTTCCATAGGAAACAACTGCCAACTGAACCCTCAATTGTTTCAGAAACATTTCTGATGAAGATGACCGGGAACCATGATGGGCTGTTTTTAATATCCTAACATGATTCAGATGTATATTCTGAACATTCCCTTCCTGTTCTGCCAGCCTGACAAGTCTGCGTTCCTGCTCCTCTCCCATGTCACCGGTAAACAGCATATGAAATCCCTTATAGTCTCCGCACAGGACCAGTGAATGGCTGTTGCGGTCATTTCCCCTGAAATCTTCACCAGCATACAGACAAGTGAGCGTCAGTTCATCTGCTTTCACACAGTCTGCGGATTTCATATAAACCACATCCGTTCCTTTCCTGCGGGCCAATGCTGCCAGATTCTCATATACCTCCTCCCCCTTTCCCATAACCGGAAGTATCAGTGTGCCTATACCTATGTCCTTTGATTCCTCCATCAGATACATCAGACCGTTTATGTGGTCACTGTCTCCATGACTTACCACAGCATAGTCAATCCCTGCAATTCCCCTGCTTTTTAAATAGGGCTCCAGAACAGTATTTCCCAGCTTTTTCTGGCTGCTGCTTCCCCCGTCTATCAGGACCGTCTTCCTCCCGGTCCGAAGCAGCAGCCCATCTCCCTGTCCCACGTCCAGACAGACAACCTCCAGACCATTGGCAGGACCCGGGAGCAGTGCCAGGAAACTGATGGCATACAAAGCAAAAAAGCACGCCAGGAGCATTGTTTTCCGGCGGACCGCAGATGCCAATCCTTTTAAGCCGGCATGGGAGGCGTTTTCCTCCGGTTCAGATATAACTCCATTTTTAATCCATCCCCTGATTCCAAACAGCATAACAGCCGTTCCCATCCCGTATATCCCAAAATACATTCCCAGCTGCGCCGGCGACGGGCGTCCCAGTACCAGGCTATATCCGTGAAACCGTTCCACCACCCTGCACAGCAGCTCGTAAAACCTTAAAATATAATGTCCGGCCCCCACTGCTGCCATACCACCCTGAATCCAGAAGCTTCCCACAGCAATCCCCAGAATACCGGAATACATTAATACAGAAACAAGCGGTATAACCAGCAGATTTAAAAAAATACCATAAAGGGGATGTTGAAAATAGTGATACAGCACAATGGGAGTCAGCAGGATTTGTACACACAGGCTTATAAGAAGCGTCTTTTCCCATGCACGTTCCAATCGAAGGAACGACTGCATCCATCCCCCTAATCCGCTGATTGCCAGAACCGCCCCAAAGGACAGTTCAAACCCGCTGTGGTACAGCAGATAGGGCTCTCTGTACAGGAGAATTAAGGCTGCCAGCCCCAATGCCGACAAGGTATCGTAGCTTCTTCCTTTGACAGCTGCCAGCCATAGACACAAAGTCATGATAACCGCTCTCACAGCGGAACCGGAGCTTCCCGTCATAATTCCATAGCTGACAACCAGTACAGCCGATATCATCCCGGCCCTGCCATAGCCGGCTCCTGTTCGCCGGATTACCAGGTATATCCCGCCGCCGATAATAGCCAGATGCTGCCCGCTGACAGCCAGAAGATGGGAAATTCCGTTGCGCTGATACATCTCCCGCATCTCCGGATTCATATCAGACGTATCGCCCAGAAGCACAGCCTTAAAAACCGCCGCGTCTTCCGGCACACATATCTTATCAAGGATTCCGGCACACCACTTTCTGAATCCTGTTATTCCCTTATAATATGGAATTTCCTCTCCTCCCGTCACGGTCAGGTTCTCGCCGTACACCCTGCAGGCAGTTCCCTTTGTGCGGTAATAGGTCCTGAAATCAAATTCTCCCGGATTTCTCGGTCCCTCCACCGGCGTTATTTTCCCCCTCACCTGAACGCGCTGGCCAACCGCCAGGATTGCTCCCAAGCCAGACTCATCCTTCTCTTTCGTTTCCCCCCTCTCTTTCGCCCCATCCCTCTCTTTTACCTCATCTTCCGCATACACCATAATCCTTCTAAATTCCGCAGTTTTCTTCCCCGCCTCAGCTGTCACGCCTTCCAACGTAAGGGTAATTGTTTCATTCTTTTGTTCAATTTTCTTAATCTGTCCCTTTACCAGTACCCGCCCATTGGCCATGGCCCGGGCACCGGACTCTTCAATGTCCAGAATTTCTTTTTCCTGCCGCCCTCTGGCCAGGCCCGCAGACGCCCCAGCCAGAATACATACCAAAAAGAGCAGAAGCACCTTATGTTTACGGTTACTTCTGCCCTGCATCTTTTTCTTGGAAACAGGGAGACACAAAATGTCTCTTCCCATTTCCAACAGCCATAGGACTCCTGCTGCGGCTGCAAACAGCCGCGCCAGAATCCCTATGTCCACCGCTGTATTAACCTGCAGGGCCAGCACCTCTCCAAGTACGTAACCTGCTGCCAGTATAACTAGCGGTCTCTTCATATTCGGTTGACTTACCTCCCAGCCTGCTATTCCTTCTCCCCTTCAATATAATTCTGGCTTCTCTCAAACGTAGTATTTAAAGAAACCACATCCCGGAACATTACATCCTGGGAGCCGTTAATCATAATCTGCACCTTTGTCACTGTGGTCATCTCTGAAAGGGAGTCCACAATGGAGTAAATCGGTATATATTCATTCACTGCCAGGGTGGTATTGGCAAAGGCGGAATCAAAATTAATATAACATACATTATCTGTCACCGACAGGCTCAGTATCTTGCAGTCTGACGGAAGGGTGGGACTATGTCCCTCCTGACCAGGCCCGGCTATGAGCTGCTCCACTATGAGCTGCTCCAGAGAGGTATTGATGTTATGGACCACCTCCCGTTGCTCCGGCACCAGGCGGTTCCCTGTCTCATCGGCAAAGTACAGGGTCAGCTCTGTTTTCTCGTATGCATTTACATTGCTGGTATTCATGATGAAATCCGTGGATGACAGCATTCCCACCGGATTTCCCTGCCTGTCCATAAGAGGCTGGTCCCCGCAGTAAATATTGATATAGTCAATTCCCTCAATCTGCGTCAGGGTCCTGGTAAGGGCTGCCCGGCAGAGTATTTCCCGTTCTGCCTTCATGGCCGTGTAATTCATGTCAAAGTACAGGTACAGCACCTGCTCCTCCTGACGGCTCCCCTGATAGGTCACACGGTCCGTCAGTCCAGGCTGGCAGTCCAAATCCTTTGGTACATTCAAAAACTGTTCCATCAGCTCCTTCACCAGCTCGCCCTTATCCTTTGTTTCTGTCTCATACACCTGGGGAACCAGCTTGGTGATGGATGCATTCAGATAGTAAATCAGATATCTGCCCGAAGCAGGGTCTGAGACAGGTGCCTCACCCTCTCCGCAGCCTGCCAGCAGTATTACCGCCGCCATTAAGGGCAGAATCAGCCTTTTCACGGTACGTCTGCTCATGGCTTCGCCTCCTGTCTCGGTACATAGTTGAGAGGTATTCTCACGCTGAATGTGGTTCCCTCTCCCGTTGCACTCTCCACGTCTATGATACCGTGATGCATCTGGATAACATTTTTCGTGATGGCCAGTCCCAGGCCGGTGCCGCCCACTTCCCTGGAACGCGCCTTATCCACCCGGAAAAACCGCTCAAATATATGCTCCAGCGCATCCTCCGGTATTCCGATACCGGTATCCGCCACCTTGATGTAAAAATATTTGTGGTCTGCATCCAGGGTCACGCGGACCACCCCTGAATCCCGGTTGTATTTGATGGCGTTTTCCACCAGGTTGGTGATTGCAAGGGAGATCTTCACCTTATCCACATCCGCTGTCACCTCCCGGATGCTCTCCAGAATCAGCTCCACATTTCCCCGTTTGGCAATGGGGCGCAGGCGCTTTAGAATCAGCTCCAGTTCCCCGTTAATATTCACCTGTTCTATATTCATCTGGTCTTCGGCTGTCTTATCCATCTTGACCAGCATCAGCAAATCCTCTATAATCTGGTTTTCCCGGTCAATCTCGTCCGAAATATCCGTCATGAACTCCCGGTACAGCTCCACAGGCACGTCTTCCATCCCCATAAGGGAATCAGCCAGCACACGGATGGAGGTGATGGGAGTCTTCAGCTCATGGGACACATTGGAAACAAACTCCTGACGTGACTGGTCCACGGCCTTGAGCTTGCCTAGGGACTTCTGGACGGACTGGGACAAAAGCCTGGTTTCCCTGTAAGTCTCCTCCGTGATGTCTGCATCCAAATCTCCCTGGGCTACCCGGTCAAAGGACATCTGCAGTTTCTTAAACGGGCGCAGCAGCAGATGGGCTGCCACCACTCCCAGCACACTGAGCACAAGCACCATACACACCAGGAACAAGTGGGATTTTCCCATGACCTTGTCGGTCAGGGACAGGATATTCTCCGTGGATGCAGTGACCACAATAACACCGCTCACCGCTTTTCCATCCGCTGCATCATACACCGGAATGGTTTGGGCAAAATACTGCATGTCCTTGTTATAGTGGCTGCTGTTCTCACCCTTAAAGCACTTGATGACCTCTTCCGATAAATAGTACTTTCCCGTGGCCAGGTTAAAGGTATCTGTCATCACCCGGAAATTGCTTCCCACAATGACGATTCTGCCGTTGTACACATCGGACAGTGTCTGCATCTGGCTGTCCAGGCCGGCATTGTTCTTTTTCTCTGCCGTCATATAGCCGGAACGGGTCATTTTATTGCTGAGTATGACACACTGGTTCTGTATCTCTATGGACCTGGCATCCAGCTGGCTCTGCCGGAATGTACCCACCAGAATGCCTGCCTCCAGAAAAAGCGGTATCAGGGCTGCGCCTATGATGATGGCTGCCAGAGGAACCTTCATGCTCATGCCAAAGGTGCGCAGCTTTTTAACAAATTTCTTTTCCGACACTTATTCCAGCTCCTTTAATTTCCTGGTACAGGCAACTGCCAGGGCTCCAGGGCCGATATGGCATCCGATGCTAAGGGAAAGAGGCGCACCAAACACAGGTACACCCGGATACAGTTCCCTTACCGTTTCTTCCAGCTCATGCGCCGCCTGCTCACTGCAGGTATGGGCAATCTGCAGATAGGTGTGTTCCGCCTGCCTGTCTGCCAGCCGTTCCTCCAGGTCGTGGGCCAGGGCAGTCAGCATAATGGTTCTGGCCTGTTTCATGGTCCTGGCTTTTGCAAATGCATCCAGCTTTTCCCCCTGAATGGTGAGCACTGGTTTTATCTTAAGCAGGGTTCCCAGGGCCGCAGCAGCAGGCGTTATCCTGCCGCCCTTTTTCAGATATTTAAGGGTGTCCACTGTAATGTAAATGGAGCTTTCAAACCGGGTGGCTTCCAGCTTTTCCTTTATCTGTTCCCCGCTCCATCCCATCTCTGCCAAATCCCTGGCATCCAGGGCTGACTGCCGCTGGGTAACGGAAATCCGCTGGTTATTTACCACCTGGACACGCCCATCGTAATCCTCCGCCAGCATACGGGCTGTCTGAAAGGAACCGCTGAGTCCGCTGGACATCGGGATATAGACCACCTGGTCATGGTCCTCCAGAAGCTGGTCCCACTGCTCCATCACATCCTTGGGAGACGGCTGGGATGTGGTAATGTCAGCTCCCTCTTCCATCCTTCTGTAAAATTCCTCATGGCTTAAATCAATTCCCTCGTAAAATACCTGACCGTCTATCATGAAAGGCATGGGAAGCACGTATATGCCCAGCTCCTTTGCCTCTTCCTGCGTCACTCCGCTGTTGCTGTCCGCAACAATCGCTATCTTCATATTAAATGTTCTCCTTTATGCAATCCCCTGGTTCAGCCTGTTTGCCGTTGTGTACAGCTGGTAATACATGCCCTTCTTTTCCAACAGCTGTTCATGATTTCCCTCTTCCACAATCTGGTTTCCCGCCAGCACAAGAATGCGGTCCGCCCCCTGTATGGTGGTCAGACGGTGGGCAATGGTAAGTGTGGTGCGGCCCACGGCCAGTTTCTCCAGTGACTGGGAAACCAGGAATTCGCTCTCATTGTCAAGGGCTGATGTGGCCTCGTCCAGAATAAGAATGGCCGGGTTCTTAAGGAATACGCGGGCAATGCTGATGCGCTGCTTCTGTCCTCCGGACAGCTTGACTCCGCGTTCGCCTACATACGTGTCATATCCGTCCTGAAGCTCTGTGATGAATTCGTGGGCTCCTGCCAGTCTGGCAGCTTCCATAACCTCTTCCCTGGTGGCGCCCGGACGCCCATAGCTGATGTTCTCATAGACAGAACCGGAGAACAGATATACATCCTGCTGTACCACACCAATGTTGGAACGCAGGCTCTGCAGTGTCACGTCCTTTATATCCTGCCCGTCTATGGTGATGCTGCCTGAGGTGGTGTCATAAAACCTGGGCAGAAGGTTGCACATGGTGGTCTTGCCGCCTCCGGAAGGTCCTACCAGGGCAATCCGCTCTCCCGGCTTCACTGTGATGTTAATATCCTCCAATACCGGCACATGGTCATCCGGATACTCAAAGCTTACATGGTTAAATGAAATAGCGCCCTTTACATGCTCCATCTTCTTTGCATTTTTGCTGTCCTTAATATCAGGCACCACATCCATGATTTCCTGGAAACGCTCAATACCTGTAATGCCCCGCTGGAACTGCTCCGCAAACTCTATGATTCTGCGGATGGTAGTGAGAAGGGTGGTTACATACATGGTATAGGCCACCAAATCTCCCGGCGCCACCTTGCCCTGAATCATGAAAATGCCTCCTGCCACAATCACCACCACATACATCAGTCCGTCAAAAGACCTGGTGGTAATCTGGAACGCGGCCATGTAACGGTAGGTGTACTTCTTGATATCCATGAAATCCCTATTGCCCTTGCCGAACTTGGCAATCTCCACCGGCTCATTGGCAAAAGCCCTGACCACACGGTTGCCCAGCAAAGTATCCTCAATCTGGGCATTAAGCTCACCAATCTGGTTGCGCTGCCTGCGGAATGCCTCCTTTACCTTCATATTAAACCAGGTACAGGAAATAATCATAATTGGAACCAGCACAAATATAAGCAGGGTCAGTTCCAGATTGATGCCGGACAAAATGATGAAGGAAACCACGGTCTTTAAGGCCGCTATAAAAAACTCCTCCGGGCAGTGGTGGGCAAATTCCGTTACATCAAACAAATCACTGGTGATACGCGACATAATCTGTCCCACCTTTGTGTTGCTGTAATAGCTGTCGGACAGCATCTGCAGATGCTCAAAGGCATCCTGGCGCATGTCTGTCTCAATGTATACGCCCATAACATGGCCTGTGTAAGCCATATAGTAGGCTGCCAGGGAATCAATCAGCCGCAGCACCAGATACAAACCGCCGATTCGAATCACGATTCCGGCTGTCATGGAGGCCAAATCCTGCATTCCCTGGTTGGTGATATAGCGCAGCATCAGGGGAAGAATCAGCTCTCCCAGCGTGGTCAGCGCTGCGCAGAGTAAATCAAATATCAGAATCTTCTTATACCTCCCATAATAGGGAAGAAAGCTTTTCAAAAGTTTCTTGGTTTTCATACCTTTTTTTCCAGACACAATTCATACTCCTATCATATGTTATATCAATTAAAAGCCAACTTCCATTTTATCCTATTTCCCTTAAAAATGGAAGGGATATTTCATACTTACCGTCACTTTGCCTTTAACTGTTCATAAATAGCGCGGATATTCTGGATAAGCTCCGGATGGAGGAAATCCTTCTGATATACCATGTCAATCTGGCGCACCATGGAAGAATTCTCAATGGGTATAATAGCCAGACGGCCGCTGGCCAGTTCCTCGCGGCATGCGCTTTTGGCAATGATGGTGATTCCCAAATCCATGGTTACTAACTCCTTAATCATGGACACATTATCCAGCTCCATCATAACGTTAAACTCAGCCAGACTCATGTCCCTGGCTCCCAGGTGCTTCTCAAACAGCTGCCTGGTGCCTGCGCTTCGGCTGCGCAGAATCAGCTTTTCATGGCGTATCTCCTCCACGGACACGGTCTTGGCCCTGGCCAGACGGTGCATGGGTGAGACAGCCAGACACAGGTAATCCGTGTCCAAAGTGGTGGACACCAGGGCCGTATCCGGCACCCCGCCCTCCACCACGGCAAAATCCAATTCATATGCCTTCAGGCGGCTATAAATTTTTTGAATGGTATTGACACAAATATTTATATGTATATCCGGATTCTCGTTGCAGAGGGTAGCCAGGACCTGGGGAATGATGGTCTCTCCCGCCGTAGGCGTGATGCCTACATTCAGGTGGCTGGTCTCCGTCTTGCTGTCCGCAATGGCCTGACAGGCATTGGAATAGACGGCAGCCGCCCTGCGGGCGTACTGCACCAGTATCTTTCCCTGGGGGGTCAGCTTCAGTTTGTTTTTACTCTTATAAAATATTTTTATGTCGAACTCATTTTCCAGCAGGCGAATCTGATGACTCACCGCAGGCTGTGTCAGATTCAGCTTCTGGGCTGCCTTTGTATAGCTTCCGGCCTCAATTACAGCCAAAAGGGTCTTTACTTTCATGTCGAACACAGGCCCGTCCCCCTTCGTATATAAATATTTTTTATATCCCAATCAAATAATATCATTTGATTTTATCACCAAACACTACTATAATCAAGCAAAACAAAAAAGAAACGCAGAAAGGAGTGTTGATTATGGCACTATTTTTATCAAACCTGGGAGCAGCAGGAATCATATTGTCCATAGCAGTCATGCTGGCATCCGGCTTTCTGTTGACACGAATCACAAAACGCCTTCATTTACCCAATGTCACTGGTTATATCATTGCGGGAGTCATCATCGGGCCCTGGTGCCTGAACCTTGTCCCTTCACAATATATTGAACAGATGGATTTTATCACGGACCTTGCCCTGGCATTCATCGCGTTCGGAGTAGGTAAATATTTTAAACTGTCATCCTTAAAAGCCAACGGAAAGAACATGGTTATTCTCACCCTGTTTGAATCCCTGACCGCAGGCGTCTTCATAACAGCAGTCATGCTGGTTATGGGGTTATCTTTGTCCTTCAGCCTGCTGTTAGGCGCCATCGGCTGTGCAACTGCCCCTGCTTCCACCATCATGACCATCCGCCAGTACAAGGCCAGGGGACCGTTTGTGGATACCATTCTCCAGGTTGTTGCCCTGGACGATGCGGTGTCACTGATTGCCTTCAGCGTGTGCGCCGCCTTTGTCCAGGCCAGTTCAGGAAACGGTTCGGTGACGTTTTCCCAGATTGCTTTTCCGGTGCTCTTTAACCTTTTAGCCCTGGTTCTGGGCGGATTGTCCGGCGTGGTGCTCAGCAGGCTGATACACAAACGCCGCAGCAAGGACCACAGCCTGGTCCTGGCCTGCGTCACCATCATGGGCGTGGCCGGTATCTGCACCTCCCTCAATGTATCTCCCCTGCTGGCCTGTATGGCCTCCGGCACTGCCTATATCAATGCCAGCGGCAATAAACACCTGTTTAAACAGCTGAACCAGTTCACACCGCCCCTTCTGGTAATGTTTTTCGTGCTCTCCGGCATGAGGCTTTCCATCCCCAGCCTGGCAGCCGCAGGAATCATTGGTGTTGTTTACTTCCTGGTCCGCATTGCAGGAAAATACACGGGTTCCGCTCTGGGCGCCGCGGTTACCCACGCCTCACCGGAAATCCGCCGTTACTTTGGCCTGGCGCTGATTCCCCAGGCCGGTGTATCCATTGGCCTGGCTGTGCTGGGACAGCGTATGCTTCCTGCTGAGAGCGGCCAGCTGCTGTCCACCATCATTCTGTCCAGCGGTCTTCTGTATGAAATGGTAGGGCCTGCCTGTGCAAAGGCTTCCATCAAATTATCCGGAAGTGTTCCGGGGAAAGCGGCTGTATCCAAATCATCCGTGGATAAAACATCTGCCGGCAATACATCTGTGATGGATAATGCAGCCGCCTCAAGGGTAAAGGCGGATGTCCGGGAGATTAATGTCATTCATAAAAATCCGGCGGACGACAGCCAGGAAACGGACGGAACTGTATCGGCTCAGCACATTCATCCGAGACATGCGGTAGTCTAGTTTTTACAGTCATTCCCCCTTGCCGCAGCCCTCTCACTAAAAAAGGCCAGCTCCGGACATCCGGAACTGGCTTTATCATTTTTATGCTTATTTAACCAACAGTGATTTGCCGGTCATTTCCTTAGGCTGCTCCATTCCCATAAGCTCAATGAGGGTAGGCACGATATCGCACAGGGCGCCGCCTTCACGCAGCTTGCAGGATGGGTCTGCATTCACCAGGATAAATGGAACCGGGTTGGTGGTATGGGCGGTAAACGGCTCGCCGGTCTCATAATCCACCAGCTGCTCCGCATTGCCGTGGTCTGCACAGATGAACATGACGCCGTCCACTTCCCTGATGGCCTCCACTGCACGGCCCACGCAGGCGTCCACAGTCTCGATAGCCTTGATGGCAGCATCCTCCACACCGGTGTGGCCTACCATGTCCGGGTTGGCAAAGTTGATGATGATAACGTCATATTTGCCGGACTTAATGGCCTCCACCAGTTTGTCGCAAACGCCCATTGCACTCATCTCCGGCTTTAAATCATAAGTGGCAACTTCCTTTGGAGAGGGGACCAGGATGCGGTCTTCGCCCTCGTTTGGCTCTTCCACGCCGCCGTTAAAGAAGAAGGTCACATGAGCATATTTCTCTGTCTCTGCAATCCTTACCTGGGTCTTTTTGTGTGCTGCCAGGAACTGGCCGAAGGTGTTGGTAATGCTCTCCTTCTTAAATGCAACCAGCTTGTTCTGGATGGTTTCATCGTAATCCGTAAAGCATACATACACCAGGTCCAGTCTTTTCTCCCTTGGGAAACCGTCAAAACTGTCGTCGCAGAATGCGCGGGTAATCTCCCTTGCACGGTCCGGACGGAAGTTGTAGAATATCACGGAATCCTTATCCTGGATGGTGGCCACAGGCTTACCGTCCTTCACCACCACAAAAGGAATCACAAACTCATCCGCCTTGCCGTTGTCATAAGAAGCCTGAATGCCTGCCGGAGCACTGTCTGCCTGATTGCCCTCGCCCTTTGTGAGGGCATTGTATGCCAGCTCCACGCGGTCCCATCTCTTATCACGGTCCATGGCATAGTAGCGTCCCATGACAGAGGCCACCTCGCCTACGCCAATCTCTTTCATCTTTGCTTCCAGCTGCTCCACAAAGCCTTTTCCTGATTCAGGAGGCGTATCGCGGCCGTCCAGGAAGCAGTGTACATATACCTTCTTTAAGCCGTTCTTTTTAGCCAGCTCCAGCAGGCCGTAGATATGGGTGTTGTGGCTGTGTACGCCGCCGTCAGACACCAGTCCGAACATATGAAGGGCGGAATCATTCTTCCTGCAGTTCTCAACTGCTGAGAGAAACTCCGGAATATCAAAAAAATCCCCGTCCTGAATGGATTTTGTGATTCTGGTCAGCTCCTGGTACACAATACGGCCTGCTCCCATGTTCAGATGGCCCACCTCAGAGTTGCCCATCTGTCCTTCCGGAAGACCCACTGCCATGCCGCTGGCCTCTCCCTTTACAAAGGGGCACTGGCTCATAAGCTGGTCCATAACCGGAGTCCTGCCCTCACATACAGCATTATGGTCGCAGTTATCATTTAGCCCGTAGCCGTCCAGAATCATTAATACGGTTGGTTTTTTAATCATTGTTCAATCTCCTTCTGTTTTAAATGCCCTGCCGCCTTGGAGCAGATTTAAAAAATGCTTGTGGCCGGCCGGCGGCTCCAGCTTGCGGGGTACTGAGGCCCGATTGAGGATGCGCAGCTGGGCTGCGCTGACGAAATCGGGTCTCGGCAGGCCGCAAATTGGGGCGGCCAGACGGCCACAGTAATTTTTCAAATACGCTCTGAAGAACGTGAATCCCGCTATGGGACACGCTCCGTCAGGGGCAGGGCACACATTCCGCTGTTACTTGTTGTAATTTACAATTTTGCCAAAGTCAGGCTTTAAGGAGGCTCCGCCTACCAGTCCGCCGTCAATATCCGGCTGTGCGAAAAGCTCCGGAGCGGAGGATGCGGATACAGAGCCGCCGTACTGGATACGGATTGCCTCAGCTGTAGCCTCATCGTAAATCTCACCAATGCATGTACGAATCGCTGCGCAGACTTCCTCAGCCTGCTCTGTGGTAGCTACCTTGCCTGTGCCGATTGCCCAGATTGGCTCATAAGCAATGACTGCAGTCTTAGCCTGGTCAGCCGTCACATTCAGGAATGCAATCTTAATCTGCTGGCGAATCCAGTCAATGGTGATTCCCTGCTCCCTCTGGGTCAGTGTCTCGCCGCAGCATACAATTGGAGTGATGCCGTGCTCAAATGCCTTCAGCACCTTCTTGTTCACAGTCTCATCTGTCTCAGCAAAGTACTCGCGTCTCTCAGAATGGCCGATGATTACGTACTTAACACCGGCATCTACCAGCATGCCGGGAGAAATCTCACCTGTATAAGCGCCCTTCTCCTCATAGTACATGTTCTCAGCTCCGATGCAGATATTAGAGCCCTTAGCTGCATCCATAGCAGGAATGATGTCAATGGCAGGTACACAGAATACCACATCCACATCCTCATTCACTACCAATGGTTTTAACTCGTTAACCAGGGCAACTGCCTCTGACGGAGTCATGTTCATCTTCCAGTTGCCTGCTATAATTTTCTTTCTTGCCATTGTATTTTACCTCTCCCTTTCACGCACAATCACTATTTATTGTCAGCTGCAGCCACGCCCGGCAGTTCCTTGCCTTCCAGGAATTCCAGGGAAGCGCCGCCGCCAGTGGAGATATGGGTCATCTTATCAGCAAAGCCCAGTCTCTTCACAGCATTAACGGAATCACCGCCGCCGATTACAGTGGTGGCATCTGCCAGGCCGGCAACAGCACGGCAGACTTCCAGTGTGCCTTCTGCGAAGTTGGAGAACTCGAACACGCCCATAGGTCCGTTCCACACAACTGTCCTGGCACCCTGTAATGCATCCTTATAGAGAGCAATGGTCTTAGGCCCAATGTCAAATCCTGACCAGCCTGCATCAATTACATCCACTACTTTATGCTCTGTTTCGTTGGAGAATTCCTTTCCTTCCACATGGTCAACAGGAAGCAGCAGCTTAACGCCCTTCTCCTCTGCCTTCTTAATCATCTCCAGAGCATAATCCAGTTTATCCGCCTCGCATAAGGAGTTGCCGATTTCCTGGCCCTGTGCCTTTGCAAAGGTATAAGCCATGCCGCCGCCGATTATCAGGGTGTCAACCTTGTCAAGCAGGTTGTTGATTACATTAATCTTGTCGGAAACCTTGGCGCCTCCCAGGATGGCAACGAACGGACGAACCGGGTTCTCTACGGCCTGGCCTAAGAACTTGATTTCCTTCTCCATCAGATAGCCAACCACATTCTCCTTGGTGAATCTGGTAACACCTACGTTGGAGCAGTGCGCCCTGTGGGCAGTACCGAACGCGTCGTTTACAAAAATGCCGTCGCACAGGTCAGCCAGTTCTTTTGCATACGCCTCGCTGGCAGCATCGCCGTCTTTGAATTTAGTCTCTTCAATTCTGTAGCGTGTATTCTGGAGCAGCAGAACCTCGCCGTCCTTTAAGCCGGCAGCAACCTTCTGTGTCTCAGGTCCTGTTACCTTGGCATCGTCCACAAACTTAACCTCTACGCCCAGTCTCTCGCTGAGAGCAGGAGCAACCGGTGCAAGGCTCATCTCCGGAACAGGCTCGCCCTTTGGTTTTCCCAAATGGGAACACAGAATAACCTTAGCGCCCTGGTCAAGCAGCTTCTTGATAGTAGGGATGGCTCCATCGATACGGTTATAGTTCTGGATAACGCCCTCCTTTAACGGAACGTTGAAATCGCAGCGTACCAGTACTTTTTTGCCCTGTAAATCTTTTAAATCATCAACTGTTTTCTTGTTTAACATCGTCAAATCCCCTTTCAGAGTCATTCTTACTTTTGGCAAACAATCGCCCGCAGGCAGGGCCGGCGGACCATTGCATGTAACAAAGGGCCCGGCCCAAACGACCGGACCCTTCATGAGTCTACTTAAAAATCACTGTCCTGTTGTCACAATTAGCCTAACTCAGCAAAGTACTTGATTGTCCTTACCATCTGGCTTGTGTAGGAGTTCTCATTGTCATACCATGAAACAACCTGAACCTCGTACAGGTCATCCGCAATCTGAGCTACCATGGTCTGTGTTGCATCAAACAGAGAACCATATCTCATACCGATAACGTCAGAAGATACAATCGCATCCTCGTTGTATCCAAAGGACTCGCTGGCAGCTGCCTTCATAGCGGCATTGATGTCTTCCTTTGTAACGCCAGCCTTCTTAACAACAGCTGTTAAGATTGTGGTGGAACCGGTTGGTACAGGTACACGCTGTGCGGAACCGATTAACTTGCCGTTCAGCTCTGGGATAACCAGGCCGATAGCCTTAGCAGCACCGGTGGAGTTAGGAACGATGTTGGCTGCGCCGGCTCTTGCTCTTCTTAAATCGCCTTTTCTGTGTGGTCCGTCCAGAATCATCTGGTCGCCTGTGTAGGCGTGGATGGTGGACATGATACCGCTCTGGATAGGAGCATAATCATTCAGTGCCTTAGCCATAGGAGCCAGGCAGTTTGTTGTACAGGAAGCAGCAGAGATAATCTTGTCATCAGCTGTCAGTACATTCTCGTTTACACTATATACAATAGTAGGAAGGTCATTGCCTGCCGGAGCAGAGATAACAACTTTCTTAGCGCCAGCTTCGATGTGAGCCTGAGCCTTGTCCTTAGAGCAGTAGAAACCTGTACACTCCAGAACAACATCTACCCCGATTTCGCCCCATGGAAGGTCAGCAGCCTTTGGTTCCTTGTAAATGGTAATCTTCTTGCCGTCTACAGTGATGGAATCCTCTCCAGCCTCAACAGTGTGCAGTCCCTGGCCATAAACGCCGGCATATCCGCCCTGTGCTGTATCATACTTTAACAGATGAGCTAACATCTTAGGATCGGTTAAGTCATTGATAGCTACTACATCGTAACCTTCTGCTCCGAACATCTGACGGAAAGCCAGACGTCCAATACGTCCAAATCCATTAATCGCTACTTTTACTGCCATGATTCAATTCCTCCTAGTTTGTTAAAAAATATATTATTGTTAAATATTAATCAACCTCTCTCTATTGTAATCAATTTCTAATGAATTGGCAAGTCCTTTTTTTATTTTTACGGATATTTGACCTTTTTATACTAAGAAAATACTGGAATCTTGCCATTCGGGTATTTTCTGCTATAATGTTGTTATGAAATGCGTATGAAAATGCTGTTATGTATAAAAATGCTCTTATTTTCGTAAAAAAGTCATTACTTATAGAAGCAAAGGAGAAGCTCCAATGATATACGACTGCCATCTGCACACTGAATTTTCCGGTGACTCCAACACCCCTATAGGTCTGCAGATTGAGAAGGCCATAGAACTTGGCATGAAGGAGATGTGCATCACCGACCATCACGACTACGACTCCGGATTCTGCGACTGCGATTTTATTCTGGATATTCCAACCTACCTTACATCCCTGCGCATGCTCCAGGCAGAGTACAGGGACCGCATCCGCATCAACATTGGAATTGAACTGGGGCTGCAGGACCATCTTAAGGAATATCTGGAGCACTTTGTAAAGCGTTATGGTGATTCCTTTGATTTCATCATCGGTTCCAGCCACTTTGTAAAGAGCATGGACCCGTACGACCCGGAATACTGGAATAAGCGGGGAGAGGTGCCCGGCTTTGAGGACTTCTTTGAAGCCTCCCTGATGCGCGTCAGGAACCTGTGTCACACCTTTGATTCCTTCGGCCATCTGGATTATGCGGTGCGCTACGCCCCCCACCAGAATGACTTTTATGACTACCAGCACCTGAGCCGGTGGATTGACCCCCTGTTAAAGATTCTCATTGAAAACGGCAAATCCCTGGAGTGCAACACAGGCGGTTTTAAGTACGGCCTGGGCCAGCCAAATCCCTGCCGGGAGATTCTCATCCGCTACCGGGAACTGGGAGGCGAGATGATTACCATCGGCTCCGACGCCCATACGCCGGAGTACGTAGGCTATGCCTTTGACACCTGCCGGGAACTGCTGCTGGACTGCGGCTTCAAATATTTTACTGTGTATCATGGCAGGAAACCGGAATTTGTTTTGCTTTAGTAATGACGGGGGCGGGTTTTCCTGCCCCCTCCCCATAATCTCATCCAGCACTTTCTGTCTTCATAGCTGCCTTCACATCCTTCAGAAACTGTTCCCAGGCATCTTCGTTTTCCACATAATATTTAGGACAGAGCTTTCCATTAACATCGTAATGGCGTATGACGTCCTTCGGGGTCAGCTTCAGCTGCCTGCACAGGAAGGCTGTCAAATCCACCACGGATTTATATGTGGCATCATTGAACTTTCCGCTGTCATCCGGATGGCACACCTCGATGGCAACAGTGGTGTTGTTCAGGGGGGCGTTGGCGTAGGCAATTTCGCTTACCGGAATGCACTGGATGACCTCGCCTTCCAGGCCCACCACGAAATGGCTGCTGGCAGAAGAACCGCTCTTTTGCGGGTCCTGGTCCGCCAGGCTGTCGAAATAGTCCCTGTTATTCTTGGCTGTGGAGCCGGGGTTGGCCACATAGTGTATGACAATTTTATCCACCTTCTGACGCCCCACATCCGGCCTGGAAAAAATGTTCTTTCTTATAAAATCCTGTTCCACGTAATCCGGCACTTCCACTGCTTTCAAATCCACGGTATAGGGCCGCTCCCAGCCCCAAAGGTAATAGCCTCCGCCCAGACCGGCCCCTATGCCCAGCACCAGCACCAACAAAAGCGCCAGGACGGGCACGCCTTTTTTAGAACCTTTCCGGCGTTCTCCTGAACCTGCATCCCCTGTTTTTTTCGTTTTCCGGGGACGGTCCTCCTGTTTTCTGTTGTCTGTTTTCTCCTGCCCTGTCCTGGCAGCAGGTTTCCGGGCCTGGGGCTCCCTGTCTCCCATACCGGGTTTCCTCCTGGAAACCCGGTCGCGCCTGGGTCTGCCCCCTATGTAGGAATCCCCCACAGGAGGATTCTGCCGGCCTGCCAAGGGCCTGTCCGGCTCCAGCGGTACCTGCCGGATGTCTTCGTAATCATTCATCCCATCTATATCCTTGGTACGTTCCTCTCTCATGCTTTTGTACACCTCTCATTGTTCCTGTCTCACTGATTCTGTCACATGAACAATATAACATTTTTCAGCTTAAAACACAATGGATGTTGCATTTTATGAATCAATCTGTAAAATCTTAAAATAGATGCAACTTTATCATTGCCTCAGACGTCTAACAGTCAGAAGGATATGAAAGGAGGATGCAGATACATGGGCTTCCACAACCATACGGCGGAAACAGAACGTCTCCTTACGGAAAATTATGAACGATACTACCGCCTTGCATTTAAATTAATGCGTAACGAAGATGATGCCCTGGATGTGGTCCAGGAAAGCGCCTACCGGGCAATCAAGGACTGCAAAGGGGTCAGAAATAAAGACTACCTTTCCACATGGATATACCGAATCGTAGTCAACACCAGCCTGGATATGCTGCGCAGGAAAAAGAAAGAAACCCCCACAGAAGAAATGCCGGAAACTCCGACAGAGGATTATTACCAGGACCTGGATTTAAAACAGATGATAAACCAGCTGGATGAAAAAAGCAGGACCGTCATCATACTGCGGTATTTTGAGGACCTTAAATTAGAAGACATTGCTGTCATAGTAGGTGAAAATCTCAACACGGTAAAGGCCAGGCTTTACCGCACCCTGAAACGGTTAAGACTGGAACTGGAGCCGGTGCCGTCAGGCGGTAACCAGAACCATTTTTCAGAAAGGAGCCATGCTCATGAAACAGGAAGAAAGCAGACAGATGGATAAGTTGAAATCAGAATATGAAAGCATACCGGTTCCAAAGGAAGCAAAGGAACGCATGCTTGCGGGCATTGCCCAGGCAAAAAAAGAACAGAAAGGCGTGATTATCATGAAATTTGCTAAAAAGACAGGCGGGGCTGCTGCTGCTGCCATGATTGCCATAACCGTACTGGCCAATTCCACACCGGCCCTGGCCAATGCAATGGAACAGATTCCGGTCATTGGCTCCATTGCAAAGGTAGTGACTTTCCGCACCTATGAAGATAAAAAGGATAATTTTGAGGCTGATATCAAGGTTCCCCAGGTAACCATTGAAGGAACCGAAGGCGCCCAGGTTCCTGCAAACAAGTCCATTGAGGAATATGGCAATGAACTCATTGCCATGTACGAGGAAGAACTGTCCAAGGACAACGGCGAAGGACACTATGGTCTGGATTCCCGCTACGAGGTGGTAACGGACAACAGCAAATACCTGTCCATCCGCATTGACACCACTCTTACCATGGCCAGCGGGGCCCAGTTCGTCAAGGTATTCACCATAGATAAGGCCACCGGCAATGTCATTTCCTTAAAAGACCTGTTCAGCGGCCGGCCGGAAATGCTGGATGCCATCAGCGCCAATATAAAGAGCCAGATGGCGGAACAGATGGCACAGGATGAGTCTGTTGCGTATTTCTACCAATCCGATATGCCGGATGAGGATTTCAAAGGACTGACAGGCGACGAGAGCTATTACTTCAATGAAAACGGCGAACTTGTGATTACATTTAATGAATATGATGTTGCGCCGGGTTACATGGGCGCTGTACAGTTTACCATTCCCGGTTCTGTCACAGGTACGTTTTAAATACTGAATCCGTCCATGCATATTTTCCATCCCCGCCTTCCATACTAACCATGAGGTGATGAAGATGATAGAGAGAGATGAACTTCCCATTGGCTTTACCATGGAACTGGCCATGAACCCGGAAGCCATGAGCCGTTTTTCCGGTCTTTCCACGCCGGAACAGGAACAGGTGGTAAACAGGGCCAGAAGCATAAAAAGTCATGAGGAAATGCGCAACTACGTGGAAAATATGTTTACGGAGGGATGAGGCACATGGAAGGTATACAGGTACCGGGAAGGCAGGAGCCTGACAGACAGGGCCCTCTGGAGCTTCCAGGCAGAAACAGCAGCACCTATGGGGATGGGGACATTCCTGAAATTGATTTACCCTGCGGCGACAACGCCACACATGATTTCCCTCAGGAATTTCCTGAAAACCGCATGCAGTCCTGATGAACCAGGGCTGCATTTTTTGTATGCCTGGCAGCAGTGACAGCCAAAAAGCGCAATGCCCGGAAAGCCGTGAATACGGCCCTTCCGGGCATTGCGCCGGTATGTGTTCCTATTATGGCACAGTCCCCGCGGACTGTACTGTCTGCAAAACGGAGGAGGAGGGATTTGAACCCTCGCGCCGGTGCTACCGACCTACTGGTGTTCGAAGCCAGACCCTTCAGCCACTTGGGTACTCCTCCAAAAAAATGCCAACTACTGCATTATACACTAAAATCCGTGTTTTGTGTAGTAGTTGGCGTTAATTTTTTAGACATTTTCAGCACAGTTTCAAACTATCTTAAAAACAGCCTCTAAATCCGGCTAATTTGCCGGTGCCTGCATCTCGGTATACTCTGCCGGGTTTGGAGCCGGAACATCCACGGGCTGGCCCGGGTCTGCGATTCCAACATCGCCGTCCAGGTTCACGCTGAAGGTCTCGCCCTGCATGGTCATATCCATATCCATCTTAAGACGCATCTTAATGCAGTCCCCGGCCGGGTTAACCACGTACTCGCCGCGGATATTGTGAAGCTTCATATCAAGTCCGTCCAGCATACCTGACAATCCGGTAGAGCCAAGCACCATCTGCATGTACTCGTTCATCCTGGCATCGTTAATGGTATAGCCGATGACCTTGTTCTCGCCCTCATCCCACAGGTTGAAATCTCCAATTAAATCCTCCGGCACATCAAAGGCATTGGATGACGCCATGGCCTGATTCATCATGTCGCCCATGGCCATGGGATACTTCACCTTCTGTCCCAGCATATCCATATAGGTGTAGCCGTCCATATAATACATGGAATAGGTAATGGGCTCGCTGTCCGGAACTGTCATACGGCAATAGGCCATATAGCGCAGCTGGCTGGGGTCCTGCATATGATTCATCTTCATATTCATCTCCAGCCTCATGTCCAGGGGACCCACGCCTTCATTTTCAAGTAAGCTGCCTGTCATTTTAATCTTGAAATCGTAGAAAGCGTTCATATCCGTCATGTTCTGGTTCCTGGCTTCCACTGCCTTATACAGCTCCAATGCCTCCTGTGACTGAGCCGCATAAGCGGTCATGGGACATAACAGGGCTGCTCCCAGAACCACTGCCAGCAGGCGTTTCATTAATCTCATGTAATCCCTCCTTATCTTGAACAAAACTTTGGTGTTATGTTCATTGTAACGCATGGGGTTTTATTTGTAAATGCGGAAGGAATTACATTTTCCTTACATTTACAGTTTTCAGTTTACTGCCCAAAATACTGGTTTACCCCGGCCACCAGGCCGTCCGCCAGTGTATTCAGCGTGGCCGCAGAATGGTCAGACGCCTTATCTCCCAGCTCTATATCCACGGACGGAACCGTGGAAAAGGATGTCTGGGTCAAATCCATGGCCATGGAGCCGCCGGAGAATATCTTGACCCCAGCCCCCTTAAGCCCGGCCACCAGGCTTTCCCCCAGGGCGTTGTGCTGCTGCCAGTGGGATTTTACAGGCTCCATATTCCGGTAGGATTCCACATTGGGAACACTCATATAGAAGGCTCCCTTGTTATTGGTGGTGGAATCCCAGTGAAGGGCAATGTGGCAGTCGCTTGCGTTATTTGCAATGACGGTCCTGGCTATATTATCCAACTGGACATCGTCGCTCTCCCGAATCATCAGCACATCATATCCTGCTGCCAGAAGCTTTTCCTTCAGTATGTTTGCCATGGACAGCGTCACCCTGCTCTCAGCGGTTCCGTCTGCAAAGGTCATGCCGCCTGACACAGCTGCCGCAGAGGTTGCCCCTGCCCCGGTGGTGCCTCCGGTTACCTTCGGCGTGCCGTCGGGATGGCACAGGGTCTTGACGGAAGAACCGCCCTTGGTTCCATGGCCTGCATTGACGCAAACCGTAATGCCCTTGGGGCTTGCTGCCTCGGAACGGTACAGTACGGCTGCGCCTGAATTGATTTTGGAAAATTCCGCGTATTTCCACGATGGATTCAGAGTTATCTCCCCGCTGTCCACGCACACCCGGGGAGCCGCTGCCGTGGTCTCAGGCACCTGGGTGGTTATAAATTCCGACGATATATAGCCCGGCGTTCCGTTATAGTCGATTCTGGTCCACTGTTCGCCCTTGCCGGTGCGCTTCAGTCCGGTCCCCGGGCTTGCATATGTAAGAATGTTGGAATCATCCCCTGTATCGCAGGCAGAGCGTATGCGTACGCTGCCGCCGTCCGGTGATTTCACATAAACCGTGTCCGCCGTATCCTCAAACTGGGGCATGGGCGCCGTGGTGCGTTCTGTATCCAGCTTAATGGTCTCAGCCTTACTTCTTTCATCCGGTGCGCCGGACTCACCGCAGACAGCCGGACTGTCCTGGATTTGGGAAACCGCTCCGCTGTCTGACTCCATTCTGGCCTTCATCTCACTGCTGGACTCATACTTGCCGCATCCGGCCAGACCCAGGCTGGCTGCCATGATTCCTGCCAGACCAATGGCTGCCAGACCCTTTACCTGTCTTTTTTTACGTAACATGCTGTTCCTGCCTGCTGTTTGTCTCATCTTATTATGGTACCTCCGCCTGCCACATAATCCCCGTCATAAAATACCACGGCCTGTCCCGGTGTCACGGCTCTGACCGGCTCATGGAACCGGCATTCCACCATACCCTCCCCGATTTCACGGATGGTGCAGGGACTTCCCTTGTGGCTGTATCTGATTTTGGCTGTTACCTCCATGGATTTACCATGCAGTCCGTCAACTGCCATCCAGTTCAGTTTATCGCAGCGGAGCACATTTGTAAATACATCATTGTTGTCACCGATGACTACTTCATTTGTATCAGGGCGTATTTCCACCACAAACACTGGGCGGCCCATGGAAAGGTTCAGCCCCTTTCTCTGTCCCACCGTATAGTGGGTGATGCCTCTGTGGCGCCCCAGCACATTGCCGTCCAGGTCCACGAAGTTGCCCGGCGGCAGCTCCCTGCCGGTGTATTCCTCAATGAACGACGCATAATCATGGTCCGGGATAAAGCAGATTTCCTGGCTGTCCGGTTTATGGGCCACCGGAAGCCCCAGGCGCTCCGCCATGTCCCGTATCTCCTCCTTGTGGTAGCTGCCCACAGGCATCAGGGTATGGGACAGCTGGTCCTGGGTCAGATTGTAAAGGGCGTAAGTCTGGTCCTTTGATGCGGTCACTGAGGTCTTAAGGGAATAACGGCCTCCCGGCAGTCTGTCTATCTGTGCATAATGCCCTGTGGCAATGTAATCAGCTCCAATGGCCATGCTCCGCCTCAGCAGGGACTCCCACTTCACATAGCGGTTACAGGCAATACAGGGATTAGGCGTCCTTCCCTCCACATACTCGCCCACAAAGTAATCCATTACATTTTTGCGGAACTCTTCCTTGAAATTCATTACATAATAAGGGATACCCAGGTCCATGGCAACCCTTCTGGCGTCATCCACTGCGCTTAAACCGCAGCAGCCGCCCTCTGCCTCCTGGACCTCAGTATCCTCATCCTGCCATATCTGCATGGTCACGCCAATCACATCGTAACCCTGCTCTTTTAACAGCCAGGCTGCCACGGAGGAGTCAACTCCTCCTGACATGCCTACCACTACTTTCTTGCTCAATAGTTCTCCTCTTCTTCCTCTTCCTCAATATTATCCTTGGGCTTTTCCAGGCCCTCAATGGTAATACCGTTTTTCTGTGCATAATCCCAGAGGGCAGCATGGATTGCTTCCTCTGCCAACAGAGAACAGTGTACCTTAACAGGAGGCAGTCCGTCAAGTGCTTCCATCACAGCTTTGTTGGTTACTGCCATGGCCTCCTGTACGGTCTTTCCCTTTACCAGCTCTGTTGCCATGCTGCTGGTTGCCACGGCCGCTCCGCAGCCAAAGGTTTTAAATTTTACATCACGGATAACCTGGCTGTCATCTATATCCAGGTAAATCCTCATGATATCGCCGCATTTAGGATTTCCCACTGTCCCCATTCCGCTGGGGTTCTCAATTTCACCCACATTTCTCGGGTGCTCAAAATGGTCCATTACTTTTTCTGTGTACATCTATTTCCTCCTGGTATGCTTCTAAGCTTATCCTTGATACAGGCATTTGCCTGTATATTATTTTTCCTTGTTTCCATTGTGTTTCATATAATCTTCATACAACGGCGACATTCCGCGCAGATACTCCACGATTTCCTTAATCTGCTCCACCACGTAGTCGATTTCTTCCTTTGTATTCTCCTCGCTTAAGGTGAGACGGAGGGAACCGTGGGCAATCTCATGAGGCAGCCCAATGGCCAAAAGCACATGGGAGGGGTCCAGTGACCCTGAGGTGCAGGCCGAGCCGCTGGAACCGCAGATTCCTGCCATATCCAGCTTAATGAGAAGAGATTCACCTTCAATAAACTGGAAAGCGAAATTCACGTTGTTGGGAAGACGGCTGGTGCGTGAGCCGTTAATCCTGGTAAATGGCACCTCGTCCATGACCCGCTTCATCAGATAATCCCGCAGTCCCGTTTCCTGGGCAGCCCTCTCCTCCATATTAGCCATGGCCAGCTCCACGGCCCTGCCGTATCCCACAATGCCCGGCACATTCTCTGTACCGGCACGGCGCTTGCGTTCCTGGGCGCCTCCGTGGATAAAGGAACGAATCTTCACGCCTGTGCGGATATAGAGAAACCCGATTCCCTTTGGCCCGTTCAGCTTGTGACCGCTGGAACTGAGCATGTCAATATTATATTCATCCACATGGATAGGCACATGGGCAAATGCCTGTACCGCATCGGTGTGGAACAGAATCCCGTGTTCCCTGGCAATGGCCCCAATCTCCTTGATGGGCTCAATGGTGCCAATCTCATTATTGGCAAACATAACCGATATGAGAATGGTATCAGGACGGATGGCCCTTTTAAGCTCATCCAGCTTGACCACCCCGTTCTCATCCACATCCAGATAGGTCACCTCATATCCCCTCTTCTCCAGGTACTGGCAGGTGTGGAGAACAGCGTGGTGCTCTATCTTTGTGGTAATGATGTGCTTCCCTTTATTTTCATAGGCTTCAGCCGTGGCCACCAGGGCCCAGTTGTCGGCCTCGCTGCCGCCTGCCGTGAAATATATTTCATTGGTTTTGGCCCCCAGGGACTGGGCAATGGTTTCCCTGGCATGGTTCACGGCCTTCTTGCTCTCTGTGGAGAAGTCGTAGACCGAGGAGGGATTCCCGTAATATTCCGTGAAATATGGAAGCATGGCTTCCACCACCTCCGGCCTGGTCTTCGTGGTAGCCGCATTATCCAGATAAATTAATTGTTTCATAATCAAAATCCGCCTTTCTGTAGTCCTAAAGTTAAAAGCTTCATCTACGCTTTTTACTATATCATAGTATTCCTACAATTTCAATAGGAATACTTGTTTTACTGTCTTTTCCGTCATACTCTAGTATACGCTGCCCGGTATTATCCGTACACCGGGCCTCCGGCTCAGACAATGGATAAAGCCAGCTGCCAATTTACTGTCGTACTTTGTCGAAGGTTTGCCTGGTTTATTTATCTTCTTACATATAACCGGATTTGCATAATTTACATCTAATCTTCATTATTTACAAGGATTTAATATTGTTTGGGTTACGTATCTAATTTATAATATAAAGTATAAAATATTGCCAGAAAGGTATACCGTAACCATGAAAATTTGTATCTGCGATGACGACTTAAACCAGATGTCTTATGTGCAGAGATTCATATATAATTTCCTCCTGCATCAGCAAGCTGAAAATAAAAAATACTCCTTTACACAGTTATCACCAGAAAAACTGATACATATATTAAAAGAAAATTCCTTTGACTATAGTATCATCATTTTAGATATACGATTGGGGGAAATAAACGGAATCGAAATCGCCCGAAAAATCAATTTGCAAGCCCCTAACTGTCAAATTATTTTCCTGACAGGATTTATTGATTACGCGCCTTTTGTGTATGAAGCCGACCACCTATATTTTGTCTTAAAAACACAATTGGAAGAAATGCTGCCAAAGGCATTGGAAAAAGCAATCAACCAACTAAAAAAGACACCTCCCTCACTGGTTTTAAATATATCCAATTATGAGCTGAGGATACCCATTGATAAAATTTTATACGTTGAAAAAATTGAGCATCACTCCATTATAGTTACCGAAACAAAATCATTTAAAGCCGCCATGAGCCTTAAAAATTTAAAACCATTACTTGGCCCTAATTTCGTCCGCTGCCATGGCAGTTATATTGTCCATCTAAGACATGTTGCTACATTTAAAAGTACGGAATTTGTATTAAAAAATGGAGAAATAATTCCTATCGGACGTACCTTCCAACAGGCTTCTAAGAATGAATATCTGGCTTATCTCACTTCTTCGCTATAAAAAGAAGCTCCTGCTACATCTGCCAGGAGCTTCATCCTATATTTTCTTGTTTTTCCTGTCAGCATGATGCTCGCATAAACCATTAAACACACATCAGGGCATAAATGGATGGATTAGCTTTGAAATATATCCTGTTAATTGTCAAGTCCACGGTATATAAGTTTTGCATTCCTAACATACGGACTTAACATTTCAGAATATATCTGCTCCTGTTTTTCAATCTGTGATGAATCTGAAACCTCAACATAGGCTTCTTCCAGACAAACTCTAGAGCCATCCGAATTCAGGTTGAATATCTCATAACTATAAGTTCCTGACCCCTGATATATGCCGATATATGCTCCCAGGATATATTCCTTTCCGTTCTGTTCATATAGATAAAAATCCGTCCTAAAACTGCATTCCAGTTCTGTAAGACACTTCACTTCGGTATTATCCGCAGTAAGAATTACCACGTTGCCATATGCTCTTGTTATCGGCGCTAAAACCACGATACAGTCATCCCTGCCATCATGAGTAATATCTGCAAACAGTATTTTTTGAACGCGGCTCCCGTAGTTCTGCTCACAATATGCTTCATACATTGGCTGTACATTCTGATTATCCTGAATCCAGGCCCCGTCGCCCCCTACATAATACTCCCCTATCCAGGCATTCCTGACCATTCTCCCATTGCTGCCAACGTAATAATTTCCTACCCATTGGTCATGTGCCATGGAACCGTCTGCATTTAGATAATACCAGAATCCGTTCAGATACTGCCAGTCAGTAAGCATTCTCCCTTCCGGGTCAAAATAATACCGGGAACCACCTATCTTCCACCAACCAGTCAGATATGTACCGTTGTTCTCATACTTCCATGTATCTCCGCTCTGCTGCCAGGCCGCCATTGCCGGCGCAGACATGGACAGCATTGAAACCAGGACAGCTCCGGCAAAAACAACTTTTCGAATTATGTTTTCTTTCATTTTCATCTCTTTTCAGCGTGTTATTGGTTACCTTATTCATTGATGCGTATGATTCTGAATGTCTCAGATTGCGGATATCCAACTGACACATAGTCTTTGCCGGCATCCATAGCTGTTCCATTGTAACCGGTATACAGTTCCCTGTACCCGCTGCCGGAAAGGTCTATGCTGTATATGATTCCTCTTTCTTTATTTCCGCAATATATTCTGCCATCGCAATACTTTATTATATTGGGTTTATCATCGTATATTTTAACTGTTTTCAAATTGGAATCCATTAAATCAATCTTATATATACTATCGCTAGCATAATATATATTTCCCTCTGCCAGGCAGGCACTTACCGCCGGAAATTTATTTATCATCAATTGTTTGTCCGGCACCCTTCCTTTGCTTAAATCCAGCTTCCACAAAGAATTTTCCTCCGCATTATCCTCTCCGGCCTTTTCTATAAAGTAGCATACCTTATCATAATCTCCAATCAGCTCCACATTCTCAGCTTCCAGATTTTTTCTTTTCGTAATGCCACCTCCAATGGGAAGCTGCACCAGTGTGTTTTTATTATCCCCATTGAAATTAGGGTTTTCCAACCACACAAGCCTCTTTGCATCTGCACTGACAACCAATTGTTTATTAATATTGTTTACCGTGGTTCCTTTTAGTTTTTTGGCTTTTTTTCCAGTAAACGTTTTTATTTCAGAGGTACCGGACTGAAATATTATTTTACCTCCTGCCTTTCCCAAATAGGTCAGATTTGCTTCAATCTGGTTTCCGCTTCCATCAACTGTATATTCTGGCTGCATGACAACTTCCGCCTTATCGCCCTTGATATTCAGCCGCATAATTTTTCCCAGGTCAATATAGTATATCCACTGCCCATCCTGATATGAAAAATCATTTTGTACGCTGCTGTCAATGGGCTCTTCACCATAGGATACCATTTCTTGAATCAGGAAAAATGTTATTATGACAGCCGCCCCCAATACAGGCAGAGTCAGCCAGAATCGTTTATTTACTATACCCTTCATCACAATTACCTCTTCTTTCAAAAACCAATACCAAATTGTCTTGTGAAGAAACACATACAATCTGGTAATACCTTGCTATTCCCATACCAGTATCCTCCTGAGGAAATCTGTTTAGTGATTTAAAATTTTTCCATTATCATCCATATAATAATAGTCCTTCCCATCTTTTACCATGATATATCCATTCTTATAAATCCTATACTCCATATCATATTCATTATCATATCCGGCATATCCATACTTTAAATCATAGGGGGTATTGAATAGAACCGTTCCCGTTGCATCAATCACATCACCAGTCCCATCACAATAAAACTTTCCCTCTCCAACATATACAATCTTGCCCTGAATTGGTTCAAAAAGAAGTTTGGATGTTTGGTCCATGATTCCGTAATATTTATTCTGCAGTTCAACTACCCAATAATTAGCATCTGTCTCTCTTATACTCTCTATATCCAATTCCCTGTTTTCTGAGATTTTGCTGCCCTGATAATCATAAACAACAACGCCGCAGCTGCGATTCTTCTCCTTCAAATATCCCATGACATAACCATCGGCCATTGCCTCCTGGTTCGTAGAAAATTCGGCATCCGGATAATATTTATTAATCGTACAATTTTTTCTGTCGTAAATAAGGAATAACCCCGCAGGATAATCACGTTTGCTCCAATTATTCGGAGCGTTAAGAAAATAATTCGTTTTTTCTGAACCTAACGGCTTATTCCAGATACGTCTGGCGTTGTCCCCGTCGCCCAGCCATTCAAAGAAAAAAACCTGGTTTCCTTTGCTGTCATAGACCAGTATATCTCCTGCATTGGCCGCTTGATTGACTCCCTGCATCGACACTAATCCATCAATAAAATAAATATTTTTTATATCATGTATCACATATTTTGCATATTCCGGGGCCTCATCATAATCTTCCACCACCAAGGCCGGGTCAACACTAAATATCTCCTCGTTATTGGGTGATACAAATTTTGTTTCAATCCTGTTCCCTTTATAATCCTTCTCACAAACAAATGTAAATGCGGCCCCCTCCGATACCCTGCCAATAAAATCATATATACCCGGTTCAATGACAATATTGCCTTTTTCATCAATCAACGCATACATATGCCCAAGTGCCGTATGGTCTTTGCCTTTCCCATAATCCCAGTCTGTTATCACTGCGTATCCTTCATGAAATTCATCTCCATATGTAAATCCTGACGGAAGTTCAAATATGATTTCACCCTGTGAATCAATATAAGCATATTCCTCCCCGCCATTTCTGTAAATATAAGCAAATGCCTTTCCCTCACTAAAGCTGCTCCCCGCTTTAATACTATAATTCTCCTGATTCTTTTCTGATGAGATATCTGCTTTCGTACTTATTTCCTTCACATCAGCATCTTGATTCTGCCTGCTGCCAGTAAGCTTAAAATTACTGTAGGGTAACGGAGAATAGTATTCCTCTGCACAGGATGCACACATAATGAAATCTTCGTCGAAACTATCATAGTAGGCATCTCCATGAAAGGTTTTTCCACATTCATCACACGTATACGATTTTCCGCATGCACAGCATAATACAATAGCCATCGGCAAAACGCTCCACATAACTTTATTCATTCTCATTCCTCCTCGCTCCTACCACTTTTGTAATACAGGCTTTTCCCTTTTTACCTCCAGGCGAAAGCCGGTTATATGATTCTCCTGAAACTCTGTATCGTGAAAATAAACTATTTTGACTTCATAACTTTTTTTGTACCGTGAGTATATGGTTTCTGCCAGCCAATTGGCAACACCTGCCATATCTGCTGCATCACCTATATCCTCACACAGATAATCCCTAAATAAGAAATTTCTATAACCAACTTTTATACCGCCCTTACCTACATCAATAAAATCCGGTAAACTGCCCGATGATGCCAGGAACTCAAACAAGTCCTTTTCCACCTGCGGTGGCAATGATTTTCGGTACCTTGCGTAATAGTATTCGTCACTGGCTTCCTTATTTATCTTTTTACCTGTCGCTCTAAAAAGGAAAAACAGAACATATAAAACTATTATGGCCGGAACAGCCAGCAGGCTGCCAGATAGGCCATTTTGATAAATAATGCTTATAAAGCTTATGGTACAGAAAAAAACTAAAATGCGAAAAAAAGTGTATGGCACCTCCAAAAGCCCCTTTATCTTTTCAATTAATTTCCATGGCATATCATATCCTCTCCAAACAACAGCTTGTTTTTAAATTAATCATCATACAATACAGTAATCTTTTTTATAATTCCATTTGCGTCCGTCTCAATCCAGCCCGGACAGTTATCCAAGGCGTATACCCCTTCCCGATTCCATTCACCATTGACATACTCCGTTGCTGATACCGGAAGATTTCCAAGGAATTGGAAATCGTTTGAGGCATCAATCAACTTTATCTCTGCATATTTGGCTATATATACATATCCGTCTGTCCCAGCTCCGTCAAAAAGCCATCCTTCCCCGTCCAGAGTCATGAAACGCATAGCAGAATTTCCGTTTGGACAAACATTGGGAAGCAAATAACATTGTATCCCATCATTTTCCCTTATGTAATTAAATCTGCTGTTAGCAGTTCCCTGTGTAACAGTATAATTATAATTTCCAATCCTCACCTTTTCACCAATCCTTCTATTACTTTCAAAAGAGGAGGGGACTGTAACTGCCTTTGCTATCGTACATTTTGTCCTGTAGGCACCGCCTGCATCTTCAAAACTCTGTATATCACATATGAAATACTCATTGTTGGAATTGCCCAAATTGTCCATAATGTTATCTTGAATCAGGCCTCCCGCCGCCTTCTGCCGGTCCCATTTACCATCCGCCCCCACATAATAGGAGCCAACCCAGGAGTCAGTAAGCATTGCCCCATTACTTCCAACATAATAATCCCCAACCCACTGGTTAAATGCCATAGGGCCGTCTGCATTAAAATAATACCAGTTACCGTTTATCGCCTTCCACCCAGTAACCATGTTTGCGTTTTGGTCAAAATAATACCGTTTTCCGTTGATATCCCATGCTCCAGTCAAATAGCTTCCATTATAGTCATATTTCCACGCGCTTCCATTCTTCTGCCAGCCTGCATATGCTGTAATGGTCATGCACATAGTTAAAACCATGACCGCCCCTATAAAAGTAATTTTTCCACCTTTTATCTTTTCCATTTCATCTCCTGCTACATCATTATTTTTCTTTTTTATAGTCAACTATCTTTTGATTAAAAGCCTTTTCAGTTGTCTCGGTCAATTCTTGGGTGCTGCCCCAATAGGTAGCATAAGGGCCAAGGATATTCCAATTTTTTCCAAATTTTAGTAAGGTATAACCTCCTGAATAGTATCTGTCTTCCCATTTATATAAAACAGCATATTCCTTATACTCATCCGCTCTATATCGTTTGGCCATTTTTTTACAATTATCCGCCATTTTTTGTTTATTGCTTTCTCTGATGTAATCATCTTCCATCCTAACCACCTCAAGCGATGCCAACCTGGACGGATTCAGATTGTTACTTATCTCTGCCGCGTTTAAAGTTTGTGTGCTATAAGTCTGTGCAAAATCAATATCGGGTTCTAATAGTGACCAAATCAGTTCTTTCGTCTGTTTTACCAGATTGTTTGCATCATATATCTCGTTCATATCCTTATACATTTTATATTGGTCAGGCCATTGGTTGAAAGGTATAATAAAACCAGCTTCCTCACTAAATGCGACAAAGTCAAATCCTCCATTTCCTGCACAGGCATCCAGCGCTCCCGAAAAGTCACCTTCAGATATCTTCTTTACATAGTATTCAATCGCATCTTCAGGTTTTGTAAAATTTTTATTGTGTCTATTGATGATAGACGATGCTGCCGCACCAGCTTCCAGTGGTGAAAAAATTGTACCTGCAAAAAAACAGAGTATGAATGCGCCGCACATCACACATCGGGATATGATATTCTTTTTCTCTTTTGTCATTACATTACCTCCTCCGCCGGATTTTATATAATATTTTAAAGTACTTCCTAACTTTTACAATACGGTTTGCATGATTTACATAATTCCTGCAAAATATGCATAATTCATCATTGTCTGTCTCCCCTTTTCTGCTTATAATATTTACAGTAACCTGTTGTCCATGAATAAAAGGAGCAATACATTGGTTAAATTAGATTGTGATATATGGCTGCCCATTCTCTCATATATAATCGGAGGATTCGTGGGGTCCTTTGGGATGATTATGATGTATACGCCTCAAAAGCATTCAAAGCTCTTCATTTGGTTTGGCTTTGCAGCTTTAAATATCGGATTTATACTGGCTGCCATACCATTGCAGAGGATAATTCCCCTGCATATATTCCTGGCTTTCTGTTTTACTTTTTTTAATATTTATTTTTTATTCGGAACATCCGTGCGCACAACAATGTGTCTGACCTGTTATTATGCATTTATGGGGATTGCCGGAGAATTAGGCTGCATGGTATGCCTGACCTATCTTCTCGGCACAAGGATGTATCAGGGCCTTGACAACAATATAAAGTTTTCTGTTGGCATTACCTTCTCCAATATGTTTTTGCTGGCAATGATGATGCTTTCCTCCATGGTTTTCAAGCTGCTTCGGAATAAAAAGGATGTTCTGGATATCATTCCCTACTGCCTGTTTCCCATCTACCAGTTCATATTGTTTTTTATATGTTTAAACATACTTTCACAGCTATCCTTACAGACAGCCGTGATTGGGAATCTTTTCCTCGCCCTTGATTTAATAATTGATGTTATTCTATTTTTCTCCATGGAACATCTGAAAGAAAAGAAAAAAGCCGCTGAAAACCTCAGCCAGCTTCATGACAGGAGAAATGATGAGTACCATTACTTTTATCAGATACAAAAACAATTGGAAAAGCAGCGGTTCATGAAACATGAGTACGCTAATCAGCTCCAGACATTATACGCTTTACAGCAGACAGGCGCTTCATCCGATATGCTGGATAGCTTCATAGCATCTGTATTATGTTCTGCTGAAGAAAAGGGAGAGTCCTTTCAGCCGCCTTTTTGATATCATAAACCATTTTTGGATGAATAACGCACTGATATCGAATTATGAACTATTAGAAAATATTAAATATATCGTGTACAGATGTGATATTTTATTACACAACCAAACTGGAGAATGATTATGCTTACTCTTGATAGCTGCCTTTATCCTATTTTTATATCCTACTTCATAGGTAATCTCATTGTGTCCTTTTCTACAATATCCATTGGAATGCCCAGGAACAAATTCAAGATAAAAGATATCTTATTGTATTCCTTTGGCATATTATTTATTTTTGTTTTGTTATTACCGGTACAAAAAAATATACTTTTACATATTTGTCTGGCTACATTACTGAATTTTATCATGCTCATGTTTATTTTTCCTCAGTTCCCAAAAAATTGTGCCGTCATGAGCATTTACACTACTACCATCTCCTGTCCGGCTGAAATAATATGTATATTACTGCTTTGGAAATTTCTCCATTTAAAGGCTTATGACGATTTTACAGGTAATAATCTGTTTATGCTGGTTGGAATTACATTCAGTAACATGTCATTACTTACACTTACCGCTGTAATACCACCAATATATTGGATTTTGCGGCCCTATATACGATGCAAGGAAAGCTTTTTATATTGTATATTTCCAATTTACCAGTTTGTTTTATTTTACATCTGCATAAGCCTATTTGACTCTCCTTCTGCACACATGATAATTGTAGGAAATATATTCCTGATATTAGGCTTTTTCATTGATTGGATTCTCATGTTTTCCCTGGATAATCTGATAAAAAGAAAATTACACCAGGAAGAACTGGAACTCCTGGCGCTTCAGCAAAAAAATGAGTATGAATGCTACCTGAAAATTCAAAAGCAATTAGAACAGCACAGACTGGTAAAACATGAATTTGCAAACCAGCTTTCCACCATTTATGCAATGGTTTATAACCAGGCTTCTGTGGATGATATTGATAATATGATATCTTCTTCAAACTGCTTTTTAAATTCCGAACCAACTTATATGGCTTTTGATGAATGTATTTGTGACCGCAGACCAAAACAATCTGTCCGGGAGGCGAGGCATCCAGAATGATTCACTTTGGCACTTACTTTTTTTCCATTATCTTTTCCTATTTTATAAGCACACTTATTTTGGGCCTGACAGTTACAGCCCTGGGAACTCCCAGATTTTTTTCAAAATTACAAACATGGTTCTTGTTCTCCGCAATTTTTTTACTATTGACTGTGTTTCTTTTTTCTTTACAGAACCATGTGGTACTTCATGTGCTTGCTGCTACCTGTGCTACGTTTTTCATTATACGGTCGCTGTATTCAGATTCGTTTCTAAAAAGTACAGGTATAACTCTTTATCTGTCAGTACTCTCAATCAGTGCCGAATTATTATGTATATATTCTTTCCGGGCATTTCTTCATCTCAAAGCATATGTGGATTTTGCAGGAAATAATCTCTATATATTAACAGGTATTACTTTTACCAATATGTCCATGCTCCTTCTCACCGCTACTGTTCCTGCTGTCTGGTGGATGATTAGGGCCTGCTTTCATTCAAAGGTATTGTTCCTGTATTGCCTGCTTCCTGTTTATCAATACATAACCTTCGCTGTCTGCATGTGCCTGTTTGAAAAACCATCTCCCTGGATGATTATTGTTGGAAACATATTTCTTATATTGGGGATTATAGTTGATTTTATACTCTTATCTTCACTTACAAATCTGATACATAAGAAACAGCGCCAGGAAGAACTGGAACTTCTGGCGCTTCAGCAAAAAAATGAGTATGAATGTTACCTGAAAATTCAAAAGCAATTGGAACAGCACAGACTGGTAAAACATGAATTTGCAAATATGCTTTCCACCATCCATGCAATGGTTTCCGACCACGCATCCATGGATGATATTAACAATATGATTGATTCTTCAAACTGCCTTTTAAATTCCGGCTTAAAATATACTGCTTTTAATGACGGTATTTCTAATTATAAATCAAAACAATATACGCAGGAGGAGGTGGCACGCCCGTAATGATTCACTATGACACATATTTTATATATATCCAGCTATCGTATTTAATCAGCAACCTAATCGTCACATTATCAACCATGTCCATAGGAACTCCCAGATTTTTTACAAAATTTAAAACATGGCTGCTTTTCGCCTTGGGGTTTTTCCTTCTGGGTCTAATCTTCCTGCCCCTGCAGAAGTACATAGAGTTACATGCATTCATGGTCTGCAGCTTTACATTTTTCCTTATACGGCTGTTATATTCAGATACCATTGCCAAATGCTTTGGAATGCTGTTTTACATATTATCTCTTTCAATGGGCGCTGAGCTGATATGTATTTATTCTTTCTACACGTATCTGCATCTTAAAGCATACGCGGATTTTGCAGGCAATAATCTTTATATGTTAGCCGGTATAACCTTTACCAATATGTCCATGCTCCTTCTCACTGCAACCGCTCCTGCTGTCTGGTGGATGATTAAAGCGTACCGCCATTCAAAAATGCTGTTCCTGTACTGCCTGTTTCCCATCTATCAATACATAACATTTACTGTATGCATGTGCCTGTTTGATAAACCATCCCTATGGATGATTATTGTGGGGAATATATTTCTTATCTTAGGATTTATTGTTGATTTTATACTCCTGTCTTCACTTACAAATCTGATACATAAGAAACAGCGCCAGGAAGAACTGGAACTTCTGGCGCTTCAGCAAAAAAATGAATATGAATGTTATATACAGATTCAAAAACAGCTGCATGAACACCGGCTTTTAAAGCATGACTTTGCCAACCAGCTCTCTACCATATACGCCCTGATATCCAATCAAGCTCCGATTGCTGATATAGAAACCATGATAACAAATTCCTGTAACCAGCTAAAACAACAAAATATAATAGAAAAGAACCGCGAAAGAGGTGTAACAAATGACTGATTTTATGATGATGGAATCCATTCTGCTGGATTGTATGCTCCACTGTGCCATATCTGCCTTTTTTCTCTGCAGCCTGCTCCATATAAAAAAGCACCGTCTGTTTAATAAATGGTGGAAACTGACTCTTTTTGCAGTATTGATGATAGCCTCCATGGGGACCCTAATCCTGTGCGCAAGTCCCCGTGTCCTGCTGCTGCCAGCTTCCGGCATTTACATTTTTATCAACCTCCTATGCCTCGTCTCCATGGCCCTTCTGGCCTTTGACGGCACCTTATCCATGAAGTCACTTGCAATATTTACGTTAATTACCGCCGAGCTGTCTGCCTTTTTCCTGGCAGGCCGGCTTTTGCCTCATCTGTTTTCAAAAGACCAGATTCTCACAGCGCCCCAGGGTATCATGGAAATCATATCCATCCCTTTGCAGGCCATGATTTTCCTGGCAATTATCATACTGATTATTTCGTGCAGAAAAATAACGGAAAACAGGCTGAAACATAAAGAGCTGTTATTATATATCATCCTACCCCTGTATCAGCTGCTTTTATTCTGCATCTCTCTTAAAACCTACGAGATGCCGGACAGGACTGCATTCTCAATGGGTAATTTTATTTTGTTTCTCAATATTATCGTTGATTTAATCATGATTTTTTCCATCGACAATCTGGTGGAAAAAATAGAAATTGAAGAAAATCTGACTGCCCTTTATGCCCAGCGTCAGACTGAGATGGGATATTATCAGCTGGCGCAGAAACATATGGACAACATGGAAATCATGAAACAGGAATTTTCCGCCCATCTGCAGGCCATCCGCCAGTCACTGAAAAATGAAAACAGCCTGGATACAATACCTGGCTTACTGAAGGAATCCCGCAGCTGCCTGGATAAAAACGCACTCCCGCGTTACTGCGAGCATGAGATTATCAATGCCGTCCTCACCATCAAAAAACAGATGGCGGATGAAAAGGGTATCCCTTTGGATATAAGCGCGAGAATTCCCCCGGTCCTGACCATTGCCGAAATTGATTTATGCAGCCTGTTCTGCAATCTTTTGGATAATGCCATTGAAGCCTGCCAAAAGGTGACACAGCACCAGAAACACATCTCACTGAAAGCAAATGTGTCCGGCGGATTCTTAATTGTAAAAACAGAAAACACATACGAAACCCCTGTTATCATGGAACACGGGCTCTTTAAAACCTCCAAGGAAAATCCGGATGAGCATGGATACGGCATCAAATTGATTGAACGCATCACCGGCAGGTACAGCGGGCAGCTGACAATTGAGCATGAATCCGATACCTTCATTGCCTCTGCCGCCCTGCTGCTGCCGGAAAGCAGCGAGGCCGCGCTTTAATACCAATACGGCTCCCACTCCCCCGCCAGCCTGGTCAATGCCTCCATATAAAAGTAATCCCCCCAGGTATTGCATTCATCCACCCCGCGGTCCGCGCATGGATTGCCTGCGCTGGCCCTGGCGTAGGTTCCGTGGAGAAGAAGGCCGTTGGACTCATCCGGGCTCTTTACGGCGCATTGGCTGGCAAGAGCCTTCACCAGCCGCCCGGCCATATCCGTGTAGTAAGCAGCCTCCCTGGCCTCCATATGTCTGGCCATCTCCAGCATTCCGCAGGCAGCAATAGCCCCTGAGGAGGAATCCCTGGGCTCCGGGCTGTTGTCGTCAAAGTCAAAATCCCAGTAAGGAATCAGGTCCGACGGCAAATGCTCCAGGAAATAATCCGTTACCTTGCGGAATATATCCATATATTCCGGCTTTTTTTCAATCCTGTAACTCAAAGCGCTTCCGTATATTCCCCATGCCTGGCCGCGGCTCCAGGCAGAGCCGTCCCGGTTGCCCTGGTGGGTGACACCCTTTACGGGAAGGCCTGTGTCCGGGTCAAAAAAATATGTATGGTAGGTACTGTGGTCCGGCCGGATAACACAGTTCATGGCTGTCCGTATATGGGCTTCTGCCTTTTTCCTGTACCGTTCCTCTCCGGTCGTCTCGCTGGCCCAGAACAGCAGCGGCATGTTCAGAAGACAGTCTATAATCAGCCGGTAATTGTCCTTTGCTCCCAGTTCCCCCCAGGCCTGAAAGAACTGGCCTTTTTCCTGGAACCTTCCCATCAGGTTGTCCGCAGCCATCAGGGCTGCCTTTCTGGCAGTCCGGCTGCCGGTAAGCCGGTAAGCAGCCACGCAGGAGGGGGTGTATAAAAATCCCATATCATGGTTGTCCACATCCACCCGGTTTCTTATGCGCTCCAGAAAGGATTCTGCCTGGAGCAGGCCAGCCTCTTTAAAAACAGGCTCTCCTGTCCTCTCATAGGCCAGCCATATTTCCCCGGTCCAGAATCCCGTGGTCCACTCCCGGTTGGCGCTCCTGGGATAGAACCGGTTCCGGCTGTTGGAATCCGGAAACCATTCTGTAAAGGTTTTCAGATTCTCCCGCACCAGGTCCACGGCTGTATCCAGGCAGGTTTCCGCCTCTCTTTTGTCAATGATTTTATAGGTCTGTAAACGGTCCTTTGTCTGCATGTTCTGCTCCTTTTCTGAATCATTTTTCTGTCCTACCACTGGAGCACGGTCATCCGGCTCCCCTCATCCGTCTCGTCGCAGGCCATCATGCGGCCCAGGCCGTAATGTCCCTCTGCCCCGATGTATTCTCCGTCCGCCCCGGTTTCCCTGTGGTTTACAACCACCAGCCAGGAATGGGTTCCATCCTGGATCCGCAGGGCCTCTGCCTCATCCCCGCCCAGGCATCTGCCGGTTACAGGCGAGGTTACAGGCACGCGGCTGACCGTGTAAGGATGTTCAGTTCCTTTTTCATATCCCGCAGCCACGGTCACCATGGAACAGAACAGGGGGCATTCCCTCCAGAAGCTGACGCAGGGCGCATATTCCATCTGATTGTAATGGAAGGACACAGGTGTTTCCTCCAGTTCCATTCCTCCCGTATATGCATCCGCAGATGGTTCCAACCGGTAAAAAACAGCATCTGTCCTGACCCCGTGGTACAGAAAGCCATCCTCCCTCATTTCCACGGTTCCGGCCGGATTTAAATGGAATATCTGGCTGCACACATGAGTTCCCGCGCCGTAAAATTCATCTGCAATCACATGGATGCGGGAGCCGATGGAAAGAATCCGCCTGTTTACCAGTATGCCGTTTTCCATATATCCCAGGTGGGCGCCCTGTAAAAATGTATATGGCCCCTTTTGGTTCCAGTCCTGTCCGCCGGCAGCCGTCCTTCCCTTCACATCCCAGGAACCAACGCACTGGGTGTATTCCTGCCAGTCCACCACCGGCACATTGTGGGCGCAGGAGGATTTAAGCTGTCTGCGCAGGCTTCCGTCCACATAGGTATATCTTCCGGAATCTATGAGTATATCCTCACCGGCCATGGTCAGGTCTATGTGCAGCTTATCAAAATGGCCGTGCCCCCCTCCCAGTGAACCGCATTTAAAATGCAGGTAATCTGCATTTTCTCCCCAGCCGGAACGCAGACACCAGTTGCCGCTTTGCCTCAGTGCATAAAAATGGCATTCCGGCATCTTGGGACTCATGCTCTCATATTCCAGGGCAGCCTCCGCCCCCAGCTCCCATACGCTTTCAAAATCCAGCCGGCTGTATCCGGCATACCGAAGCTGTCTGTCCTTTAACAGCCATGCAGCAGGGGTAAACACATCCCGCAGGTCGGTCCTGTCACTGTCTCCATTGCAGGGCTGGGTCCTGTCCGGCTTCATCCAGGCCAGGTCCGCATGGGCCATTGCCCTGGCTCTGTCATAAAGGGACGCAGGCAGGATGATACCCTGGCGCTCCGCCACACGCAGAACCTCCAGGACACAGCGCAGCACCTCATTGTGGTACATGGGAGATTGTTCCCAATGAACACCGTCGTCCATAATCTGGATATCCAGCTCCCGTTCCAGACGTGCAGCTGCCTCCGCCGCATAGGCTTCCCCCCGCCCTGTCCGGGCCGGGGCTGCTGCATACGCACCAGCTTCGCTCCCCCTGCATTTCATCAGATATGCGCCGATATCAAACAGCCCATGGCTCTCCAGCACACCCCAGTTGCTCTTATCGCTGAAGGGCACCCGGCAGTCCATCAGATACTCACCGTGGACCCGGAGTCCTTCCAGGAACCTTGCCCTTACATCCTCCGTCACAACAGGGCAATCCTCAAAATACTCCATGGCCTTCACCCAGTTTTCCCCCCGGATGCCCGCCTCTATGGTACGCCAGGTAGTATTTTTTGTCTCCCGGCAGACAGGATTGTCCTCCAGCCAGGAACACAGCTGGCTGACAAAACATCCGGCATATGCTTCATCCCCGGTCAGGGCATATGCCTGGCCCAGACAAATCCAATAGCGGTGCCGGTTAAACTGATATATGAATTCCGGGTCCCCGTCCGGCATATGCTGCCAGTCTATCCTTCCCTTAAATTCCACGGCCTTTGCCGTCTGCTCCATATCCCAGGGCAGGTCAAACAGGAACCTCTGTTCCACTGCGTCATCTGCAATCCGCAGGATATGGGCGCATTCCTCCGGCCAGTATTTCCTGCAGTAATCACTGCACCATTTCATATCTATTTTATGATTCTTCACCTGCGCCCTCCTATCAAACAGCCGTTTACCGCCTCATCCCTGCATCTATTATCCCTTGACGCCGCCGGCCGTAATACCTTCCACAAACCATTTCTGGCATACCATAAACACAATCAGCACAGGTATGAGGGAGCACACCGAAGCAGCCATAATCAGCGCATAGTCAGCCCCGTACTGGGAAATGAACATGCGGATGCCCAGCTGGATTGTCTTTAACCTGGTGCTGTTTAAGTAAATCAAAGGTCCCATAAAGTCATTCCATATATTTACAAATGTAAAGATTACCAGGGTTGCAATACCCGGCTTCACCAAGGGCAACGCTACCTTTGCAAAGATACCGTACTCGGAAAGCCCGTCAATCCTGGCTGCCTCCAAAAGCTCGTTGGGCACTCCAATCATGAACTGCCGGATTAAGAACACGCCAAATCCGGAGAACGCCTGCATCAGAATCAGTCCCAGGTGGGAATCCGTCAGACCCATCCTGGAGATAAGGGCAAACTGGGGAACCATATACGCCTGCCAGGGCACTGCAAAGGTAGTGACTGATACCAGAAACAGGAAATCCCGTCCCTTAAATTCCACCTTGGAAAATCCGTAGGCAGCAAAGCAGCTGGTCAGCACCTGAAGCAGGGTGGTGCATACTGCTATCTTGAAGGTATTTTTAAAGAAAACCAATAAGGGAATCTTATCCCATATAGTCTGGTAGTTCACCCACTGGAATTCCTTTGGAAACAGCTTCATGGGAATACTGAACACCTCGTTGCTGGTCTTTACGGATGCCAGGAGCATCCATCCAAAGGGAATGACCACCAGCACTGCCAGCGCACTTAACAGCATATAGATAAATAATTTACTTTTTAACGTCCTTGTCTCCATCCTATGCCCCTCCTATACGTAATCCGTGAACTTCTTCTCACCCTGGAACTGGACCAGAGTCACTACCAGCACAATGGCAAAGAGCACTAGGGCGCTGGCGCTGGCATAGCCGAATTTAAAGTCCACAAAGGCTGCGTTGTAGATATGGTTCACCAGCACATTGGTGGACCTGCCGGGTCCGCCGCCGGTCATAACATATATCAGGTCAAAGACCTTGAAGCACTGGATGGTCATCATGATGATGACAAAAAACGTGGTTGGTTTTAACATGGGAATGGTGATATAGCGGAATTTCTTAAGTCCTGTGGCACCGTCGATGCTGGCAGCCTCATATAAATCCTGGGAAATGCCCTGGAGGGCCGCCAGGTATACCACCATGTAATACCCCATATACTTCCACACACTGACAATGATGATAACCGTCATGGCCCAGTCCGTGGATGCGCACCATTTGGGCGGATTGGCGATGCCGATAAATTTCAGGAACTCATTGACAGGGCCGAATTCCGGCTGGAACAGCATGTTCCACACAGCGCCCACTGCCACCAGGGAGGCCACGTATGGGAAGAAGAATGCGGTCCTGTACACCACAATCCCCTTTATCTTGGAATTTAACAGCACCGCGATGAGAAGGGCCGCCACCATGGTAAGGGGCACGGTAAACACCGCGTAATACAGGGTGTTGGTGACAGAAATCCGAAAGCCGCTGTCATGGAACAGCTTCACGAAATTCTTAAGTCCCACAAACTCCATGGGTGTGCTGGAGCCGTCCCATTTCATCACGCATAAGACAAAGGTCAATATTACCGGAATAAAGATGAATATAAAATATCCGATAAAATTAGGAAGGATGAAAGAGTAGCCGATGACGTTCCTCTTCAATACTTTTTTCTGTTTTCCTGTCATTTTAATCACCATTTTCCTCATTTTAAGGCGCAAAAAGAGCGTCCAACCCTCGCTGCCACGTTAATCAGACGCTCTTTGCTTGTTATCCTAATACACGTACTGCTTCATAAGCCGGTTTATGCTGTTAGTCTTCCCTGGCTTCCTGTGCTCTCTGGTTCATGTTGGCAATACCTGTGTCCACATCTTCCTCGCCAATCATAATCAGGTCATGCTCTTCCTCCAGCACCTTCCTTACAGCTGCCATCTTGGCGTCCAGCGGACGGTCCAGAACCCAGCTGGTGGTCTTAAGAGCCTCCTGCCCATCCTCTGGGAATCCCGGGATTGCAGCCAGCTTGCTGCTGATGGTCTGGGACTCAGCTGCCGGGAAAATTCCGTTATCAGCCAGAACCTCTGCACCCTCTTCACCGGTCACGAACTTCACATACTCCCATGCCAAATCCGGCACATCGGATTTTGCATTGATGGCAACCGGCGTGGTGGAACCAACCGTGGCGCCTGCCTTGGTATCAGCCGGATGGGGAATGGCGGTCACGCCCCAGTTAAAGTCAAACTTGCCGGCATCCTTATCCTGCGTCAGGGTTCCGATGAACCAGGAGCCCATGGGAATCATTGCACACTGCTGCTGCTCAAACACGCTGATGTAATGGATGCTGCCTGTTTTTAAGTTGGCATAGCTCTGTACCACTCCCTGGTCCTGCATCCTTAAAGCCTGCTCATAATACGGCTTCAGGAAGCTGTAATCCTCGCTCATAAGGGTGTTCTTGCCATCCTGTACAGCCCAGTTGGATACCAGGGCCTGCCAGGTGTGGTTATGGGTTCCGTATACCTTGGCGCTGCCCTCGCCGCTTGTCATCTTCTTAGCCAGCTCCTCATACTCATCCCATGTCATGTCTGCGGAGGGATAAGGAACCCCTGCCTTGTCAAATAAATCCTTGTTAAAGTAAAGCATATACCAGTCCTTACGGAAAGGAAGGGTGTAGCTGCTGCCATCCATCTTTAACTGGTCGGCAACGCCATTGTACATGGTCAGGTCGATTCCGTCCTTCTTAATATATTCATCCAGGCTCAGAATCTGTCCCTTGTCCTTCATGGTAACCTGGTTCTCCGTATCCTTGATGAAAATAACATCCGGGTCAGCATCGCCGCCTGCCAGCATAACCGTCACCTTGTTTGCATATTCGTCAGAAGGCGCATCGATAAATTCCACTTCCACATCCGGATATTTTTCCATAAATGCCTTTGTCACGGAAGTAAACTGGGGGGTGGCATCGTTGTCCCACACGGACACGGTCAGTTTCTGCTTTTCCCCGGAAGCAGCAGCTTCCTTTGTCTCCTTGCTGTCAGCTGCGCCGCCTGCAGCTTCACTGCCTGCAGCTTCACTGCCTGCCGCCGTGCTCTCAGGAGCCGCAGCCCCCTTGTCCGATGAAGAGCTGCCGCAGCCCGCTGCCATGGTTGCAGTCATGGCTGTCACCAGTGCCAATGCCACTGTTTTCTTTAATCTCATAATAAAACCCTCCTTAAAATTTGCTGTTTCAAATTCTGATATAACTATACCAGAACGAATTCCGAAACCGAATCGACCTATATCATACTTTTTGTAAAATTTTCAGATGAGTTTTATTTTTTTATATAATATCTTCATGTTTTTACAATTTTTTCTGCTTCAGGCACCGGGCCTCATACTCTTTGGGCGACATGCCCATAACTTTTTTAAAGACCTTGCTGAAATAAAAAGGCGTATCAAACCCCAGCAAATCCGACACCTCGTACATCATATACCGGTGGCTGGCAATCAGATCCTTTGCCTTCTCAATCTTGATGGCAGACACATAACTGGTAAAGGATTCCCCCGACTGTTTTTTAAAGGCAGTGCTCAGATAACCCTGGCTTATGTTCAGGGCCTCGGCCACCTGTCCCAGGGTAATCCGCTCCTTATAATGCTCCATCACATACTCCCGGACCAGCTCCGCAATCCTGTCCACCCTGGTATCCCTGCGGCGTTCCAGAATCCGCGAAACCGCCTCCTTGAACCAGTTAATCCACTGGATAATTTGTCCCAGGGTCCCCAGCCGTCCCAGCTTTTCCATTATATTGACCTCATAAGGAAAATCCGGCTCCTCCCCGTCCTCAAAAAAGGAGGACAGGAAAAAATACAGGTTTGCGCAGGCATTGACCGCCTGCTGCCTGGAAGGATTATGCTCCTTCAGCAGACATGCCACCTGGTCCAGTATCTCCTCCAGGCGTCCGCTGTCATTCTGGGCAACAGCCTGGGACAGGTCCTTTTTCAGGAACCCGATATGGAAGCTGCCCGTATGCCTGGCGCTGGTCTCACATTCCTCGGAGTAGAATACAACCGGGTCCACGGAGTGGTAAAAATAGTGGTTGGTGGCGCTCATGGCCTCATACAGCAGCGCCCCAAATTCCCCCAGGCTCTCCTTCCTGCTGCTGACAGCCACGGACACAGATACCTCAAAGTAGTCCCTTACCACGGATATGATTTTTTCTCCCAGACTGCGTATCTGTTCCCTGTAATCCCGGATTCCCTCCGTGGACATCACCAGCACCAGGCTGTTCAGTTCCCGGCGCACCAGGCAGCTGCGGTCAAAATATCCCTTCACCATCTGGCCGATAATATTTTCCGCAAAGGAAATAACCTTTTTCTGGTCCTCTCTTGTAAAGTCAGAGGAAAATCCCTCGTATCCGTAGTTAAAGCTGATGATGGCCAGAACCGGGGCCGTAAGGTAAGAATCGTACCCCTCTCCCCGTTGTTCCGCCCTGTTTTCACTGCCATTCCCGTCATTGTCTTTTGCGCCGGCGCACCCGCTGACCGTTCCGCCGTCCGTCAGAAGCCTCTCGATGTATTGCCTGACCGCCTCTTCCTGAGAAACCGTTCCGGCCGTATCAACCGCCTCTGCCTTGCGCTTCATCTCCCGCCGTTCCATGGCAAGCTTCAGGCTGTCCGCCAGCTTTTCTTCTGTCAGCTCCATCTTCACCAGATACTCCACAGCCCCCAGGGACAAGGCCTGCCGCGCCAGGCTGAATTCCTCCAGATTGGTCAGCAGAATGAAAATCACATCATCCCATCCCCGCTCCTTTACAGCCTGCATGAATCCGATTCCGTCCATTCCCGGCATTTTAATGTCCGTAATCACAATATCCGGTTTCTGCTCCTCCATAAGCTTTAATGCCTGCTGTCCGTTTGCCGCCTTTCCGGAAATCTCACATCCATATTCCTTCCAGTCAAGCAGAGACGCAATGCCCGCCAGAATCAACGGCTCATCATCCACAATCATCACACGATACATATATCTCTCCCCTTATCTGTTTCTCAGGACGCCGGATGTTTCTATATGACCTGCTGTCCATATTCCAGCGGCATCCTGACCGTTATCTCCGTAAATTCCCCTTCCCGGCTCTCAATGGAAAGCCCGTACTGGTCTCCGTAATTAAGCTTAATCCTGCGGTCCACATTGGGAAGGCCGATTCCGCTCATAGAGCTTCCCTTTACCTTCTCCGTATGATTCAGAAGGGCGTCCATTTTTTCCTTTGGAATACCCACGCCGTCATCCCTCACCTGAATCACAAGACAGTCATGTTCCCTGTAAACATGAATCACAATGGTTCCATGCTTTCCTCCCGGCTCAATGCCGTTAAAAATGGCATTTTCCACCAGGGGCTGAAGCGTAAGCTTAATGACCAGCGCCTCATAGAGCTCCGGCTCATCCACCCGGACCTCCAAATCAAAGAGCTCCACATACTTCACCTTTTCTATGGTAACATAATCATTCAGAAAATCCAGTTCCTTCTGCAGCGTCACCTTCTCATTAAACCCTTTGGCCATATTCTTAAGCAGTCCCGACAAAGCCGTAACCATCTTGACAATCCCGCTGCTCTTTTGTATAACAGCAATCCACCGGATGGAATCCAGCGTATTATAGAGAAAATGAGGATTAATCTGAGCCTGAAGCATTTTCAGTTCCAAATCACCTTTCTCCTTCTCATCCTCCAGCCGTTCAGCCATCAGTGTATCGATTCGTTCCGACATATCATTGACCACCTTGCCCACGGTGCCGATTTCATCCTCCCCTTCAATATCCGGGTCCCTGGTAAAATTCCCTGCCGCCACATCGCCGATATGGCTGACCAGCCGGTCAATGGGCTTCTTTATCTGATTGGTAATCAGCACAGACAGGATAAATCCGAAAATCAGGCAGGCGGCGAACATAATGATAACGGTCTGAACCACCATCAGCCGGTCATTGCTCAGGCTGTCCAGGGTAATTGTCTCATAGACCATGACGCCGCTTCGTCCATATTTCTCAAAAGCCACCAGGCTTTTCCCGCCGTGAAGCTTCATCTCCAGCAGCCCCTTATCCTGTCCGGACTGCTGGAGCCGCCGGATGACCCGGTCATTTTCCTCCCTATGGCCTTCCGGCTCATAGAGGGAAGCAATCCGTTTCCCCTCACTGGTCACCACCACAGCCTCCTGACCCCCGGTAGTATCCCCCAGCACATCCTGGAACAAATCAGTAGACAGGCAGAGCACCACCCAGCCCCCCGGATTTACCCTGCTCCCGGTCAGCGTTCTGGCAATGGGCAGTACCTGTCCGTCGTGCTGGAAAAAAGGAGAATCCACCAAATCCAGCTCATAGCTGTCCATGGTCTTATCCAGCTCCCCTTCCAGCCAGCCTCCATCCAGAATCCCCCTGGCATCATCCGTACTGCCAAAAGAAGAACCGGTCTGCACCATTCCTCCCCTGTCATCAAACACAGACAGCTTCACAATATAATCCCCGTACTCTGAAATAGCGCAGTAATCCTTAATCAGCTCCGCATAATCCAGCCCCTTCTTCCTGGCCCCGGGCGTCAGCCCCCTTCCAATCTCCCCCAGATTAAAGGTCTTTCTCTCCGTACAGTTCAGGACAATATTAATCATTTCCTCATAAGCCAGCTGATACCGGTAAGAAATACTCTCCACATGATGCTGCAGCGAATTCTTAGCCACCTCCAGCGTCTTCCTGCTGGCAGTAACATAGGAGCAAACACTGACAAAAATAGCAATCACACATATAATAAAAAAGTTATACCGAATCAACCGGGACCGCAGCGTTCTCCCCCAAACCAATTCCTTCATATAAACCTCCCCGCGCCAAAACTCCGCATCCATTTTACCACGAAGCCGCCATAAAGTCAGCATTTCCCCCTAATTAACCCCAAATTCCTCCCCTGTCCCCATCTCCGCCCACATTGACATTCCCCTCCGCCCCATCTTATAATAGAGGGATAAAGATACGCAAAAGGACGGTACATCATGAGCACAAATGAAGCGGAAAAAGAACGGTATGAAATGCTTGTAAACGGAGACATCCGCAAGGTCATCCCACGCCTTGCCATTCCCACCATCATCAGCATGATGGTCAGCGCTATCTACAACATGGCTGACACATTTTTTGTGAGCCAGCTGGGGACCAGCGCCTCAGGCGCTGTGGGCATCATATTCTCGGCCATGGCCATCATCCAGGCCCTTTCCTTTACCATCGGCATGGGAAGCGGCAACTACATGGCCAGGTGTCTGGGAGCAGGACGGCATGAGGACGGGGAACAGGCTGTTTCCGTGGCATTTTTCACCGGTTTCATCCTGGGCACCTGCCTGGGCGCTTTCTGCCTGTTCCACATCGACCAGATTGTCATGCTTCTGGGAGCCACGGAAACCATCAAGCCTTATGCGGTGGAGTATGCCCGCTATATCTTCCTGGCCACCCCCTTCATGATGTGTTCCTTCATTATGAATAACCTGCTGCGGCTCCAGGGCCTGGCGGCCTTTGCCATGGTGGGAATTACCACCGGCGGTATCCTTAACATTGCCCTGGACCCCATTTTCATCTTCGGGCTGGGCCTGGGCACCTCCGGAGCCGCCATCGCCACCGGACTGTCCCAGTTCATCAGCTTCTGTATTCTCCTGGCCCAGTGCAATCTGCGCAGGGAATGCATCCCCATCCGTTTCTCCAATTTCCGCCCATCCATTACCCTGTACGGCAAAATCCTGAACGGCGGCCTTCCCTCCCTGACCCGCCAGGGAATGGCCAGCATTGCAACCATTGTTTTAAATACAACGGCTCATCCCTTTGGCGACGCTGCCATTGCCGCCATGGCCATTGTGAACCGCCTGGTCTACTTCGTCAACTCAGCCGTCATCGGTTTTGGCCAGGGTTTCCAGCCAGTGTGCGGCTTTTCCTATGGCGCAAAAAAATACAGCCGGGTCCGTCAGGCCTACTGGTTCTGCGTGAAATTCACCACCTGTGCGCTGCTGGCGGTCTGCGCCGGCGGGTTCCTTGTCTCCGGACATGTAATCAGTCTGTTCCGGAAAAATGACCCCGAGGTCATTGCCATCGGCACCCTGGCGCTGCGGCTGCAGATTGCCACCATGTGGATGAACGGATTCCTGACCATGAGCAATATGATGTCCCAGTCCATCGGCTACGGGTTCCGCGCCACTCTTTTAGCCATCTCGCGTCAGGGACTGTTCCTCATACCGGTGCTGCTCATTGCCACCCATTTTCTGGGCTTGTTTGGCATCCAGATTGCCCAGCCCATTGCCGACATCGGCACCCTGGTTCTAACAGTGGTCATTATACGGGGTATATTCAGGGAATTTACCAGGATGGAACAGTCTGTAAAAACAGCTGTTTAGGGAGCGCTTTAAAATTGCGTAGAGCAGCCCCTAAATCTCCCTGCCATGTGTTCTACATCCCGGAATTTATCATATATTTTTAATAATTCCCATCACCAGGAGCGTTTATGAATCAATCATTGACTGCATCCTCCCCTGTTTCCAAGCGCCTTTCCCCCAGGAAAATGGCCTTTATTACCGGAACCCTGCTTCTGACCTCCACCGGATTCATATGCAGGATTCTGGGATTCTTTTACCGGATCTTCATGTCCAGGACCATCGGCGCAGAGGGACTGGGTATATACAATATGGTGCATCCCATATTCAGCATTTGTTTTGCTGTCTGTGCAGGCTCCATCCAGACTGCTCTTTCACAGTACGTGGCTGCCAACCAGTCCCGGGGCAAGGCCGTGTTCAGGACGGGTCTGGTCATTGCCATGGGCATGTCCTTCCTCCTGGCCTGGGGCATCTATGGAAATGCCGGATTTCTGGCAGAGAAGCTTCTGCTGGAGCCCCGGTGCGCCCCCTACCTTCCGGTGATGGCAGTGTCCGTCCCCTTTGCAGCCCTTCACGCCTGCATCAACGGTTATTACTACGGCATGCAGAAAGCCCGGGTCCCCGCCTTCTCCCAGGTAGCGGAGCAGGTCATACGCATGGGCGCCGTATTCCTCATTGCCAGCGTCTGGCTGGAATCAGGACGCCAGATTACGGTAAGCCTTGCTGTATACGGACACCTGATTGGCGAGATGGCCTCTGCTGTATTCACTGTGTTCTGTCTTGGATTTTTTCCGCCCCATAAGGATGGGGATTCCCGCCGCGCGCCAGCCATCCCCCTCTCCTTCAGCGCCACCGCTGCCCCTCTTATGGCCCTGGCTCTTCCCCTCATGGGAAACCGCCTTATACTTAATGTGCTGGGAAGCGCGGAAGCCATATGGATTCCCAACCGGCTGATGAGCTCCGGCCTTACCAATTCCGAGGCCCTGTCCGTATACGGCGTGCTGACCAGCATGGCCCTGCCTTTCATCTTGTTTCCCTCTGCCATCACCAACTCCATGGCAGTGCTTCTTCTGCCCACGGTGGCCGAAGCCCAGGCGGACGGCAATGAGGCCCGTATTTCCTCCATGATATCCATGTCCCTGCGCTACAGCTGCTATATGGGCGTACTGTGCATCGGCATATTCACTCTCTTCGGGAACCAGCTTGGCGTCAGCGTTTTCCACGACCAGAATGCCGGTACCTATATCACCATCCTTTCCTGGCTGTGTCCTTTCATGTACCTGGCAACCACCATGGGAAGCATCCTGAACGGCCTCGGGAGAACCTCCTCCACCTTTTTCCAGAATGTGTGCGCCATGGTCATCCGGCTGGCATTTGTGCTCTTTGCCATCCCCCGATACGGAATCCTGGGATACCTGTGGGGTATGCTGGCCAGTGAGCTGGCCCTGGCCCTTATGTGCTTTCTTGCGGTAAAACGCCTGGTCCCCTTCCGCTGGGACACCGCCAACATGATTATTAAGCCTGTGCTCCTTTTGCTGGTATCCATCGGCATGTACCTGGCATTCACCCAGGCCTGCGTCTGGCTTAAGGAGCTGCCCCTCTTTATCATGACAGCGGTGCAGATTCTGTTCCTTTGCTTCAGCTACATGGGACTTCTGCTCCTGTTCCACAAAAAGCGGCCCCTGCCATAGACTGGCAGGGACCGCTTTTCCCTGGCTGTGCGCCGTATATCTGCGGAACACTTCTTACGTATTATATTTTTCCACATAATAGCTTAGGATGTCCGTCAATATATAAGATTCATATATCTCAAACACAGTCTCATTATCATTATACAGACAGAACGATGTGGCGTTTATTTTGAGAAGGGGCTGGTTCTGTTCTGTCTCCAGATACCCGTAGATTTCACTGTTTCCCAATGTGGCGTTTAAAATCTGGCGCGCCTTTGTGAAGGAGAGCTGGTAAAAGGATTTCAGCACCTCATACAAGGAGTTATGGTTGAAATCAAACAGCTCCAGCTTTGGGAACAGCTTTCTTGGAAGAATGGAGGTGTTGATGCAGTACGGACTGCCGTCCGCATAGTAAATGCTCTTGATGACATAGACCTCCTCCTTTTCCTTTAAACCCATTCTGCGCCTTACATCGGCATCCGCTTCCTTAACAGTCAGGGATAAAAGCTTCTTGGACGGTGTCTTCCCCTGATGGAGGATGGCTTCGGTAAAGCTGTAGATGCGTGACAATCCCTCCGACGCATGGTCGCGGACAAAGCTTCCTTTTCCCTTGATGCGGTAGAGAAACCCCTCATGGACCAGCTCGTCTATGGCCTTTCGGACCGTAATCCTACTTACTCCATAGGATGCGCACAGTTCATATTCCGATGGAATGACCTGGTTGGGCCTGTATTCCATGCTCTCGATTTTATGTATGATATCCTGTCTGATTTGCTCATATTTGGCTAATTTCTCTCTCATGATAACCTCAATCCGTTCACTTACTGTTTTTATCATTATATACTGAGAGAGACATTCTTTCAACTTATGCCGCTGTTTTCCGGGATATTTTCTTCCAGTTCATGTATCCGTAGAGGGAATTCAGCAGGTTCACGGTCTTCATCACAATGATGAGCAGGGCCGTGGTATCTCCTGATGCAAACACCATAATCCACATAATAATGGAAAGGGCGTTGACAATGACCCACATAAGCCACTGTTCGGAGTAACGGAGCAGGTAGAGCATACTGGCAATGACTGAAACCACGGTTGTCAGTGAATCCATAAACGCGAAGGAACCGCCCATGTATTTTAACACTTCCGAATAACCCCATACTCCCAGGGCTGTTGCTGCCGCTACCCCTGCAATGAGCTTAGGCGTCATGGTGCGGAATCTGACCTCGCCGTCGCTGGTCGCGTTCTTTTTCCACAGATAGATGGCCGTGGCGCTGACCGGTATGCTGTAGAGTACATTGTACATTACCTCGCCGTACAGCGGTATACCCATGCACTGGTACGCATACATGGCGCTGTTAATGATGGCAAAATACAGTCCTGCCACCTTGCCCTTGGCTCCCAGCACCAGGTTCAGGCTGCCTGTAAGGCTCAGCACCAGCATGAACGGCGTATCCCCGTTGATGAACCATATGACGGCCATCAGGGAGCAAACAAAAACCAGCCAGACTTTTTCAAATATGCTCCAATCATGAAAGAACTCTTTTATTTTATTCATATGAAATTCCCCTCCGCATTCGTTTTTTATATACAGCCATCCAGAATATCTGATATGAAATCCTGCTGCTCAAACATCTCCATGGTCATCACCGGCCCCTGTATGCCTACGATACTTGCGGCTACCCGGTTGGCCAGCCTTACGCATTGCTCCGTATCCAGCCCTTTATAGTATCCCGCAATCATGGCAGCCACATGGCTGTCCCCCGCCCCTATGGTATCCTTTACCTTTGTCTTGACAGCAGGCACTGACTTCATCACCCTGCCGTCATAATACATGGTGCCGGCAGCTCCCATGGTCACCACCACAAGATTGTGGTTCAGACTGTGCAGGTACCTCAGGCAGTCCTCCACCGTTGCCTGCTTTGCATAATCAAAGGCTTCTTTCTCATTGATGTGGAGAATGGGATTCACCGACAGGATGCGCTCCATCACCGGTGACTCTATCCCGGTTATAACAGGTCCCGGAGCAAAGAAAACCCGCTTCTCCCTCAGACTGTCCCCGGCGCCCTCCATCCAGCCGGATATAACCCGGCCGCCGCCGCCGCACACCTGGTACCCGGCTACATAGATGCTGTCATAAGCATCCGGGGACAGCGGTTCAAACCAGGATGAACGGAAACAGCCTTCAGCTCCCTTTACCGTGATGAAGGTGCGCTCTCCGTCCTCCTCCACCAGGCACAGGCAGTAACCGTTGTCCCTCTCCTCTTCCCTGATAAGGATGGGGTATCCCAGGTTCTCCAAATCCCCGGCAATCATATCCCCGTACATCCCCCTTCCCACAGGCACAAACAGGTCGTGTTCCACGCCAAAGCCCCGCAGGGTGCCGGCCACATTGTAAGCGCATCCCCCCACCGTGGTCATGGTTTCGCTGCACAGAATGTCCTCTCCGCTTTTGGGCAGGCGTTTGATTTTCATTATGATATCAATGATGGCTGCGCCTATTACCAGGGTTTTCATGCAAGTCTCTCCCTTCCTATTTCCAGTATCCGGATGTAATGGTCAAAGTCAGCATCATTCTGCTGTCTCAGGGTGTCAATGTATTCCTGTTTTATCTGTCCGGCCCCTGTAAATGCGCCGCAGACAGCCGTTGCCATGGCCCCGATGGTATCGGTGTCGCCTGCCATATTGGCGCAGAGCAGGCAGGACCGGTTTGGGTCCTGGGCAAAATATGCCACGGACAGGGCAGCCGGTACAGACTCGATGATGCCCACTCCGGTGCCCACCACATCGTAAAGCCTGCGGATAAATCCTTCCTCGTCCCCCTTATGCGTCCTGGCAATCTCCAGTCCAATCCGCAGGCGCTCTCCCAGTTTCGGGCTGAACGTCTCACATCCCAGGCTGCAGCCTATCTCCTCAATCCCAAACACATCCTCCATAATTTCCTCAAAATCATCCTTCACAATGGCCGAGCTCACAGCGGCTGCAATCATGGCTGCACCGGCTATGGTCACATCGCTGGTATGGGTGGCCCTTGACACCTGGTACACGTACCTGGCTATATCCTCCTTCTGCTCCGGCCTGAAGAGGCAGCCGATGGGGGCAATCCTCATGGCGCTTCCGTTGGATAATGCCTTGTCCGTAATCCTGGAATCCTGGATGCCGTCCCGGAAATTGGCCAGGGCCACCTTGGAGGTGGGGCCCAGGATATTGTTCTCAAAGGCATTTTCCTTCTCAGCCCAGGCCAGCATTCTTAAGGCAATGTCCCTGGTGTCCGGTTCATAACCAGTGGATGCAATGGAATCCAGCAGCACAAGGGCCTGGCCCGTATCATCGGTAAACTGGCCTTTTTTATAATTAAATGCCACATCATTCTCAGCCGGTCCGTCTAAAAATCCCTCAATCCGGCCGAAAAACGCCTTCACTCTCTTCCTTCCCCACAACTCGGCAGGCATGCCCATGGCATCGCCCAGAGCCATCCCGTACAGGGCGCCGGCAATTTTGTCTTTCATACTGTTTCCTCCTGGTAAATTTATTATTACATTTTGTCATTACAACTTGTATTTTTATTTGCATTATAATCTTATCTGACATTCCTGTCAATATAAAATTGTATCTTTATGCATATAGACATAAAACATAATTATTTTTCGTTTTTTCCCCTCTTATTTTTGTGTATTTTACACAACCAAAGCAGAAATCATCCTAAACCGCCCATTTCTGTTTAAAAGGGGAAGGGATGTGGTATACCGGTCTGTCATGAATTCCATACAGCATGGATTACGTCCCGAAGGGCCGGTTTTTTCAGCTTTTTGCCATCCGCTTCCCAGGTTGACTTTCCCATGGTTTCGAGATATAGTATTTAAATGGTTATTTTTGAAATACGAAAGGATTGTGATTTATATGGAAAAAAACAGAGAAGCAAAAGAGGTGGACCTGGGCACAGGAAGCGTGGGGAAACTTCTTTTTCAGTTGGCCCTGCCGGCCATTACAGCCCAAATCATCAACGTGCTGTATAACATGGTAGACCGTATGTACATCGGCCATCTGCCCGGCGAAGGCGCCAACGCACTTACAGGCGTAGGCGTCACCTTCCCGGTCATCATGGCAATTTCAGCCTTTGCCGCCCTGGTGAGCATGGGCGGCGCTCCCAGGGCGTCCATCATGCTGGGCAAGGGCAGGAAGGAGGAGGCCGAAAACATCCTGGGCAACTGCACCACTGCCCTCATAACCGTGGCCGTTGTGCTGACCGCCTTTTTCCTCATCTTCGGCCGCCGCATTCTGCTGATGTTCGGCGCCAGCGGCAACACAATAGAATATGGCTGGGCTTACATGCAGATTTATTCCCTGGGAACCATTTTCGTACAGCTGGCCCTGGGACTCAATGCCTTCATCAACGCCCAGGGATATGCCAAGACAGGCATGTACACCGTGCTCATCGGAGCCATATGCAACATCATCCTGGACCCCATCCTCATGTTTGTGTTCCACATGGGCGTACGGGGCGCGGCCCTGGCAACCATTATCTCCCAGGGAATCTCCGCTGCCTGGGTGGTCCTGTTTCTTATATCCAATAAAAGCTACCTTAAGATACGCACCTGTTACATGCGGCCCAGAAGGGAAATCCTCATGCCGGCCATTGCACTGGGCGCCGCCCCCTTTGTTATGCAGTTCACGGAAAGCATCCTGAACATCTGTTTTAATACCTCCCTGTTAAAATACGGAGGCGATGTGGCAGTAGGCGCCATGACCATTATGGGAAGCGTAATGCAGTTCTCCCTTCTCCCCCTCCAGGGACTGACCCAGGGCGCCCAGCCCATCATCAGCTTTAACTACGGGGCCAGGAAGCTGGACCGTGTAAGCAGGACCTTCCGCCTGCTGCTGGCTTCATGTATGGCCTACTCCACTGCGCTCTGGGCCGTAGCCATGTTCGCTCCCATGGTTTATATCCGTATTTTCACCCAGGACCCTGCCCTGACAGCGTTCAGCCAGTGGTCCATCCGCATCTATATGGCGGCTTCCCTGCTCTTTGGAGCCCAGCTGGCATGCCAGCAGACCTTTATCGCCATCGGCGACAGCAAGACCTCCCTGTTCCTGGCCCTGCTGCGCAAGGTCATCCTGCTGATACCCCTTATTTATATTCTGCCTAACCTCTTTGAAAATAAGGTATTTGCCGTATTTGTGGCCGAACCCATTGCCGACACCATCGCAGTGTGCACCACCGTAACCCTGTTCATTCTTTCCTTCCGGAAAATGAAGCGGGAGCTTTCCGCCTGATTCCGCCAGCCAGCCGGAGCAGACGGTTCAGGCAGATAATTGGAGCAGAATGCCCACACAATATACAACACCCCAAGGCTGCCTTGTTTTCGGAAGCCTTGGGGTGTTGTTATGTTAAATTTATCTCTGGTCCCTGTCCAGGCTTCAGACCTGGTCGTAAATCCTCTGAAGGAACTCCACATCCCCATGATACCGCTCCTGGCTGGAATTCTCCAGCAGCATGGCGATGTGAGGCTTCATTTTCTTTACATGCTTCATAAGGGGTTCATACCGGAACAGCCCGTCTCCCACATGGCGGAACAGCTGTTCCTGCCCGTCAAAGACAAAATCCTTCACATGAAGGGCCCCTATGCGGTCGCCGTAGTATGCAAAGGCTCTGTCAATGACACGCTCCTGGGCCTCAGGCTCCGTTTCATCCGGATGAATCAGGTTTACAGCATCCAGTATCACCTCCACATTGGGGGAATCAATGTCCTCCAGGAAGCGTTTCATCCTGGCCGGGCTGTACAGAGTGTGGTTAAATACGCCCTCCACGCCCACGATGACACCCAGCTTCTCAGCCGCAGCCACAATCTCCTTCATGCTCTTGAGAAGCAGCTGGTAGGCGTCCTCTGTATAGGTTTCCTCTGTGACCCTGAAATCCGGGTCCAGGCGTCCGGTCTCAGTCCCCACCATATCTGCCCCGATGATTCTGGCATATTTCAGGTGTTCTATGAAACGCGCCACCTCTGACCGCCGTCTGGACTCAACGGGATTGGTGGGATTGATATAACAGCCCAGCACAGCCACATGGATGCTATTCTTCTCCAGCTCCCCGGCAATGGCCCGGGCGAATCCGCTGCTGTAACGGCCTGTGGTAAAATCATAATCGCTGATGGACTTTCCAAATGCCAGCTGAATCTGATGGATATCATGTTCCCTCACCCGGGCAAACAGCTTTTCCATTTCCATCCTGGGACATAAATCATGGCATCTCATGCCTGTATTCAGTTTCATGGCCTCTCTCCTTTGCAAACGTTCTCAAGTCCTATTTTACCACGGTTATTCCAGGTTTTCCATCTTTTTCTTCCCTGCTTTTTCCTTCATATAGACATCCATGGCATCTGCGACGGTTTTGGAATAGGCCACAGCCTCCACCACTGTCTTGGCTCCCAAAACCACGTCGCCGGAGGCAAAGATTCCCTCCACCGTTGTCTCCCCCTGTTCATCTGTCTCCAGAAGGCCGTTTCTGGTGGCTTTCAGTCCTTGTGTGGTGTTGACCAGCTTGCTCTTTGGCCCCTGGCTGATGGAAATAATGACAGAGTCAGCGTAAATCTGCTCCTGCTCCCGGGAATAACCTGTCACATTTCCCTCCTCATCGTACAGAATCTGCTGGAATACAGGTCCATTGTCATTGATTTCCACCACATTCCGGTTAAACTCGAATTTAGCCCCGTCCAGCATGGCATACTGGGTTTCGTGAAGGCTGGCGTCTGAGTGGCTTCCCCTGGCATAGAGGGTTACATGGTGGGAGCCCTTGCGGATAACGGTCCTGGCCACGTCCATGGCGGAATTCCCCACCCCGATGATGGCCACCCGGTCCCCCAGGTCATAGGCATCCGGGTTGGCCAGATAGTCAATGGCAAAATGGACATTTCCCAGGGACTCTCCCTTGATTCCCAGCTTCTTTGGACGCCACACGCCGGTGCCGATGAAAATGCTCTCATACCCGTCCCGGAACAGGTCCTTGATTTCCAGCGCGCCTCCGATGGTGGTGTTGGGACGAATCCTGATTCCCATGGACAGAAGCTTCTTCTTATAGCGCTCCAGAATGGACTTTGGCAGGCGGAATTCAGGTATTCCATACTGCAGTACGCCGCCAATCTTGTCCCTGGAGTCAAAGATGGTCACACTGTATCCTTTCTTTGTCAGCAGGATGGCGATGGTGATTCCCGCGGGTCCTGCCCCGATAACAGCCACTTTTGTTCCGTTCTTTGGCTGGCACCGGATGTCAATGCGCTCCAGGCATGTATCTGATATATAATTTTCTATACTGCTCACATGGACCGGCTGTCCCTTCCTTCCCAGGACACAGTGGCCCTCGCACTGCCGCTCATGATTGCATACAAGGGAACACACCAATGACATGGGGTTATTGGAAAACAGCATGGCGCCTGCTTCTTCCAGTCCCCCTTCTTTCAGGGCCTTAATCATTGCGGGTATGGGGGTGTGGATTGGGCATCCCTGCTGACACATGGGTTTCTTACACTGAAGACAACGGCTGGCTTCGTCGATTACATGAACTGCCATGGCATGGTTCCTCCTTTAAACTGCTTTCATCTCATTTTTGCAGCCCCAATCATAGCACAGCCCTCCGGGCGAATCAACAGCGCCAATGTACTTTTTGCAAAACAGCCTGTCGCAAAAATAACGGGGCCCACCGGCAATTCTGAGAGAGAATTCCCACCGGCCCCGGCCCCATGGCAGCAGAATGCCCCCGGGACAGGTTTTACACCTGAAGCCCGGGGGCAATTTGCTGTAAACAGCAGGGGACTCTGCGTGTCTGTCCCTGCCGGTTCTTGTTAAATGCTTCACCCGTTAAATAAATAACTTTTAATCTGCTTCCGGCTACCGCGTCACCGCTGCCCTGCTTCCCCTGACAATCCGGAACACGCCGGACAGCTCCAGCATCCTGGCCACATTGTAAAAGATAAAGGAATCAATGGGCCATTTCACCAGGTTCTGTATGATTCTGGGAGGCAGAAGTATCATGAATGCCTGCCCGTACAGAATACTGAGGCACAGGGTGTTGAGAATCACGTTGCACACCAGGCAGACCAGGAAATGGGCTGCCAGAACCCTGGTGAATTTTAACGGCTTCCTGTATAAGAAAAACCCGTAAATCAGGCCGGCCATCATGGTCACCAGCGTCAGGCCGGGAAAAAAGGCGCCCACCGGCTTTATGAGATATTTGACAATGTCCAGCGCCCCTGCGAACAGACAGCTGACCGCAGGACCAAAAAGATAGGCCACTAACTGGTTGGGTATGCCGGAAAAACCGATTCTCTGGGTGCTGGTCAGCTCAATACGGAAATTCACCAGGATGATTGCGGCCGCCGCCAGCATGGCGCACACAGTGATGGTCCTGACACTCTTTAGCTCCCGGGAGGAGCTGCCAAACAGTTCTGCTAATTTCTTCATGATTCATTACCTCCTTTGCAGATTTCACGGACTACAAACGGAGATATACAATGGCAGGTGCAGGAACCTTTCTTCCTGGCATACAAAAAACGGCCCCGGGAACCATATCCACATTTATGCCGGGACATGGCTTCCCTGTGCGAGAACGTGCTTCGTCACAGAATTCCAAACACGCTTTTAACCGGTGTAAACCGGCTGCACATAAAACAGGCCGCTCCATCTATCTCTGTTGCAGCGGGATGCAGCATATGCACCGCAGGGAGATTCCCTTGGGGAATCCTCTTTCGTCCAGCTGACAACTCCCTGTCCAGCCGGCACTTAACGCACATATACCTACTCTGCTTCTGTTTTTATTGTATCTTCTACTATACACCATATATAAAGATATGCAAGCACTTTTTTATTTTCCCGCTCCCGCTACCCCTTACGGAGCTTCCCAGTAATAAGTCCCATTCTCCAGGGTGCGGATGGCGAAATCCTCATCATACAGGTATTCCAGACAGGAAAAGGTCTTGCTGATAACCATTTTAAGCTTGATAAACTCCGACTGGTCCCTGGGCACATGGTCTATGCCGTAAGCCAGGCAGGCCACCTCCTTGGTGGTCATCCTGTGATGGCCGTGGTCCAGGATATGCTTGATTAAATCCGTCTTATCCAGATAAGCAAATACAATCCGGTCCACCACCCGCTTCACGTCCCGGATGGGTTCCTTGTGCGCCGGGAGAATCAGGCAGTCACCGTACTGGTGCTTCAGCCTTTCCAGGGAATCAAAATACCCCTTAAGCAGATGCTCATCCGGATAGGTGGTGCCCACAATAGGCACAATGCCGTCAATGACCTGGTCCGCGCTAAAGAGAATCTTATGCTTCCGGTCGTAAAGTCCCATCTGCCCGTAGGTATGTCCCTTAAGCCCCACTGTCTCCAGGTCATAATCCCCATAGCTCAGAATCTGCCCCTCATTGACCGGTGTGTAGGGATATCCCGGTATCTCAAATTCCCATCCCCTGTTCTCCCGAATCCTGCGGTTCACTTCCATAAACATGTTCCAAATCTCCGGCGTCCCATCCTCTGTCACCCCAACGCTCTGCAGCACCTGGGGCTGGTCCTCCGTGGAGCCGTGGCTGTGATTGTAGTAAAGGCAGTCATAGCAGTGCCTGTCTTCCTGGGGATTCATGAACAGCCTTGCGCCTCTGGCCGCATACTCGCTGGCCAGGCCGCAGTGGTCATGGTGCTTGTGGGTCAGGAATATATCCAGCCTGTCATAGGTGATTCCCAGCTTTTCCAGCTCCGCTTCCATGACGCGCAGACACGTCCTGCTGCGGAAACCAGCGTCCACCATCAGGCTTCTTCCCCCATCCTTTCCGGGAATGAGGAATATCTTAATCTCATCAATACTTTTCTGATTGCTGTGAAGCTCCACTTCAAAAATTCCCGGAGCGCGTTCCAACATAACTTCCACCTGTCTTTCATTCTGTCATTCTATGGTCATTTTATTCTGCGGGTTTGCCACCTTGGCATGGTTCTTCCCCTATACAATCCCTGTTTTGCCGCCGCCTTTTAGCTGTACTCACCACGGACCAGGCAATCAGGGTTCCCATCATGCTTCCTGCCAGCACATCCGTGGGAAAATGGACAAAGAGATACAGTCTGGAAAATGCGATGAGCACAGCCAGCATAAGGGCGGGAATTCCCCATTTCCTGTTAAAAAGGAAAATACAGACCGCTCCCTCAAAGCTCACCAGGGAATGTCCGGAGGGAAAGGAATAATCCCCGGGCACACGGACCAGCAGCTCCACGGCAGGCTCCAGCCAGCAGGGCCGCTGCCTGGCTATCATATTCTTAAGCAGTACATTGCCCAAAAGGAATCCGGCTGCTATGGATACCAGCATGCATCCTCCCAAAAGCCTGGTTCTGGGAAATGAAAAAAGCAGGACACCCATAAGGAGCCAGAACCATCCGTGGTCGCCCAGAGAGGTAATGAACACCATAAGCCCGTCTACCAAAGGCGTGTGAAGTTCCTGCAGTGTATATAAAATCCGGAATTCGATACCGTCCACCTCATTTCCAGGTTAATATCCCCTGTTCATACCATTATATCCCACACCATATCATTTTGCAATCTGTTAATATTTTAACAAAAATTGCGATTTTAGTCAAAATCCTTGCATTTTTATGAATATGTGATAAAATCCCTAACAAAATAAAGGCTCCGGAGCGTATCAATGCTAATACACCCCCCAGCCCGGAAAAAGGGAGAATATGAGTATGACAAAATCAAGTGTGAAAGAATTCCTGAAGCGGAAAAATGTAAACATCACGGTACAGACCTATCTGATTGACGCCCTGGGAGCCATGGCTTTCGGCCTGTTTGCTTCCCTTCTCATCGGCACTATTTTCGGTACCCTGGGGCAGCAGTTCCAGATAGAAATTTTCAATGTCATTGCGGACTATGCAAAAAGCGCTACCGGCGCAGCCCTTGGCATCGCCATTGCCCACGCCTTAAAAGCGCCCCAGCTGGTGCTGTTCTCCGCCGCCACGGTAGGCATTGCGGGCAATGCCCTGGGAGGTCCTGTTGGCGCTCTGGTGGCCACCATTGTGGCGGCTGAACTAGGCAAAATTGTATCCAAGGAAACCCGCCTGGACATCATTGTAACCCCCGGACTCACCATTATATCCGGTGTGCTGATGGCCCAGTTTGTAGGACCCGGCGTGGCCGGATTCATGAGCTGGTTTGGGAATCTGGTAAAGACGGCCACGGAAATGCAGCCCTTTATCATGGGAATCCTGGTGTCGGCCCTTATCGGCATTGCCCTGACCCTTCCCATCAGCAGTGCAGCCATCTGTATCGCCTTATCCCTGGACGGACTGGCCGGGGGAGCAGCCACAGCCGGCTGCTGCGCCCAGATGATTGGCTTTGCCGTCATGAGCTACCGGGAGAATAAAGTGGGCGGACTGATGGCCCAGGGCCTGGGAACCAGTATGCTGCAGATGGGCAACATCGTGCTGAATCCCCGTATCTGGATACCTCCCACACTGGCATCCATGATTACCGGCCCCATAGCCACCATGGTCTTTTGCCTGGAAAACATCCCTGCCGGGTCAGGCATGGGCACCTGCGGTCTGGTAGGCCCCATCGGCGTATACACGGCCATGGGCGGCGGGACCAGGATGTGGGTGGGCATCCTTTTGGTGTGCTTCCTGCTGCCCGCTGTGCTGACCTTTGTGTTTGGAGAGGTGCTGCGGAAGATGGGGTGGATTAAGGAGGGGGATTTGAAGCTGAATTTGTAAAATGGAAGGGTTTATTCTTGTGGTTCGTATTCAGCTTATATGTTCAGGGCAGGTGTAACGCGGCAGGTTCTGGCTGTGTTTCCCGTATTCAATGGCTTTGGCCGGACAGCGGCTGATGCAGGCCATGCAGTGGGTGCAGCTTTGCCCCCATACAGGAGTTCCGTTCTTCAGGCGGATGTTGTTCAAAGGACAGACGGCAGCGCATTTTCCGCAGGAGATGCAGGCATCTGTGGAGCGGAACTTTTTGGCGTGGACAAAGACAGGGTAAAACAGTGCGTTTACAATGCCGCTGTTGATTCTGTCCTTCAGCGTTACGGGAAGCCGGGGGATAGGCCTGCCGTGTTTGATGAGCCGGGCGGTTTTGTCGGTTGCGCTTTGGGATTGGCGGATTATCCGTGCTGCTTCTTCCTGTGTGGGCGTGGTAAACATTGCAATGTAGTTTTCAGGCATGATTATCTGGGCGCAGCCTGAATAGTCCAGGTGTTTGGCGGCAGCTAATTTTTTCAGGTATTTACCGGCGTTTCCAATGTTTCCTCCGCAGGTCATTACAAAATATATGTTTCTGTTTCCGGTTAATTCCGTGTTTTCCAGCCACTCCTGCACAATGCGCGGGATTCTCCATGCATAGGTGGGGGAAACCACCACCCATGGGGTATCCGAGTACATGCCTGTAAAATCACGGCTGCGTATTTTTTCTTCCAGATTCAGGATTTTGTCCTTTGTCTCAAGGCTGATTCTCCTTGCTGTATACTCACTGTTTCCTGTTCCAGAAAAATATAGAATCATAAGGGTTGTCTCCTTCTGCTTTATATGGCTGGTTGTCCGTCTTTTCTATTATGACAGGTCAATTGAATTCATTATCCGCCGTATCTCCCAAAGGTTGGTGTAGCAGGCGCCGGGCCTCCATGCTCTCGGAGATGTCCGTGCAGGCGCTGATGATAGCCAGGCGGCCGTCCTCCGCCTCAATGACGCGGCCCTTGTCCAGGGTCCAGAACCAGGTGCCGTCCTTCTTGGGCATGCGGTAGGTGGTGGTGTATTCCAGGCCGGTGTAATACCGCGGTCCTATGTCTGCCGCCACCCGTTCCCGGTCATCCGGGTGAATGGTGTTGATAACCTGTCCCCGGATTGCCTCCCGCAATTCCTCAAAGGTTTCATAGCCCAGCAGCTTTACCATCTCATGGTTGGCAAAATACAGCGGAAATCCTTCCTCGCAGTAACCTCCTATCATGCCGCCGGGCATCATCTGGGCAAAGATGGAGGCAGCGGCCCTGCGGTTCTCCTCGTCCAGCTTCATGAAGGACTCGTCCTTTTCCGATATATATACTGCGGACGACAGGGCGCGCCGGGAGGCTTCCAGCTGCTGCTCCCTGTGCTTCTGCTGGGATATATCGCTTATGGCTCCGTAGTAAAGCCAGTGGCCGTCCTGCTCCCTGAGGAAAAATACCCTCAGATGCATCCACATGGAAGTTCCGTCTCCCCGCCTGCTGCGCAGGTCCCCTTCCGCTCCTTTTATAGGATTTTGTCTGGCCCGGCTGAATATTTCCATCACACGGCTCCTGTCCTCCTCAAATATGGTGTCCATAATGGATTTGCGTACTTCCTCCAGGTCCATGCCCGTGGTGCGGGTGACGGAACAGTACTGCTCATTAACCCTAAGAAGCTCCAGCCTGCCCTCGTATAAATCATAAAATGCAACAGCGCCCAGAATATTGTTCATCATGGCATCGCTTACCATGTCCCCGTTCATCAGCTCCTGAAGACGAATCCGCTCAATCTGCCTCGCCTTGATTCCCCTGAAATCAATGTTGGCCTCATCTGACAGAAGCGGTTCAAAAACTTCTATGGGCATGGGATGGTAGAAATAATATCCCTGCCCGTAGGTGCAGCCCATGTCCAGAAGCAGCTCCATCTGTTCCTTGCTCTCGACTCCCTCCGCTATCATGCGTATGCCCACAATATTGGCCATACGGGTGATCGCCTCCAGGATTCCCATGCCCTTGTCCATGCTGCTGCGGTCCATATCCAGGAATTTCATGTCGATTTTCAGGACATCCACATTTACATCCTTCAGCATGTTCAGGGATGAATAACCGCTGCCGAAATCATCCATAAGCACGGTAAAGCCTGCGGTCCGCAGCTCCTCCACCACAGCTGTTATGACCTTGTATTCCTCCACATAGGCGCTCTCCGTAATCTCTATCTCTATCAGTCCGGGGTCCAGGCAGTAGCGTCTGATAAGCTCCTGGAATACCTGGGTCACATTCAGGGCATAAATGTCCATCCTGGACACATTGACCGATATGGGAATGGGCCTGCGGCCGCTGTCTATCCATTTTCTGACATTCCTGCAGACCTCCTCCCATACATACAGGTCCAGCTTTGTTATGAGCCCGTTGTTCTCCAAAAGGGGAATGAACACGCCGGGGGCTATAAGGCCCCGCACCGGGTGGTTCCATCGCACCAGGGATTCCAGCCCCACAATCTTTCCGGTCCGCATATTGCACTTGGGCTGGGCATAGAAGGTGAATTCGCCATTGGCCAGGGCCCGCTGTATCTCAGATAAAAGCCTGTGGTCCTCCTCCATCTTCTGCTTCATGCGGCTGTCATACCGGCTGACCCTCTGGGCGTAATTACCCTTCACCGAGGACAGGGCTATGACGGCCAGGTCATACATGTTGCTGACAGGGAGGCCCCCACCGTCAATTCCATAGATGCCAAAGGCCGGAAGGAAGCCGGCTGTGCCGCCATACTCCTTCATGTACCTGGTTATCTCCTCCTGCAGCCTGCGCAGGACAGCGGGCGCATCCGGAAGCAGTATAACGAAATCGTCCCCGCCCATATAACCGGCCAGTCCGCCCTCCTCTGCCCGCGTCTTATCCAGCAGTGCCCCAATCATGGCCAGCAGGCGGTCCCCTGTTTCCGGCCCATACCAGTCATTAAATAGCTTGAAATGCTCAATATCAATGGCCATGAGGCAGTAATCCTCAGGGTTTCTTACATGTTTCAGGAAAGCGTCCGACTGCCTGAAAAACACCGGCCTCCTGCAAAGCCCGGTGACGGGGTCCGGGCGCTCCTCCGGCTCCTGATTTCCCCGGGTCAATGATTCTTCCCTGCGTTTTTGCTCGTCAATGTCCTGTATAAAGCACATGACAATGTTCTCGTCCTCAGCGCCGTTTAAAATAGGCACTACAATCTGCGCCACCCAGCACCAGGTTCCGTCCACCTTCCGTTTGCGGAACTCCCCTTTCAGGACGCGGCTGTCATCACGGTCCCAAAGGCAGGATGTGATGCGCTCCGGGTCCCAGAACGTCAGGAACCGCCGGGCATCGTCCGGGTGAATCATGTGTTCCGATACATCCCGGACCATGGAGCCCAGCGTTCCCTCCGGCGCAGGAATTACATACTTCCCCTCCTGATGGTACAGTATCTTATAGTAATCCCTGGTGAAATTCAGCTCAAACAATTCGTCATAGGCAGAAATGCTGGTAAGGTTGTAAAAGAGATTCTTATTGCCCTCATAGATTTCCCGGACCAGAATCACCCGGCAGGCCCCATGTCCCGGCCAGTCCATGTCACCTGTACTCACTTCCACCCACTGCTGGATGGCTTTGTTATAAAACATGACAGCCCCGTCCGAATCTTCATTTAGCGGACAGCCCTGGCAGGGCCTGTCCTCGCTGCACAGCTTCTCATAGCAGAAATCACCGCAGCGCACATCCTTAAACCGCCGCTTCAGGGCGTCATTAAAATGCACCAGCCTGTAATCCCTGTCTATAATGTAAATGCTTGTCTCATCACTGCTTCTTTTCGTACTCATGCAAGTACCTCTTTTCCGCACGCAGCTTATCATTGAAATATATTAATTATAATATTTTTTACCTGTCCCCGTCAACCTTATGGTAAAATACAGGAAAACAATATATATAAACATAATAGATAGAAAAATAAAATAAGGAACCGGTGAAAGGGCTCCTCATTTTTCAGGCTGTTCTTTTTCAGGTTGTTCTTTCCAGATGTCTCAGTATGTGCCTCTTATATTCCAGGAATTCTTCCGTAAGGCTGAAATCCCTGTCCCTGGGCTTGGGCTCTCTTATAACAAGCTCCTCCGTTATCCTTCCAGGCCTGCCTGTCAGCAGGTATATCCGGTCGGACAGCAATATGGCCTCTTCAATGTCATGGGTAATGAACAGGGTGGACAGGTGGATTTCATCCATCACCTTCAGATACCAGTCATGGACTGATTTCTTGGTCAGCATGTCCAGTGCTGAAAAGGGCTCGTCCAGCAGGGCCACACTGCCTGAAAACAGATAGGTGCGAAGCAGGGCCGCCCTCTGACGCATGCCTCCTGACAGCTGGGCCGGATATTTCTTCTGTGTGCCCTCCAGGCCGAACTGACGGAAGTAGGGCGCTGCCTGCTCCCGCGCCTTCCCCTTCTTCATTCCTTTTACAACCAGCGGAAGGGACACATTGTCCTCTATGGTCCGGTAGGGAAGGAGCAGGTCCTTCTGCAGCATATAGCTCACCCGGCCCGGACAGCCGGTCACGTCCTCCCCGTCCAGAAGGACCCGCCCTGCATCCGGTCTTGACAGCCCTGCAATGATATTAAAAAGCGTGGTTTTTCCGCCTCCGCTGATTCCCAGAAGCGACACCAGCTCACCCTTGTTCAGGGTTATGGATATATCCGCCAGCACCGGCTCCCCGTCAAAGGATTTTGAAATTCCCTCTACCTTCAGTTGCTCCATGTTCTCCTCCTGGCCCGGCTGGTCCGGCCTTTTCTCCGCCGGACAATCTGTCCACTGCCTTTCCGTCCCCGGCCTTACGGCAGATAATCGTTGGTAAATCCGGTTCCCGCCTCAATGGGCGTTTCCGTAAGCCCTTTTTCATTCAGCCACGCGTAATACCCATCCCAGCGCTCCTGGTCAATGTATCCCCATTGGGGTGCGTCGGCCCGGTATTTATCCGCCAGGTATTCCTGACTGGCTTTTACCAGCTCCGGGTCCAGCTCCGGCGCAGCCTTTAACAGAATGTCCCCTGCCTCCCGGGGATGTTCTATGGCAAACTCATATCCCCTGCTGACCGCTTCCAGAAATGCCCTGGCTGTCTCAGGCTCCTCCTGGAGGAATGTATTGTTGGCTATGATAACCGGTGTATAAAAATCAAATACAGGATTTAAATCAGCAAATGCGAAATAGTCTGTCTCCAGGCCTTCCAGCTCTGTCTTGACGCCTGCCCATGCATAGAAAATCCATATGGCATCCACGGATTTTGTCTTCAGGGCCGTCACCTCGTCCGTCACTGTGCTGGGAATCAGCTCCACCTTATCAAAGTCCCCTCCGTCCGCTTCCATTACATCCTTTATGGTAGCCTTTTCCACCGGAAGGTCCCAGGTGGCATACTTTTTCCCCTCCAGTCCCTTTGGGCGGTCCATTCCCCCGCCTTTCGCGGAAATAATACCGGATGTATTGTGCTGTATAACTCCTGCCACAGCGGTCACGGGAAGGGGATTGTCCCCTGAAAACGCGGGCGCCAGGCTGTCCTGGAAGGACATGGCGAACTGGGCCTTGCCCGAGGCAGCCAATACCTCGGCCCCGTTTTCCGGCGGCTGCACGATTTCCACTTCCAGGCCCGCATCCTTAAAATACCCCTTTTCCCGGGCAACATAGATACCTGTATGGTTGGTGTTGGGCGTCCAGTCCAGAACGAACGTCAGCTTTTTTACATCCTGTCCCGGCGTGTTTTCACCCTGGTTTCCGGCTCCCGTTTGTGCAGTTTCCTTCTGTGTAATTTCCTTTGATGCGGTTTCTTTCTGTGTATCAGCCACAGACTGGCCGGGGGCGGTCTTATCTCCTGTAACCGGAGCCCTGCCGCACCCGGCAAGAAGTACTCCCAGGCACAGGGACGCCATCAGCATACTTGCGCGTTTATTTTTCATTCTAATCCTCTCCTCTTTACGGAACACCTTTGTGTTATGCCGGATATCTGTCTTCCGTTCTATTTTTGTTTCAGATTGGTTTCCCATGGCATGCATTTTTTCTGAAGCAGTTCCACGGCCCACATCAGGATTAAGCTGATAGCCGATATCAGGAAAATAACCGCGAACATCTTGTCAAAGGAAAATGCCTTCTTTACCCTTGTCATGTAAACGCCCAGTCCGCCGAAACCGCCCAGCCACTCGGCAATCACAGCCCCCACCACAGCATAGGAGGCAGATATCTTGAGACTGGAAAAAAACTGGCCCATGGCGCCCGGCAGCTTGATATACCGGAATATCTGGAACCGGCCCGCTCCCATGGCCTTCAACAGATTCACCGCATCCGGGTCAGCTGCCCTGAATCCGGTGAGCAGCCCCACTGTGATGGGAAAGAACGTGGTAATGACAATCAGTATAACCTTGGGAGTCATTTCATAGCCGAACCACAGCACCAGAAGAGGCGCAATGGCAACCGCCGGTACGGTCTGGGTCAGTACAATGATGGGATAAAAAGCCTTGTATGCCTTATCAAACCGGTCCATCAGCACAGCTGCCCCGAAGCCTGTGGCGATTCCCAGTACCAGTCCCAGCCCGGCCTCAGCCAGCGTAATCCCGGCATTTTCCATAAGGGCCGGGAATTCCTTTATGAATGCTCCGGCTACCTGGACCGGTGATGGGAGCATAAATCCCTCCACCAGCCCAAGGGACACTGCAAGCTGCCACAGGATAAGAATGGAAAGGATGGCTGAAACAGACCACAGTTTACTGGTGATGCTTGGTGACTTTCTTTTCAATGGTAAGCACATCTCCTTCGGGGTGATAAGAAACCTTGATATATGCAGCCACAGAGGGAGCGCCTGCCCTGACTGCAATGTGCTGGCACTCTTTTACAATATCCATCAGCTGGTCATAATCCCCTTCAATGGTTGTCTCAAAGGGTCCTACGTAATAGTTTAACCCCGTGCTCTTAATGTAATCGATAACCTCGTCCACAATACGGATTAATTCCTCATCATCTGCTGCTTTTGGAAGTGACTGGATTGCTACGCTTGCGTTCATACTGTTTCTCCTTTTCTATGAAAATTACATGGATTAAAAAATCCCGTCCGGATATTCCGGGCGGGATAAAACTCACAAAAACTTATATCTTCTGCAGGCTTCCTACGCTGGCATTATCCAGATCAGGTATCAGGGTTCAGAATATATTCCATCTCAGCCGGATTCCACTCCAGCACCCCTTTTCGTTGTTGGGACAAGTATACTACGGCTCTTTTTAAAAGTCAATAGGTACCTGAGTCTCCCATTTTCTCCTGTAAAGGCGCGAGGGCCGGTGGCCTTCCCGTTCCGTAAAGGAATCCGTCTCCTCCACCAGAGATGCAATCTTGCGGCGGAAGGCGGGTTTTAAAAGGCTTTTATCCAGAATCACCTCATATACCTGCTGCAGCTGTGTCAGGGTAAATTCCCCTGGCATCAGATGCAGGGCAAGACTTGTATATTCCACCTTCCCGCGAAGCCGTTCCAGGGCGTAAAATATGATTCTGGCATGGTCAAATGCCAGCCCCTGGTTATCCGTTATCTTATATTCCACTGTCTCCGCCTGCCTGCTCTTCACGGTCATTTTCTCAATCCCGGAACAGAGGACCGTATCATCCGCCCATAGTCTGAGTTCGTAATGCTGTATGTGCACCACTGACTCCACCTGGCCTGTGGTCCCGCTGCGCCCATAGTCCCTGCATTCATCGGTCAGACGGCAGGAAACATGAAACCATCTGGCATTGTCCGCGTCATCGCCGGCCTGCAGTTTAAGCTGGCTGCTGTCCACCAATGCCATATAGGAACAGCTCATAACCCAGGTCCTGGGGTCCCTTGCCGGTTCGCTGAACGTATACAGCTGCTCCATATACACCTGGCCCAGCCCGGTTTCCTCCCTGAGCTCCCTTCTGGCAGCCTGCTCCGTAGTCTCCTCCGGCCTTACAAAACCTCCCGGCAGGGCCCAGCACCCCAGATAAGGGTGTCCCCCCCTCTGAATCAGAAGGATGCTCAGGTTCTTCTCCGGCAGTTTTCTGTAATTGGCTTCCTCCTGGTCCGTCACCGTGAAAATGGCCATATCCGCTGCCACTGACGGGCGGGCATAGTGGCCCGGGTTATATTGTTTTAGAAATTCCTCTTCCGTCAGGCCATTCCTATCCCTCATACACGGTTTGTTTTCCTTATGTTCTCCCATTTCAATCAGCATTCTCCTCTTTTTCAAGCAGCAAATCCCTGGCCTCTGTCAGGGCAAATCCCAACAGGTTGCTTCCTCTCCATTTTAACGGGCACTCTGCATCCGGGTTGCCCTTTCCCATGCCGATTCCCCATATACGGTCCCTGGGGCTGGCCTCCACCAGAATCCGTTTTCTGGTGGATTTTAAAAACTCCCAAAGGTCAGGATTCTGGGAGAATTTTGCCATATTTCCTCTGAGGACCAGCTCATAGCAGGCCGCATCCCAAATTTCCTTATCAAAATTCTTTACTGCCCGTCCAAAGGCCTTCATGGCTTTTGGCTCCCTGGCCTCCATGATGTTCCCAAGCATGTCCGTATCCCCGAACATTCTGGCCTTTTCAGCCATCATAAACTGCTCCGCACAGGTATAAGCAACACCCTCTGCTGTGAAGCTGCATTTCCACCACTGGCTCAGACAGGTTTCTGTAATATGACCGTCTGCCGTCGGAGTGTGGCCCCAGAAAAATAAGAACTTGAAATGCTGGCCTGCATTGTATGCCTTTTTCAGTGCCTCCCATGTGTATACCATTGCTTTACCTCCATATGTAATCGAATCACTCTGCAGTTATTATTAAATAATTATTATCTATTAGTTATTATCTATTTGATAATATCATGATATACAGTTATTCTGCTTTTGTCAAGAAGAAAATGGCGCATAAAATTCATATATTGACATACCTAGATTTTCTATGTATTATAATCATATAGGTTTGCAGGCAGCCGGCATCTAAAAACACAGGGAGGTTTTACCATGGATAAGAAGAATATGGCTATGGGAACGTCCATGCTTCTGCTGAAGCTTCTGGAGCAGCAGGACATGTACGGATACCAGATTATCAGGGAGCTGGAAAAGCGGAGCAATCACATATTTTCCCTGAAGGAGGGCACCCTCTATCCCCTGCTCCACTCTCTGGAGCAGCAGGGAGCCGTTATTTGTGAAATACGGCTTGCGGATAACGGCCGTCAGCGGAAGTATTATATTATAACGGAACAGGGAAGGAAACTGCTTCAGGATAAGCTGGAGGAATGGAACGTGTTCCAGTCAGCTGTCAACCAGGTGATAGGAGGTGTTCTGTTTGGATAAGAAAAATCCTGCTCCTGGGACCGGTTCTCGTTGTCGCACTTTACCGTCTGCGTGCAAATGCAGGGCGCGCAATGGCTGTTTTCCTGTTCTCCCTCACAGGGAGCCTTCTGTTCATGATTCACCGCAATGTATTTGGCGGTTCCAGAAGGACACTGTATGTTTTTGCCATGGCCGGCAGCTTATGCATCATAGGACTGTTCTCAGCCCTTCCGTTTCAGCAGACATCTTTTCAGAAATTTACAGCACCTGGGAATCATGCATCCTCTGTATGGGATGATTCCTACAATGGCATTCTGATACAGGACCTCTTATCGAGAGCCCCGCTCATAGGAGGGATTTCAATGACGCAGTCCGAGATGATGGACTATGGGACAGGGGAATGGTATTTCGGCCAGGCAGAGGACCAGAGCGAATACCAGCTTCAGGAACGTGTGAAGCTGGGAACCTTAAGGAGGAACCCATATCTTCACTACGATGAATCCAGTGTTACCCTGTGGGATATCCTTCCACAGCACTATTACAGCAATTACCTGGTTGCCGTGGTTATCCTTCTCTATGGATGGCTGCCCGGCATTCTGCTCCTGACAGTCATGGCGGCCTTTTATGCGCTTATTTTTTCCTGTGTCCTCAGAACCCGCGGCGCCCTGGCGTCAAGCGTATCGTTTTACTGCGGCCTCTGCCTGCTGTTCCAGAGCCTCCTTTATGTTCTGGGAAACTTCGGTTATCAGTATGCTGCGTTCACCAATCTTCCGCTGGTATCAGAGGGAAAGCTGAGCATCATGGCAAACATGCTCCTGCTGGGATTTATTTTTTCCGCTTACCGGTATGACCCTGTGCTGGACCTGCCGGCTTTCCCCGCTGCTTTCATTTCAGTCTATACCTCAAAATCCTCTGAATGGAAATTACTGTAAAACCTTCCGGAGACAGCCGTAAAGCGCATCACACAGTAATCCGGGTCCGTAACTCCGCCCGGATAATACATGGTATCTCCTTCCCGCCATATCATTTCCTTGCTTGCTCTGTCCTCCAGAATCTCCATGGTGCCCTTTAACATGGCGCCCCGGAAGAAACGTCTGTCGCAGAAATAGATACATGCCTTGGGATTTTCACGGTATTGCGCCGCGTGTCTGGATGAGGTATTGGTGGTAAAATAAAAGACCTTTATCCCCTCCCGCTTCCGCGGCGCCAGCATGGCCCTGACAGCCGGATATCCCTCCTCATCCGTAACCCCGATAAAAGCCACGGTCTGTTTATCCGCCAAGTTTCCTAAGGTTGTTTCTGCATCCCTCATAAAAATGCCTCCTCTCATATTTCCTCCGATGCACTCCGGAGCGTATTAGAAACTTCATCCCCGCCATCCGGCGGAACGTAATTGTCAAACACACTCTAGCACGAAAGAGGCTCCCTGTAAATTACACACTTTTTTGTGACCATGCCCTAATCCAGCAAACCCTTATCCCGCAGGAATTCTTCCCTGCCGTCCTCCATCATCATTTCGATTCCGATTCCCTGCATGATAACCACTGCTTCCAGCATCTTAATCCCCCGGCCGGTCAGCGAATATTCTACCTTTAAGGGGTATCCCTCATAGGATATCTTTGACACCATTCCATAATCACAGAGCTCTCTTAACTGCTCAATCAGCATTTTCTGGCTGATTCCCCTTATCTCCCGTTTCAGGCCAGCCAGCGAATGAGGCTCCTTGCCCAGCTGCCACAGTATGATAGGCTTCCATTTTCCCTTTGTGATGTCATGGGTCAGTTCCAGAGGACATGTGTACTCCGTCCTTGTCTTCATTTTTTCTTCCCTCCTTCCCCCTGTCTTCCCGCCTTGTCCTCCACCAGCGAAATCAGCGGAAACATATCATTATAATGCTTTTGGATGAACATCCCGCTTCTCTGTTTATACAGCCGGGCAGCCAGCTTATCCGCAATGGGAAGGACCAGCCGTTCATGGAAGCACAGCATGGGAGCCACCTGGCGGATGTTTCCTGTTACCTGGAAATTCAGGCACCCGCAGGTACAATTACAACGCTGCTTTACTGCGCATCCGCTGCACTCCGGCTTATCCTTCCGGCTCTCAGCGTACAGCCGCTGCCTTCTGGCCTGGTCTATGCCCTGGTCCACCGTGCCAATGGCATAGCTGCCATGGCCTGCGAACTGCGTACAGGGATAGAGTACCCCGTCCGGGGCAACCGAAATCTGTTTTAAGCCCAGCTCACAGCGCTCATGGCAGTAGGCGGCCCCCTTAACCCAGCTGGCTATCTTGACCTCGAAGGGGCTGAAATAGAATTTTTCCTCCTTACAGGTCATTTCATAGTAAAAGTCAGCAAGTTCGCCATACTGTGCTTTTAGTTCATTGATGGAGCCCTTGTCCCATGTACCGGCATAGTTCAGGCTGCATATGAAATAACGGAATCCCTTTTTCCACAATTCCTTAATTCCTCTGGCGTATTCTCCTACCGTTTCCGGGCATACCGTCATCATAACCGGAGCGTAAGGATGGACAGCCAGAAGTTCCTGGATTACGGACTCCAGTTCATCATAGCTGCCCCTTCCGTCCTTATGCCTCCGGAAAAAATCGTGGGCTTTTTTCGTTCCGTCATGGGACAGTGCAATCAGAATATGGTTTTCCCTGGAATAGTCCAGGAATTCCCGGTCCAAAAGCGTCCCGTTTGTGGTTATCTTAAAATGAAATCGGGTATTTAAATCATGCTCCATTTTCCTGCAGGCAGCCACTGTGCCGTAAATCACGTCTCTGCACAGCAGGGGTTCCCCGCCAAAGAATATGACGCCGCAGGAGGGCTGCCTGTTCCCGGCTGCCAGGACGCCGCAGGAGGGCCGCCCGTTCCCGGCTGCCAGAAGAACTGCTTTCCTGGCTGTCCCGGCTGTCATATAATCCTTCCTGTGGCACTCATAGCAGTATCCGCAGGCCAGATTGCAGGCATTGGTAAGATGAAGCGTCACATGCATCAGATTACCCCCTGTCCTTTCAGCCAATCCAGGAAATCACGCACCTGGGCGCGCAGCTCCTTCTCTGACTTTTCCCTGGCTTCCGCCTTCTTTTCCAGACTGGCCCCATCCCAGTCAAAGGTCTCCCCGCGTTCCTCTGCCTGGGCCATTGCATCAAAAACACCTTCCATATTCACATCATTGCAAGGGTCATAAAAAATTCCCAGGGCCATGTCCGGCCCATAGGAAACCAGTTCCTTCCTCAGCTGCTGCGCGGTCCCTTTTACATCATAGAGCGTAAAAGTAGCCGCGGCCTCCTCGTTCTCCTTCCGCCATTCATATACATCGTCCCTGGAAATAAACTCAAAGGCTATGTTCTTATCTTCATCCGCTCCGTCCAGATATAAATCGCCGTTCCGGACGGACTGTTTTGTCACGGGCTGCCCGCTGAAGAGACGGCTCTCCGGCAGTTTCACCTGCTCCAGCACAGGGGCGGTTTCCCGTGCAAATGCAATTCCTCCATAGCTTTCCGCCTCGGATTTTATAATTTCATATGCCTCCTCCTCTGACAGGAAAAATGGAGAGGTCACTGCCACACAGCCATAGGCCCCGGTCCCGCCTCCATGAATGAATACAGGTGCCACCAGGCCCTTCCCTTCTGTTCCGCCCTCTGTTCCTCCGTCCTCTTCCGGCCCTCCTGAGTCCCGGCCACTCTGGCTTTCACTGTCCTGACTTGCACTGGCCTGGCCTGCATTTTCCCGGTCCCGGCCTCCCGGGTTCATGCCGTTCTGGCCTGCGCCTCCCGGCTCTATGCCGCCCTGGCCTGCACTGCCCTGTCCTGCGCCTTCCGGCGCTGCACAGGCGCATAATGCAAGGGACATTCCCAGAGCCGTCAGCACCACACTGTTCTTAGCCCATCTGTCCGGCACCTTTTTTAGCAGTTCAGGATGAGACTGTATGTCAGCCCCGGCGGGATATCCCGGCTTCTTATAATAAACAACCGGTTTAACTTTCATTTTGCCAAAACCTCCTTTCCTCCCCATTCCACTGCAGTGAAGCCTTTCCGTTCAAATCTGTCCATCTCCGGCTCCTCCACCCGGACAGGCTGCTCCAGCGGTGTATACACCATAAAAATCCTGAGCACACTGTCCGGCTGCGGTGAAATGTACAGCCGGGCCGTTTTCTCATAGGCTTCCCTCTGGAATGTAATCAGGTTATAAGGATTGTCCTTCATCCTGGGCAGCCAGTATTCAATGAATTCCTCATATTCCGTTGGAACCAGCCCCAAAAACTCCAGCTTTTCCCTGAGAAATGTCTCTGTCCCGCTTCCCGGAATCACGAACCCTTTGGACATATCATACTCCGTGCAGTCCTCCCCTTCCCAGAACAGATAGGGATATTCCTGCCCGTCAGCCTGATTCACCAGCCTTCCGTCCGGCCATGCCGTGACCTGCCATCCATCCCCATAGGCAGGAATCGTATCCGTAAGCCTTCCGTCGTAATCCAGTCTGACCCTTACCTCCCGGGTCTGTTCCGGGTACAGATAAATCACCGGTTTCTCCGCCAGCGTCAGATTGGGCCTGTTGTCCGCACAGTAAGACAACGCTGCCACACAGACTATGACCGCCGCCACACGCCACCTCATTTTCATCATACTCCCTCCTCACGCCACACCGTACCAGGGATAAAGCCGCCCTGATACCTCTGATGATTCTATGGTAACACACATACCTTCTTTGTTCTTTGAATAATTCTTAATTTCAGTTAAAGCTTTTCTGTCGCCTGGAAAGCAAAAAGGATTCGCGGCCTGAGACAGACCCGAATCCCTTTCATCACCTTATTATAATCAGTTATCCCGCACCAAAATACCCATGACTGTTCTATTGATACCAGCCGTCAGGCATCCGGCGCCTTGTCCCGCTTTCTCACAGTGGGATAGCGCTCCACAATATCACGATACCTGAAGCACCCCTCCACATGGTCGTTAATCACGCCGCAGGCCTGGAGGTGGGAGTAGACCGTGACCGGTCCCAGGTACTTAAATCCTCGTTTCCTCAAATCCTGGCTGATTTGCTGTGACAGGGCGTTCTGTGCCGGAATCCTGCCCTTCTGATGGCCTGCGTACAAAATGGTCTTTCCCTTTGAAAAGCCCCATATGTAAGCGCTGAATGAGCCGTATTCCTCCCTGACCTTCCGGAAACATCTGGCATTATGAATAACAGCCTCCACTTTCCTGCGGGATTTAATCATTCCTTCCTGTATAAGGATACGCTCAATATCATCCTCTGTATATGCTGCAATCCGGTCATAATCAAACCCGTCAAAACACTGACGGAAGATTTCCCGCTTCTGTATCATCATGTTCCAGTTCAGTCCGCATTGCATGACTTCCATCATAAGGAACTCAAACTGCCCACGGTCATCGTGAAGAGGAACGCCCCATTCTTCATCGTGGTATTTCTTCATCTTTTCATTGCACAGACACCATGTACACCCATCCATCTGCCAGGACCTCCTTACTGTCTATCCGTTTCCCCCTGATGGGTCCAACGGTTCACAAACAATCCCTATTTTCCAAATGCCTCATCCGCAGCCTTCCATGCCATGACTATCCGGTCGCACCATGCATCAAACTGCGGGTCCGGCGTCTGGCTCTCCGGGTGGTCCAGCATGTAGCGGACGGAACTGCGAAGTCCTTCTGCCATGGACACCCTGCATACAAAATCAGGCACTGCCCTCTTGATTTTCGTATTGTCAAACAGAACCGTGCATGCCTTATCCCCCAGAAGCTGACCTGCAAAATCATACTCCTTTCCATGCTCAGCCAGAAAATCAGATGCCACATGAAGGGCGTTCAGGGGCCTGTCCAGGGCCTCTGCCAGGGTTTCATAAATCTGGTTCCAGGTCATGGACTCATCGCTGGTAATATGATAGGCATTGCCTATGGCATGGGGATTGCCCATAAGCCCCACGTACCCCCTGGCAAAATCAGAGGAATGGGTGAGCGTCCACAGGGAGGTGCCGTCCCCTGGTATGATGACCGGTTTTCCATCCAGTATCCGCTTTAATATCTGCCAGTTTCCCCTGTCGCCATGAATGGCCACCGGAGGCTTTTTCCCATCGTATGTATGGCTGGGACGCACAATCGTTACCGGGAACCCTTCCCTTCGGTACGCGGCCGTCAAAACCTCCTCCGCATCAATTTTTTTGCGGGAATATTCCCAGTACGGGTTAATTAAAGGCGTGCTCTCCGTTATGGGACAGCCTGCCATGGGTTTCTGGTACGCGGACGCGCTGCTGATAAAAATATACTGTCTTGTCTTTCCCTGAAAAAGCCGTATGTCGCGTTCCACATCCCCGGCCCCATATGCAATGAACTGAGCCACCACGTCATATGTCCTGCCTTCCAATTCCCGGGCCACCGCCGCCTCATCATGAATGTCCGCCACAATGGATTCCATTCCGTCCGGCACTGGTCTGGACCCCCGGTTGAGAAGGGTAATCTCCCATCCTCTCTCTTTGGCCAGCGCTGTCACTGCCGTGCTGATGGTTCCTGTTCCCCCTATAAATAATGCTTTCATTATAGCACCTCCTTATTCCTGTCTGTAACTGTCAGCCTGTGAGTCACGCCTTAATGGCCCACCGCATTTTGGTGGAATGGGCACGGCTGTTCATCCTGCACTCCTCTGCCGACGGACGAATCACATCAGCAGAAACCTGGCTGTATAGGCCCGCCCTGTACATTTCCTTAAATGACTTCTTTACAATCCTGTCCTCACCGGAATGAAAGGTCAGGATAGCTGCCCGTCCTCCGGGCTTTAATACGCCCGGAAGCTTGTCCAGAAATTCATACAATACTTCAAACTCGCTGTTCACATCAATGCGCAGGGCCTGAAAGGTCCTCTGGCAGGACTTCTTCACCGCCTCCTTCCGGTCCTCCTCCGGAATGAACGCCAATGCCCTGTCTACCATCTCATAGAGCCTGGTAGTGGTGGCAACCTCCCTCCCACGCTTGATTTCGCCCATGACCGCGCGGGCAATCTCCTCTGCGTAGGGTTCGTCGGAATTCTCTATGAGCATACCTGTAAATTCCTCCTGGGTAAGACTCCTCAGACGCTCAGACGCAGGCTCCCCCTTAAGCGGGTCCAGACGCAGGTCCAGGGGACCTTCCTTCTTATAGGAAAAACCTCTGGCCGGATTATCAATCTGCATGGATGATACGCCCAAATCCGCCAGCACAAAATCCAGGGGACCTGACTCCTGTGCTATCTGGTCTATATTGGCAAAATTCAGCTTCCGGATGGTCAGTATGTCCGGCCCATAGCCCATATCCTCAAGCCGTTTCCTGGTCTTCTCCATCTCAATGGAATCCACATCCAGCGCATAGATATGCCCCTTTGACTCCAGACGCTCCAGCATCCTGCTGGTATGGCCCCCGTATCCCAGGGTGGCGTCCAGACCGGTCTGGCCCGGCTGTATCTGCAGGAACTCCAATATCTCATCCACCATAATGGGGATATGCATACCCACAGGAGTGCTTCCCTTCTGAATGACCCTGGCCACTGTTTCCGGGTACTTTTCCGGCTGGAGCTCCTTGTACTTTTCCTCGTAACGTTTGGGATGCGTTCCCTTGTAGCGCACACGGCGCTGGTGCTTCTGCCCTTCCTGTTCCATGTCTTACTCTCCTCTGTCTCTGCGATTTCCTCTTATCTTTACCATTATACCAAGCATTTAGGCAGGGATGCAATATGTGTTGGAAGGAAATCTGTTTTGAAATCTGTTCCGTCCGATTCCTTTACTCTCCCTCTCCTGTTTTAAACAGCCGTATGGTCCCTGTCTCATTCAGGTAGCGCAGAAGGGACAGGCCGATGGGAAAACCAAACAGTCCCAGCACCCCCAGAAGCTGCGCCCCCACAAACATGCTTACCAGCGTAACCACCGGATGAAGGCCAATCTGGCTTCCCACGATTTTAGGCTCTATGATGTTGCGGATGACTGTTATGGACAGATATACCACCAGTAGCCCCAGGGCCAGGCCGTGGTTGCCCATAAGGGCAGTGATAACAGTCCATGGAATCATGATTCCTCCTGTCCCCAGCACGGGAAGAATATCAAATACAGCGATGAGGAATGCAATGACCAGCGAATTTTCCACCCCAATCAGGGTAAGGCCAATGGACAATTCCACAAAGGTGATGGTCATGATTAGGGCATAGGAACGTATGCACACCAAAAGGGTGCCCACCACGTAGGACTGTATCTCCATAAAGACCGCCTTTGGCCGGTCCCCCAGCTGCCGCAGACAGAACCCGGTCAGCAGTTCATAATCAGCAGCAATAAAGAAGGTGGTAATGACCATGAGCAGCAGATTGATAAACATGCCGGGTAAGGACGAGGCAAAACCGGAGAGCCATGCCATGACCCCCATGGAGATGCCGGATACCATCTGTCCGGCGGACTGTACAAGATGGCCCTCCAGCTCTTCCAAGGTCCCAAGCAGGGAAGGGTCCATGCGCAGGAGGGACTGTTCTATGCCGCTGAAGATTCCGGTAAATACCGGTTCCACATGATTGGCATAGAATGACGGCAGTCCCGCCACCAGCAGTTTCCCGTTTGAGAACATCTTGACGCAGAGAAGGGTGAACAGCAGGCCTGCCCCGCTGTAGAACAGGAGCACCGTAAGAATGGCCGTAACCTTCCTGTTCATGTGCAGACGGCCTGCTGCAAAGCAGATTGGCCTCCTCAACAGATATGCAATCACGAACGCAGTGACAAAGGGAGCCACCATGGGCAGCCCAATTTTCAGCAGTACAAAGGCTGCCAGCAGCAGGATTGTAAAATACATGCAGTTGATGATAAATGATTTTCTTGCTTCCGTCTTCATGTTTTATTCCTTTCTGTCCGGACGGACAAAACATCCATGGACAACGCCCCGTTTACCGGTATTCCTCCGAAAAACAAAAAGACACGGCCTGCACCCAAATGTGCGCAAGCCATGCCTCAACCCACTCATGCGGTAAATTGTATCAGATATTTATTCTTCGGGACAGTGTCACCGAATTCATCGTCCATGGAATCCGTCCTCTCCTCATGTAATTCTGTTTACGGCCTATTATATGGGAAAAGCACGGATTACACAAGAGGACGGCCCATTCTTTAACGAACTTTTAATCCGGCGGGTTCCTGTCAGGCCCATCCAGGTACCGGTGCATGATTTCCAGCAGCCGGTTGATTTCCAGTGGCTTTGTCACGTGCTCATCCATTCCTGCCTGTCTGGCCCGGTAAGCATCGTCGGCAAAAGCATTGGCTGTAAGGGCAATAATAGGAATCCCCGCCCCGTCAGGGCGCTGTCCTGTCCTGCCCAGGCTGCGGATGGCGCTGGCTGCCGTGTATCCGTCCATCACAGGCATCTGGATATCCATAAGGATAAGGGAATAGGTTCCGGGCGGGTCCGCCTTAAACCGTTCCACTGCCTCCTGACCGTTGACCGCGCACACAGCTGTAATTCCAAACATGGCCAGAAGCTCCACCACGATTTCACGGTTCAGCTCATTGTCCTCCGCCAGCAGCACCCGGGTCCCGGGCGGAAATGGGGCCGGGGCCTCTTCATTGCCGCTGTCCGGGGCACCCTCTCCTGTCTCCTCCTGAGCCAGCTTCAGGAATATGGTGGCAATGAACCGGGTCCCCCTGTTTAACCGGCTCTCCACACGGATGGTGCCGTTCATCATCTGCACCAGATTCCTGGTAATAGCCAGTCCCAGCCCGGTTCCCTGGACCTGGCTGACCCTGGAATCTTCGGCCCGTTCAAAGGGCATGAACAGCTTTTCCAGGAATTCCGGCGTCATGCCGATGCCGTTGTCCTCCACCACAAACTCAAAGCATCCCACCCCGCTTTCACTGGAAAGCTTTTCTTCCAGGGATACAGATATACGGCCCCTGTCAGGAGTATACTTTACTGCGTTGGACAGCAGGTTGATGAGTATCTGTTTGACCCGGACCGCATCCCCGTATACGGCATGGTGGGCCATCTCCTTTATGTCAATGGACAGCTCCTGCTTCCTGCTGTCCATATCCGGTTTGATGATTTGGGACACCTCCTCCACCAAATCCTTCAGGCAGAAAGCATCCTCGCTCAGCCCTGCATTTCCGGATTCTATTTTTGACATGTCCAGCACCTTATTGATTAAATCCAGAAGATGACTGCCTGAAAGGCTGATTTTGGACAGACAGTCCTCCACCTTATCACGGTTGGACAGACTGCTCCTAGCTATGGCCGTCATGCCCATAATTGCATTCATGGGCGTACGTATGTCGTGGCTCATCCTGGAGAGAAAATCCGACTTTGCCTGGTTGGCCCGGTTCAGGGAATCATATGCTTCCTCCAGGGCATGCTTTGCCTTTTTCTCCTCCTCATAATACTCCAACTCCCGCTGTTTCTCGGCGCTGATATTGCGAAGGGCGATGATGGCTGTCTTTGGCCTTCCCTCCTCCGCGGCAGCCATGTGGACCTCCATCCGCAGCCACAGCGGAGAGCGGCAGTGCCTGAACTCCACCTCAATATGTTCGTTTCCTCCGGACAGCTCCCCCAGCAGCCAGTCCAGGCTGCATATGGAACCCACCCGGTTCCTGTCTGCCGGGTCCACATCCGAAAGGATATAACTGCGAAGAACGGAGGAATAGGCCCCGTTTCTCGGCAGCCCCGCTCCTTTGCTGGCTTCCGGCAGCCTTACAGCGTAATAGCTGTCCTGGGACAGGTTTACATAGAATATGCTGACATACACGCCATTGATGGCCTGAAGAGCTGACTGGCTCATATAGAGGCGTTCGCTGTTCTCTGAGAGCTTTGATTTCATGGAATGTATATTGTGGAGCGCTCCCACCACCCGGCTGGGTTTCCCTTCCTCCATAATCAGCCTGCTGTTAACCCTGTACCAGATAAATTTTCCGGGCGGGCCGCCGGGAACAGAACAGCGCACCTCAAAAACCTCTGAGCGGCCGTTGCAGATATTGTCAATGACCGTAGGCACATCGTCCGGATGGACCACCTGCTGTTCCAGCAGTATCCTGGAATAATTGGGGAGTTCGTTGCGGAGCACTCCCTGTCCTGTCCTGGGTTCGTAGCTGATGAACACATCCTCATCCATGCGGTATTCAAACATGACAGCGGAGCTCACCTCCATGGAAACACGGTACATCTCCTGTTCCCGCCCTAACTGTTCCTGGAGAATCCTGCGCTGGGTGATGTCCACCGCTGTGCGCTGCAGGATGTCCTCTCCCTGTGGAGTGACCCCCACAATCATACTGGTCCCCTCCAGCCAGTGAAGGCTTCCGTCCTTCCATCTTACCCTGTATTCCTGGTCCTGCCGGTCGCCAACCTCCTTCAGCCTGCGGTATGCCTCCTGCAATATCGGGCGGTCCTCTGCCAGCACAGCACCCAGTACGCCGTCGCGCCAGTCCTTAAAACCCTCCTCCATATCCTGGTAATCCATCAGCGACAATACGGCCTTATTGATGGAAACAAGACGGAATCCGCCCTGTATGTCCCTGACAAAGCGGATGATGCCGCATGGAACCGTATCGTAAATACTGGCCAGCAGCTGGGTCTGTTCCCTCAGACGCTGGGCGTCCTCCTCAGACCTGGTCACATCCAGGTACAGGCTGTTGACCATCCAGTTCCCGTCCGCATCCTGGGCCTTCTTGCCGCTGTCAATGACCCACTTAAGACTTCCGTCCTTGCAGCGTACCCTGTAACGGGTGGAGTAGGTAAGGTTTCCGTCCCTGAACGCCTCCGCACAGTCAGCCAGGGCGCCCGGAAGGTCGGGCGGATACACATTTCCCACTGCCGTCCCGCCGGTTGCTTCCATAAATTCTTCCACGGTATACCCAAACAGGGCCGCCGCCTCCCTGCTGACATAGGCAAAGGAATAGGTGTCATCGTCATTGCTTATTTTCAGACCCCCTGCAATGGAGGACATGATTACTTCCAGCTGCCGGTTCTGCTGTTTTGTCTCTTCCTCCAGGGCGTTTAAGCGCTCCTGGACGTACTCATAGGACTGCCTGCCGATTTTTTCCGGAAAGCTCTCCCCGTCCAGCATTTCCTGATAAGGATTGGAACAATGGATATGGGAACACATAATCCCCTCCTCTGTATCCTGAAACACAAAGGTCACCCTCTGATGTACTTTCAGGTACATCCGGGTGCTGGGGTCCGTGGCTATCCACATCCGTCCCATGACAACATATATGCCCTCCATGGGGCAGAAGGCATCGTATTCCTCATCCCGGATATTACAGTCGGGAATGGTTTTACCAAACTTCCGGAACCGTTCCACACAGGCCTGTCTGCCGGACAGATACTCCTGTTCCCCTGCCCCCATCCAGGAAAACCGGTCTGAAAAACAGGAAATGATTCCCTCTGTATCGTGCTCGCAATAGTGCATGTGCATCATACGGCTGGCCAGTTTCTTCACTTCCTCCAAGCGCTGATGCAGCTCTGTATCTGATTTTATCTTCACGCCCGTCAACCTGCTTTCCTATGGATTATCTGTCGTCAATCTGAAGCCTCAGCACATCCGGACGGGAGTAATGTCCGCAGACATCAAACTCCATACGGCTGGCACATACCCGGTCCGTCTCCAGGTCCGCATAGATTATGGCCTCCTTATCCCACACCGGCTCTGTCACATAGTGACCATATGGGTCCACGATGCAGCTGCCTCCCCTGCACACAGTATCCGGCAGTCTGTCAATCTCATCCCTGCAGTGCAGGCCCTCCGGATACATATCCCTGGTAAAATACATATCGCAGTTGATGAAGTAGCATCTCCCCTCCAGGGCAATGTGCTGAATGGTGGACTGCCACTCCGGATTGTCATTGGTATTAGGGGATATGTACAGGGCCACTCCCTTCTCATACAGGGCCGCCCTGGCCAGCGGCATATAGCTTTCCCAGCAAATCAGGCTTCCCATCACACCCCAGGGCGTTTCCGCAACCGGAAAATATCCCCTGTCCGCATCGCCCCATACCACCCGTTCAGCCCCGGTGGGCTTTAATTTGCGGTGCACGCAAATCAATTCTCCCCGGGGAGAGAAGAACAGGTTTGTATTGTAAAGGGTTCCCGTCACACCGTCCCGTTCAGAGACACCGATGCTGACATAAGCCCCTGCTTTCCGGGCAGCCAGGCCGATTTTCTCTGTCTCCTTTCCGGGAACCAGGATGGAGTTGTCCATGTACATTTTCCAGTCCTTCCGGCCCTCCCCGCTGCGGCTTCCCACGCAAAACCCAAATGTCATGCCGTAAGGGTATCCCGGTATAAACAGTTCCGGAAACACAATGAGCTCTGCTCCCCCCTGGGACGCCTCCTGAATCAGTTGTTCCGCCTTCTGTGTACATGCATCCTTGTCAAACATAACAGGCGCAGCCTGAATAACGGCTATTTTACATATTTTCTTCAAATCCTTCATTTCCCTTCCCCTTTCCTGCTAACTCCAGGTATAGTTCCAACGGAATTCACTTAAACTTATCAGTATTATCCCTGTTCTGTGCCGTCATTTTCCGTACGGCATCCATGCCCGCCGGGTGATTTCAGCCGGGTATTTTCCTCCGTCGGTTTCCTCCGGTGAATTTCAGCCGTCGGTTTCCTCAGGCCCCGGTCCCTACGGAACCGGACCGGTCCTTTCTCATTTTACCATGCTGTCCTAATCTCCACAATGGCAGTATTCACCTTTCTTCCAAAAACAGCGCGGATAGATAAAATCAATAAGATACGGACATCCTATTCTTATCAGTTCAAACGAACAGCGGATTTCAATTAAAAATACGGAGAACTCATATTATGAATAGAACATATAAGAAAATCCTGGCCTTTTCCCTAATCCTGCTCCTTCTGCTCTCAGCCATGGTCCTGTATTTCAGGAACATGGTCCCGCCCGGAGAAGAATGGATTAGCTGGGACAATGAAGATTTACTAACCTCCATTGACCGGCAGCTGGAAGGTATGGACATGGAACGCCTGGAGGCAGAAAAAGAACAGTATGTACTGGAAAAAAGCCTGGATGAGCTGCAGCAGTCCGTCATGGACAGTGAGCTGACCTATGAGGAACTGACCGCCCTCTGCCTGTACCGCATTAAAAAGCTGGACCAGTGCAGACACGGTTATAACTCGGTTGCGGAGATAGCGCCGGATGCCATGGAGCAGGCCCGGACATGCGATGCCATCCGGAAACAGCCGGGCGCATCAGGACGGCAGCAGGATTCAACCGGGCAGCAGGATACCGCAGACTTCCGCCCTCCCTCCCCTCTCTTTGGAATTCCTGTCATGTTCAAGGATAATATCAATACCAGGAACATACCCACCAGCTTTGGGGCCGAGGCCTACTCAGACTATATTCCTGCCCAGGATGCCCCTCTGGTCCGCACCCTGCGGGAGCAGGGCGCTGTTATCCTGGGTAAAAATAATTTATCGGAATTCGCCAATTATATGTCAAGTATCATGCCCGCCGGATACAGCGGTAACAAGGGCCAGACCGTCAATCCCTACGGTCCCCTGAAGATTTCCCCTTCCGGCTCCAGCAGCGGCAGCGCGGTTTCGGTCACTGCCAACCTGGTGCCGGTGTCCATTGGCACGGAGACAGCCGGCTCCATCGCCGGCCCTGCGGCCGCCAGCTCCGTGGTCGGCTTTAAGCCCTCCCGTGACCGGATATCCGCGGAAGGAATCATGCCGTTAATCCATGCTCTGGACACCCCGGGGCCCATTGCCAAAACAGTACAGGATGCAGCCCTGTCCTATGACGCCCTTCTGGGCCTGCCCGGCACCGCGGCTTCCAATCCCGCGGCAAACCTGAATCCGGACGCTTTAAAAGGTGCCGGCATTGGTCTGGCAGTATACGCCTACAATGACCCTGCCATGATATCCCGGCTCAGGGACATCCTTATATCCGCCGGGGCCCATGTGACGGAAATCCCGCTGGAGGGCCATGGAGTCCGGGTCCAAACTGTCATTCACCTGACCTTTAAACAGGAATTCCAGCATTTTGCAGAACAAAACCAGCTCCCCATAACAAAACTGGGGGACCTGCTGGACTATAACCGGCAGGCCCCCATACGAAGGATGCGTTACGGACAGGACCATCTGGAAGCAGCTGAAGCGATTACGGTCCCTGATTATTCTCCAATCCATGACTCCATCCAAAAAGCCCGTCAGGAGCTGGATACCCTGATGGAGTCCTATGATTTGGACTCCATTGCATTTCTCAATACCTCGGCTTCCGATATCGTGTGCGCGGCAGGATACCCGGAGCTGACCGTTCCCTTGGGCCTCAATGACAAGGGCAGGCCCCAGGGCGCCACATTTACGGCAGGATACGGCCAGGACCGAATGCTTCTGGACCTGGGCTTTTCATTCCAGCAAACAGCAGCTGGCCGGACAGTCCCTTAGCTGTTCTGCAAAAGACGCTTATAGGTCAGGTCAATCAAAAAGGCTCCCAAGGGTGCTGTAATCAGGATGGCCAGCACTGCAACCGTCAGCACCATATCCCCGCAGGCCAGACCCATGGCCAGAGGCATTCCGCCTATGGCGGCCTGCACCGTAGCCTTAGGCATATACCCTATCATGCAGAATACCCGTTCCCTCACATCCAGCTTTGTCCTGACCAGACAGCAGAACACACCGGCCATCCGGAACACCAACACGCCGAAAATAAGTAAGACAGCCGGTAAACCGGCCGACCATGCATATCGGATATTCACAGTTGCCCCCACCAGAACAAAGAGCAGGATTTCAGCGCAGACCCACACCTTATTGAACTTAACGGATAGCCGGCGGGCTGCTTCCTCCCGTTTCTTCTGCAGGGCGATTCCGATTCCCATGACTGAAATCAAAGCTGAAAACGGCACGATGTCCGAATACCTGTCCTCCAGCGTCACCAGAATAAAGGCCACGCACAGCAGGATGATAACCTTCACCGTATCCCGGATATGAACTCTCTTAAAGTATACAGCCAGACCCCATCCGGCCTCCAGTCCCACAAGGCCTCCAACCAGAATGGACACAGGTATCTTTACAAAGCTCATGGGCGACACCGCTCCACCCTGGGCAAGACCAGTAAAGGCCGTGAACATGACAATCACAAACACATCGTCCACGGAAGCTCCCGCCAAAATCAACTGCGGAATTCCCTTATCCGTACCGTATCCTTCTTCAATCAATTTTAACATCTTGGGAACAATGACAGCCGGCGAAACCGCCCCAACCACAGCTCCCATAATGGCGGCGTCAAGCACCGGCATCCCCAGCAATTTCGGCGCCAGTATGACCATTCCCAATATTTCAAAGCAGGCAGGGAGAAAACACATGAGCACGGCCGGCCTTCCCACCTTCTTTAAGTCATTTACATCCAGGGAAAGCCCTGCCCGCATCAATATGATAATGAGGGCAATCCGCCTCAGCTCCGACGATATGTTCAGAATGGACACATCAATCAGGTTAAATGCATAGGGTCCCAGAAGAATCCCCGTAAAAATCATACCCATAAGGCCGGGCAGCCGCAGTTTCCTGCACACCCAGCCCAGAAACATTCCCAGCATCAATATGTAAGCAATACTAATCAGCATATTCTTTTCCTCCTTACAAACGCAGAAAAAGCCGATAATTTCTGCGTTAATACATAATGCAGAAGTCATCAGCTTTATAAGCGGTTCTAGTCAGACTAAGGGAGAACTTCATTCCCGGTACTTATTTTATAACTAAAAATACAGAATGTCAATGGATTTCCTCTTTACGGTCAGAATTCTCCTCCGGCCTTTTCATCTTGCCTGAACGGCTGTAAAATTTTTTCATATGATGCAAATTTGATGCATCTTTGATGCCTTTTTGATGCCTGTCCATTGTAATCTGGACAGTAAGGAAACTCCTACAAATAACAAACGAGGTGTAAACAATGAAACGGAAGAAAACATGGCTCTGTGTATGTCTGACCCTGCTTATGCTGACCCTGTCCCCTGCTGCGGTCTACGGCGGGGAACCGGAGGGGGATGCGGCGGACAAGACTCTTGCCCCCTATTTCTTTATACAGGACACCGGAGGGACGGCGGAACAGTTCCCCCTGAAAGACACAAGTGTGTCCACCACAATAAACGGCGTCATTGCCGAAACCTATGTCACCCAGACCTATACCAACGAAGGACAAAATCCAATCAACGCCAGCTACGTGTTCCCGGCATCCGCCAGGGTCACGGTCCATGGTATGAAAATGGAAATCGGGGACGAGGTAATCACGGCAAAAATCAGGGAAAAGGAAGAGGCCAAAACAGAATTCGAGGAAGCTAAAAGCGAAGGAAAAAGCGCCTCTCTGCTGGAACAGCAGCGTCCCAATGTATTTACCATGAATGTGGCCAATGTGATGCCCGGGGATACGGTGCGCATTGAACTGCACTACACCGAACTGATATCCTCCCGGGACGGGGTTTACCAGTTTGTATTCCCCACCGTAACCGGACCCAGATATGCCAGTCCTTCGCCGGAAAACAGCGGGCAGGATGAGTGGGTGGCAAGTCCTTACCTGGAGGAAGGAACCGCCCCTCAGGGAACCTATGATATTGCCGTCAACCTCTCCACAGGCGTTCCCATTTCCAGTCTGACCAGCAGTTCCCATAAAATCAAGGTGGAAAAAGAAAGCGAATCCGCTGCCCATGTGACCCTATCTGATTCCGGAGAATTTGCAGGGGACCGGGACTTCATCCTGGATTACAGACTTACCGGGCAGGATATAAACTGCGGACTCATGCTGGACACAGGGGAAAAGGAGAACTTCTTTATGCTGATGGTACAGCCTCCGGAGCGTGTCAGGGCGGAGGAGATTCCGCCCCGTGAATACATATTTGTGCTGGATGTGTCAGGCTCCATGTTCGGGTATCCTCTTGACACTGCAAAGGAGCTTATACGGGACCTGGTGGGAAATCTCAGGGATTCAGACCGGTTTAACCTGATACTGTTTTCAGACACAGCCATCTCCATGGCCCAAGCATCTGTACCTGCCACCATGGAAAACATCCAGATGGCCATTGACCTGATTGAGCGCCAGGACGGAGGCGGCGGCACGGAGCTGGCCCCGGCCCTCGAACAGGCGGTTTCCCTGCCAAAGGACCCGCAGATGGCCAGAAGCATTGTCACCATCACAGACGGCTATATGTCCGATGAGGCGTCCATTTTCAAAATAATAAATAAGAACCTTAAAACTGCGGATTTCTTCTCCTTTGGAATCGGCACCTCCGTCAACCGCTATTTAATTGACGGAATCGCAAAAGCCGGCTCCGGGGAAGCCTTTGTTGTAACGGAGCCGGAACAGGCCTCAGGCACTGCCAGTGATTTCCGCACCTATATCCAGTCCCCGGTCATGACCGGCATAAAGGTTTCCTTTGATGGTTTTGATGTTTACGATGTAGAGCCGGACATCCTTCCCACCCTGTTTGCCCAAAAGCCCATTGTCCTGTTTGGAAAATGGCGGGGCCAGCCTTCCGGCACCATACGGATAACCGGCAAAACCGGAAATCAGGATTACATACAGGAAATACCGGTGGACCGGACAGAGGCCGGAACAGACAATCATGCCATATCCTATCTGTGGGCCAGGACAAAGGCAGAGCGTCTTACGGATTACGGTACACGGGAGGATACCCAGGATATAATCAGGCAGGCCATGGTCAAAAAAACCGTCACACAGCTGGGACTGGACTACAGCATGATGACACCCTACACCTCCTTCATCGCGGTCACTGAAACAGTCCGCAACCAGGAGGGTTCTGCCGCGGATGTGAACCAGCCCCTTCCGCTGCCGAAGCATGTGTCTGATTTTGCCGTGGGAACCGGATATACCATTGGCTCAGAACCCGGAACCCTGATACTTCTGTGTGCTGCGGGAGTCATAATGGCAGCCGGCTGTATCCGGCGAAACAGCGCCAACAGGAAAAAGAAGCAGACGGAGGAGGCATAAAAAGTGGATATCCGCAGCGCAAAATCCTTTATCCGGCAAACTATCCCCTTCTATCTTGCGGGAGCCGCCTTCCTGCTGGGAATGAAATATTATTACAGCCGCATGGACTGCGGCAGCCTTTCATGGATTCTGTCCCCCACTGCCTGGTGGGTCAGCGCCTTAAGCGGAATTTCCTTCATAAAGGTCCCCCAGGCAGGCTATGTCAGCCATTCCTACCGTTTCATCATAGCCGCCTCCTGCTCAGGCGTCCGGTTCCTGATGATTTCCGCGGCTGCCCTGGTTTTCTCTTATATCCACCGGATGAGGACCATGAAGGGTAAATTGGGATGGATGGCCTTAAGCGCCCTGGCTTCGTATCTGCTGACCATCTTTGTCAACGGCTTCCGAATCCTGTTCTCCATCTTCATCCCCATATATCTGGGAATGACCGGCAGCGGGACACCGGGGGCTGGCATGGCTGGCTCAGGTACGGCCGGTCCGGGCACAGCCGGTTCAGGCATGGCTCACGCCTGGAGCATATGGCTCACGCCGGAACGGCTTCATACCATTATTGGGGCTGCTGTTTACTTTACCGCCCTGTTTGCCATATGTCAGCTGGGGGAGTATGCCTCCCGGAGATGCTCTTCTGTTTCCGGAACATCCCGCTGCAGGAACAGCCCCGGAACATCCCGCTGCTGGAACAGCCGGACCCGGTCCGGAATTTCCCCCATGAAGGCCCTGGGCGGATGGGCAGTCCCTTCATTCTGGTATTTCTCCCTTGTTTTGGGGATACCGTTTCTTAACAGAGCATACAGAAACAGTCCAGGAACCTTCACAGACTATGCGCTCCTGCTGACAGCCGTCTGCCTGACCCTGGTGGTTCTTCACGGCACCTGTTCCGCAATCATCCGTCATATGACCGGCGGAAATCATAAAAAATCATCAAAACATGAACAGACATAGTTTTAAACTATATCATTCCGTGCTAAAATACCTCCATGCATCAAATGCAATGGAGGTATTTGTCATGACACTGCAGCAACTGCGCTATATTGTAACCATCGTAAACTGCGGCTCTATTTCCGAGGCGGCAAAGCAGCTTTTCATCACCCAGCCCAGCCTTTCAAATGCAGTCAGGGAACTGGAAAAGGAAATGGGCATATCCATCTTTAACCGCAGCTCCAAAGGCATTGCCCTTTCCTCCCAGGGAACAGAATTCCTTTCCTATGCCAGGCAGGTACTGGAGCAGGCCGAGCTGCTGGAACAGCACTATACCAACAAAAAGCCGGTAAAGCGCATCTGTTCCATATCCACCCAGCACTACGCCTTTGCCGTCAATGCCTTTGCCAACCTGGTATCCAGGCAGAACACCGACGAATATGAATTCACGCTGAGGGAGACCCGCACCTATGAGATTATTGATGATGTAAAGAATTACCGCAGTGAGCTGGGCATTCTTTATATCAATGATTTTAACCGGAAGGTGCTGGAAAAACTGTTTAAGGAAAGCTGTCTTGTATTCCATCCCCTGTTCCGGGCCAGTCCCCATGTATTCATCAGCGTAACCCATCCCTTGTCAGGCAGAAAAAGCGTAACCATAGAGGACCTGGAGGATTACCCCTTTCTGGCCTTTGAGCAGGGAGAAAAAAATTCCTTTTATTTCTCAGAGGAAATACTCAGCACCATTCCAAGAAAGAAAGTAATTTATGTCAGCGACAGGGCCACCCTGTTCAATCTTCTCATTGGACTGAATGGATATACCATATGCAGCGGCATTTTAAACCGCAACCTGAACGGCGACTCCATCATGGCGGTTCCGCTGGAAACAGAAGAAAACATGCTCATTGGATGGATTGCAGACCCCAGACTCCATCTCAGCCGTTTTGCAGAGAACTATCTGGAAGAGTTAAGCCGGCTCATTGGCCCGCAGACCTAGAGGCTTAAATACCCATTTTCCAAAGGCGCTCTAAGACGCCATCAGCCGGAATACGGATTCGTAAATCCGGTTTGCAATATAGGGATTATTCATGGTATACAGGTGGATTCCATCCACGCCATGGGCTGCCAGGTCCACAATCTGGTCCACCGCGTAGGCGATTCCCGCATCCCGCATGGCAACAGGATTATCCCCGTACCGTTCCATCATGGAAATGAACTTCTTCGGCAGTTTTACGCCGCACAGGGATACCATGCGTTCTATCTGCTTTTTGTTGACCACCGGCATGATTCCCGCCTCCGCCGGGACATGGATGCCTACCAGGTCCATCCGCTCCCGGAAACGGTAAAAATACTCGTTGTCAAAGAAAAGCTGGGTAATAAGCTGGCTGACGCCCGCATCCACCTTGTCTTTCAGGTATTTCATATCCCTTACCAGACCGCCTGATTCCTGATGTCCCTCCGGATAACAGGCGCCGATTATGTTAAAATCCCCTTGCATTTTTATGAATTCCACCAAATCCGCAGCGTACTTAAAATCTCCTGCCGGTATCCTGTCAGGAATACGGTCCCCCCGCAGGGCCAGGATATTTTCTATGTTCTGTTCCTTCAGCTGTCCCAGAATCAGCAGAACGTCTTCCCTGGTCAGGTTCAGGCATGGAATGTGGGCCACGCTCTCTATGCCGTATTCACGCTTAATGAAAGACGCTATCTTAAGCGTTGCCTGGCTGTTCTCGCTGCCCCCTGCCCCGTATGTGACGCTGATGAAATCAGGGGTGATTCCCTTAAGTTCATCTAATGTCCGGTAAATCGTATCAATGGGCGCTGTCCTCTTAGGAGGAAATACCTCCAGGGACAGTACTGTCTTATGGTTAAACAGTGATGATGTCTTCATGTATATCTGTTCCCTTCTTTTAAGTCTTTGTCATGATTTCTGATTGCAGTAATCATAGCACAAATCAAAAAGAAGGCATAATTTGTAATTTTTATAGGCTTCTATAGTTTAAAACTATATCACTCTCCCTGTTCCTGCCTCTGCTTCTCCAAGGCGTCTCTCTTTTTCAATACATCCATATGCTGCAGCTCTATTTTCCCTTACTCCGGTCATAGGCCTGTATATAGACAAAATTATCGTTTGTGCGTTCCATTCTGTATTCCGAATCCAGGACAGCGTCAATGAACTCCCTGCCCCCTGATTCCACGGCCACCACCTTCATTCCCAGCTCCCGTTCCACATCCTGGACCGTCAGGTCATCTAAAAACACCTGTTCGCCCATGCGCAGCATATTGGATGGAATCTGCAGTACTTCACCCAAATCCTCCCCTGCATCCTGACGCTCCTTTAACTGTCCTATCAGGTCCTGTCCCGTTATAAGACCGGATACCGTTATGGTCTCCCCAAAGAAATCATTCCGTATAAAGTACACATGAATGGTCAGATGCGGAAATGCGTCCATCAGCTTTCCCGCAAAGTCACAAATGGTGGAATAGGTCAGCTTCCCCGTTGCAATGGTCAGCTTCCTTGTGACTGTCTTTTTCAGCCTTTCATACTCCCTGCCATTGATAACTGCTTCCAGGGCCTCGTTGAATTCATTGATGAACATACGCATCATTCCCACTCCATTTTCCAGCTGGATATAACCGTCATAGCGCTCCTCCTCCGGAAAATCCCTGCCTGCCGTAATGTACCACTCATCACTTGCATGAATGAAATGAAGTCCGTATTGGTCATAAAATTCCTGCTGGCGGCTTTCCACCAGGTCAATAACAGCGCCGGCCTCTTCCCTGGTATATAACTCAATGGGGAACAGCCCCTCCCTGAATTTTGTGATTCCTGCCGGAACCACGGATACGCTTCTTAAGAAGGGCAGATATTTAGACAAATCATTGATGGTCCTCTCCAGCTCCGCCCCGTCATTTACATTCTTACAGCAGACCACCTGTCCGTTCATTTCCACATGACCGTCATAGAGCATCTGCAGATACTTAAGCTTATCGCCTGCAAATCGGTTGTGGAGCATTTTACACCGCAGCTGCGGATTGGTGGTCTGCACGGATATATTAATAGGAGCCAGCTGCATCCGGATGATTCTCTCTATGTCTCTTTCCTTCATGTTGGTCAGGGTGATGTAATTTCCCTGCAGGAAAGAAAGCCTGGAATCATCGTCCTTAAAATATAAGGTTTCCCGCATCCCCGGCGGCATCTGGTCAATAAAACAAAATATGCACTTGTTGCTGCATGAACGGTAATCGCTCATCAGGCCGTTTTCAAACTCCACCCCCAGGTCATCGTCATAATCCTTGTCGATTTCCAACAGCCACTCTTCCCCGTCCGGTTTTCTTATGACTACCTCAATATACTCATCCTTAATCAAATACCTGTAGTCAAATACATCCTCAATCTCTTCATTATTGATTGAAAGAAGTATATCACCCGGTTCGATTTCCATCTCTTTTGCAATGGAGCCGGGAAATACTTCTTTTATCACATGTTCATTCTTTTTCATTTTCAATCTATTTTCCTCAGTATTATAGTTCTTTCCATAATCCCTGTTTTTATGCTTTTGCTTCCCGGTAACATGCCCACACGCAGCACCCGGTAAGGGCCGCTGCAAACAGGCACGCTGCTGCCATGGACAGCCAGCTGACGCTGCCTCCAAAAGAAATTTCCCGAATAAGCCGCGTGGTATGGGTCAGCGGCATGATATTCACAACCCACTTCAGGGCTTCCGGTATGCCGTCCAGCGAAAAAAAGGTGCCGCATAAAAATGACATGGGGGTTATTACAATATTTGTAAAATTATTCATGTCATAATGGCTTTCCATCATCATGGCTGCCAGAAAACCCAGGGCTGAAAAAATCAGCGAATTCAGTATGACTGCTGTCAGCAGCCAGCCGTTCATGGACAGCCTGGCCCCTGACACGATTCCCAGCAGAACGATGAATACACCGGAATACATACCGCGGAGGGCTCCTGCAAAGATATGGCCCATTGCCAGCAGATACATCCGGGTGGGCGAATACAGATAGCACTCAAAGCTCTTCTCGTGGAGGCGCATGACACTGATGCGGGTTGAAACGGAAGTGTAGCTGTTCCGCATGGTTGTCATGGCTAAAAGTCCCGGTATCAGATAATAGAGATAGGGTCTTCCGTCCATCTCCATCACCCTTCCCAGCCCCATTCCAAAGGTCACGAAATACAGCAGCGGAGATACCATCTGGGAAAACGTGACCCGCCAGAACCGCCGTTTAAGGAACAGCCATTCCCGCCACAAAATCGTGGTTATTTCCATCCTCCCACCCCCTTACTGGTATAGTGGAAGAATACATCCTCCAGGGTGGACGGCAGTACGCTGCACAGTGCGTCAATCTCGGCAGACCTGGACTTGGCAGCAGCCAGGTCCCTGAAAAACTCAGCCTTCATCCTGTCACCTCCGTCATATTCCACCTTAAAGGGTCCGATTTCATCAATCAGTCCTTCCGGCGTATCCTCCTTAAATATCGTTCCTCCGTCAATCAGCATCACATAATCACAAAGATGCTGGGCCTCTTCAATATAATGGGTGGTCAGAAGTATGGTCTTTCCCTCCTTGTGCTGCATGCGCAGAAAATCCCATATATCCCGGCGGGCATTGGGGTCAATGCCTACGGTTGGCTCATCCAGAAATAAGTATCTGGGGTTGTGAATCAGGGACTTTGCAATCATCAGCTTGCGCTTCATCCCTCCGGACAGGTTCTGGGTCACCCGTTTCCGCACACTGTCCAGTCCGAGGAATGTGAGGAGACGGTCTGTGGAAACAGCAATATCCGCCTTTCCCATCCGGTAAAGGCGGCCTGCAAATTCCATATTTTCTTCAACCGTCAATTCCTTGTCCAGGTTGACGTGCTGGCTGGTCACACCAATGGCCTGCTTTACAGCCACAGCATTCCGGTCCATGACCTGTCCGTCAAAGGACACGGTGCCGGTATCCGGCATCAGCAATCCTGTCATCATCCGCATTAATGTTGTCTTTCCTGCCCCATTTGGTCCCAGCAGGCCCAAAAACATTCCATCAGGTATCTCCATGGTGACACCCTTCACCGCTTCCACATCTCCGAAACGCTTATGCAGGTCTTTACATAGAATCATTACTGCCTCCCCTGCTTTTTGATAATGACTGTGGACAGATAGGGGATATCATAATGTTTCAGCTCCTCAAAATCAGTCACCAGACGCTCTTCACCTGTGCCGGTCTTGGTAATCAGCACAAACCTATCCTCCAGGTGGTTCTCCTCCAGGGCCTGCAGCAGGGCTTCCGGGTCAGTGGAGGGCTTCATCAGAACCACATTGTCGTGTTCCCTGAGCACCCTTCCCAAATCTTCACTGCTGTTTTTACGCACGGGCGCCACAACCAAATCTTCATTCCAGGCTACCAGAGGCATTTTCATGGAGTCTGCCACTGCGCAGAAGGATGTAATGCCGGGCACCACCTCTACCTCCACGCCTGCTGCCTCTATGTAAGGCAGCGTATACATAAATGTGCTGTAAACCGCCGGGTCCCCCAGCGTAATAAAGGCACCGGTACGCTCCCCGTTTAAATGCTCTGCGATGCATCCTGCATTCTGCTCCCACATTTCACGCAGCTTCATGCCGTGATAATGCATTGGATATACTAAATTTACGATTTCCGCCTCTGTGTTCTTCAAAAGTCCTTTTATGATATCAAAAGCAAAGCTGCCTGCTCCAGTTTCCTTTTCAGGGCAAAAAATCACATCCGCCTCGTTTAAAACGCGGTATGCTTTCAATGTAAGCAGTTCCGGGTCCCCCGGTCCTACGCCAATTCCATACAGTTTTCCCATTTTGCGTTCCTCTTTCTGTTCTTATACCATGACATGGTACCATATCCGGAGGCAAAGGGCAATTATTTAATTCACCCTATTATACTTCACATCCGGGGGATGGAAAAAAGGCCCTGACGCTGAGTGTACAGCGCACGGCCTGTCCTGGGCTAATCCGGGACTGCACTAATTGCTGTGGTTTTTCCTGGTATTATAAAGGCCAAAATACTTCTGTGCCTCCTCCTGATTCAGGGAAAACCTTTGTTTCAGCCGCTCAAGCGTCTGTTCCTCCGTCTTTCCGTCCTCCAAATAATCCAGGATAAAAGCCCTGATTCCCTCGTTTCTACCCTCTGCTCTACCCTCGTTTCTTCCCTCTTCATAACGGACTTCCAGGGCGTCCTCCATATTGAACTCCGTAAACAGCATATTCACCGCCTCCGTTCCATGTTCTCTCAGAAACTCCGCCAAAAACCCCTTCTGCTCACAGTCGGACATGGCGCTGATAATTGCCTCATCGCGGCTCTTTCCCTGTACCAGATAATTCTTTATCTGCTGGATAAACCAGGAATACTCATACAAAGGCCCGCATTTTTTTAGAATCGGGTGGTTTGACGGCAGATTGATATTAATTACCTTTACACTTAATTCTAGCATAGGATATTGGGTCTTTTCAAGGTATGCATCCGAAAGTTTCAGAATTCTCTCTTCCGGAAAGTGTTTGTCACCATTATAGAAAACAAAAAACTCAGGCGTTGGAATCTGAATCCGGCCGGTGCGGTACAATGCTCTGGACTCAACCAGTTTCTCCATTGTCCTTCCATAGTAAATGGCATCCCTTAACGGCATATATTTCAAAGACAAACAGGACCATGACATGAATCACTCCATGCACAGCCCTGTTCCGTTGTCTTTTATGTGCCGGCCAGACCCTCCCCGTCTATACCGTCTCCGCCTGTTCCTCCCCTGCCATCCGCATCTCCCTTCTGGTATACAAATATACCAGAAACAAAGTTATACCCAGACACGACAGCTCCGATACAGCAGGCGCCCACCAGATTCCCACGCCTCCCATTACCGCAATACAGCCTGCTAATGCAGCCGTCATAATAATCATGCCTCTGCCCATGGAGATAGCCAATGACTCCTTCGGCCGTTCTATGGCCGTAAAATATCCTGCCCCCACAATGTTGAATCCCAGCACCAGGAATGACAGGCTGAATATCCTGAATACAGACGCCGAGTAAAGCCTGAGTCCTTCCAGCTTTTCTGAAATAAAGAGGGCCACCAGCCAGTCAGCCCCTGCCATAGAACCAATAAAGGCAATTCCAGCAACGCCAACAGCCGCTGTCAGGGAGTACTTAAGAAGCCTGCTGCAGACATCCCTCTCCTGCCTGCCGTAATAAAAGCTGATTAAGGGCTGGATGCCCTGGGCGATTCCCGCCATGGACATGACCACAATGGTATTTACATATGCGATGATTGTGTAGCTCACCACTCCCTGTTCGCCGATATACCGGAGTATGGCATGATTGAACATGAATACCGTGAAACCTGCCGACAGCTCCGTAAGTCCGGAGGACAGCCCAATCTTTACCACCCGGAAAAACTGTCCCGAATCCCAGACCGGTCTGGCAAACCGTATGGTGGCCTTTGGCCCCAGGAAATGTTTCAGATACAGGAATACGGGCAGCATCTGCGACAGTCCCGTGGCAGCCCCTGCTCCCGCAATGCCCCAGTGAAACACCATGACAAAGAAATAGTCCAGCACACAGTTCATAAGGGCGCCTGAAGCCACAGCCACAGCTGCAAACCGCGGGAATCCGTCTGTCTTCACCAGTGTCTCAAACGTGTATGATATGATGAACCACCATGTAAAGGGCAGAAGGGACAAAATATAATGCTTCACATACTCCGCCGTGCTCTGGGTGGCTCCCAGGAACTTTACAATGGGGTCCAGGCACAGCCACACAGTGACCATAATGAGCAGGGACAGGACGCCTGTCACCACCATATTCTGGGTGTTGGCCTGATTGGCCTCCCGCTGCCTGCCCTGCCCCAGAAAAATGGCCACCACCGTGGATGTGCCCACGGCAAACAGGATGGAAACAGAAAACAGGAAATTTACAAAGGGAGAGGCAATATTCACTGCGGACAGAGCCACCTCCGATACCCCCCTGGCCACAAACATCCCGTCCACCATGGTATACAGCGCAAAAATCCACTGGGCCACCACGGAGGGCCATACAAACCTCCAGAACTTTTTCTTCAGTGACATTCCTTCAAAATTCATGATACAGCTCCTTTATGACAACTTTACAACCGGCTTGCATTACCATCATAAACCTTGGTATAATACCAAGGTAAACAGTAAATATTGCCATATTTGGGAGAAAATTCATGTCAACATTTTATAAAATCGGGGAGATTGCAGCCCTTTACAACATAAGTACGGATATTCTGCGCTATTATGAGGAGCTGGGCATACTGGTCCCCCGCCGGGCCTTTAACGGCTACCGCATTTACCGAACCGAGGACCTGTGGTGCCTGAATGTAATACGCGATTTGAGGGAACTGGGGTTTTCCATGGAACAGATAAAGGCTTATATCGAAAACCGGAGCATTGATTCCTCCCTGGAATTGTTCCAGAAGGAAATGGATGTGATTGACCGCCACATTGAACGGCTTATATCCCTCAGGGACAACATCATCACCCGCAGGGAAACCATTTCCCGGGCAAGGATGCTTCCCCTTGGTACCATCACATTAAAAGAAATGCCGTCCCGGCCCTGCCACCGGATTATGCAGAGCTACGAGACGGACGAAGAAATGGATATTCTCATCAAACAGCTGGTCTCCTTTGGACCGGACCGTCAGTACATTATAGGCAACAACCAGATGGGCTCCTTTATCAGCCTGTCCGATGCCATGGACGGACGATGCCAGCAGTATGACGCAGTGTTCATCCTTCATCCGGACGGGGAGCACTGCATCGGGGAAGGCTCCTATCTGTCGGTCTGTTACAGCGGCAACTTCCGACAGACCCGCACCTATGTGCCCCAGCTCCTTGCCTATGCCAGGGAACATTCCTTGAACATCCGGGGACCGCTGCTGGAACTGCTGTGGATTGATGTCCATACCACTAAGCATGTGGAGGAGCAGGTGACGGAGCTGCAGTTAAAAGTGGATTAGCACATCCCCCATCTTAACCAGCTTATCCCTGCCCAGCTCAGCCAGCTTCCGGTTCTTCTCATTTACAGTCCCGAAATCCTTCAGACAGCAGATGACCTGGCCGCAGGATGCCATAACCGCAGCCGCCCGCTCATACGTCTCCTCCTGAATCAGCTCAAAGGGAGCTTCCGATATCACCTTTGCGGCCAATGCCACGGCAATGGGGTAATCTATGTCATTTTCGTGGAGGATGCCTGCAGCAAAGGGAATTCCCATGCGCTGCAGCTTCCTGTACACCGGGATTCCGCTTCCGTTTCCGCCTATGACGAACACCTGGGGCGTTCCCCTGACCGGTTCCATTTCCAGGCAGCCCAGCTCGGCATGATAGCTTCCTTTCGTAATTCCGTACAGACTGGTAATATAGGAGGATGTAAAGATTTCTTCCGGTGTGCCGCACCGTTCAATGTATTCCCCGTTCACACAGACAATATAATCCGATAATTTCTGCGCTAAATCCAACTCATGCAGGGACATAAGCACTGCCACCTTCTTCTCATGAACCAGGTCCTTAAGTATCGTCAGAAGCTCCAGCTTATGCCGGATATCCAGGAATGAGGTGGGTTCGTCCAGCACAATGGCCCTGGGTTCCTGGCACACAGCCCGCGCCAGAAGGATGCGCTGCTTCTGCCCGTCGCTTATCTCTGAAAAATCCCGCCGGGCCAGGTCCCATGCATGGACCAGCTCCATGGCCTCCCTGACCTTCTTTCTGTCTTCTGCGGTCAGTATGCCCATTCTTCCGGTATACGGGTAACGGCCGGTGCTGACCACATCCTCACATGTCATAAGTTCAGGATGAATCCGTTCTGTCATCAGAATGGACATACGCTTTGCAATTTCCCTCTCCCCCATCTGCTCCATAGGCGTGCCATCCAGATATACGGACCCTTCCAACAGTCCCAGCTGCCGGATTACGCTTCGGAGGATGGTGGATTTGCCAGCCCCGTTTGGACCAATCAGAGTCACAATCTGGCCCGGTCTCACATGAATCCCGATTTGCCTAATAAGAGGTGTACCGCCGTACCCCACGGTCATATTTTCAGTCAAAATGTAATCTTCTGCCATGATATCCGCCTCTCTGTCTCTCCCTCTGTTCTATTTTCCTGCTGCCCCCATCCTTCCCAATCACTGCATGTTCTTACGGTTATGCACCATCATATAGATGACAATGGGCGCGCCGAAAACAGCTGTCACGGAGCTGATGCTGAGTTCCGTGGGCGCAAAAACCGTTCTGGCCGCCAAATCACAGAACAGGCAGAACACAGCGCCGCCCAGGAAGCAGCCCGGAATCATGAGTATGGGCTTTGCCGTCTTAAACAGGCTCTTCACCAGGTGCGGGACCGCAATGCCCACAAAGGATATTGGACCGGCAAATGCGGTCACACAGGCCGAAAGAATGCTGGAAAGCAGAATCAGGGCCACCCTGAACCCCAGGATGTTTACCCCCATGTTCTGGGCATATACCTCTCCCATCTGGTAAGCGCCAATGGGCTTTGCCATGAGAAAGACAAGGAGCAGCGCCAGGAATATCACTGCTGTCATGACCCTTACATTCTCCCATGAGGTACCTGAAAAGCTGCCCATGGACCAGTTGTGGAGATTGACAATGTTGGCGTCATCCGCAAATGTCACCACAAAATCCGTTATGGCGGAACAGATATAGCTAATCATTACACCGCAGATAACCAGCATGGACATCTTCTTTACCTTACCGGAAATCATCAGAACAAATCCCATGGAAATCATGGAGCCTGCAAAAGCAGCCAGAATCATCCCGGCTGAGCCGATGGAGATTCCCCTCCCCAGCAGGACAATCATCACAAGGGAGACCACCAGTTTTGCGCCGGATGAAATTCCCAGCACAAATGGCCCTGCGATGGGATTTGCAAAAAACGTCTGGAGCAGGAAACCGGATACGGATAAGGCTCCGCCCAGTATCACAGCTGAAAGAATCCGCGGAAGGCGTATATCCCACACAATGTGGTATGAGGTGTCCTCTCCGGTTCTCCTGAGCAGGATCTCACCGATTTCCTCCACGGACAGATGCACACTGCCGGAATTAATGTTCCAGATAAATAATAAGCACATCATGGCTGCCAGAAGGGCAAATGAAATACTGTATTTTGTGTAGGTACCTTTTGGCATTGGCATAACTCCTTTTTCCGGCAGCCCATGGGACTGCCATGTATCTTTGCCGGGCGGGAATGGGTTTTCAGACAGGCTCTAGCGCAGCCGGTGCATATACCTTAGTCCTTCCGGCTCCTTCTCTGTCAGTATCCGGTGGATATCCAGAATCATATCCCCCAGCCCCATGGTTTCCTGGAACAGGCTTTTTTCCGTGCACCACACATTTCCCTCCTTCACAGCCTTAAAATCAGCCAGAAGGCTGCTTTTATCCAAAAGCTGGTCCAGGCTGTCCAGTTCCCCGTCTATGGTGCTGTTGTAAATAATGTAATCTGCATCCCTGGCAGCGGCATAAAAGCTTTCCATCTGCATGTTCATGGTGGACAATGCATTTTCATTTTCTGCAAGTCCCTGGGGTACATAGGTTCCTCCGGCCAGGGCAATCATTTCAGCCACATAATCCCCTGACTTTCTCACATTGACATAACCGTTGCTGCTGATATAAAAAAATGCTGCTGTCTTCCCGGTATTCTCCTGGTTTATCACAGGTAACAGCTGTCTTACCTGGTGGTCAAAGCAGCGCTCTGCCTGTTCCTCCCGGCCCAACAGCACGGCATATAATTTCAGCCACTCCATCCTGCCAAGGGGATGGCTCTCGTAACTGGAACGCTCCACCAGAACCGGTATCCCCAGCTGTTCCAGCTGTTCCTTTACTTCCGGGGAATGATAAATCATGGTGGATTCTATGGCCAGGTCGCAGGACATGGACAATATCCGCTCATAATCCGGTGCATTGTATTTGCCCGCATAAAGCATTCTGCCATCTTCCAGGGCTGACCTGGCCTCCTCTATGTACCAACCGGAAGCGTCTGTCCCGGACAGTGTAATCCGGTCCGTTCCATCCAGGCTGCAGAACAGGTCCATTGCTGATGTTGCCGCCAGATAAATATTCTTCAGCGGCTGTTTTAAGACAGCCACATCGTCCGGAATACCGGAGGGCTCTGTTTTTCCTTCCGGAACCACCAGATAGCGGCCGCTGTCCTTTATGGTTATCATTGAGTAGCCGCCATCGTAGTAGTCCACTGAAAACTGGTTCGCATAGAGAAGTTCCATACTCCCGGTTATCTTTTTGCTGCTCCAGCTTTCCGGGGCAGCCTCAGGGTCCTCATCCGCGGCCGTCTGTCTTGCAGCCGTCCGCCCTGTGTCAGCCCGCCCGGCCGGCGAACAGCCTGCGCATATCACCGCCATCAGAATTCCTGCAGCGGCAACCGCCGTCACTATCTTTTTTCGTCTCATCATTCAGCCCTTTTTATTGTCGTCGAATCAAACACCAGGGTATATTCCACCTCATGAGGCTCGCTCATGGCGATTGTATCTGCTATGACCGGCATCTTCCAGTCAAAGGCACTGACCGGAATCTCAAAGGAAGAATTCCCTTCCGTGTTCACCAGGTCAAACTTCTCGCCCCCTACCTTCATATAATCATAGTTGGAACTGCTCCAGATAATGGTTGCAAAAGCCTTGCCGTCCTCAATCCGGAGTGCTGCCGGTGTCTCCACAGATGCCCGGCCTGAACCGCCCTCCAGCCTGACTGCCACTGTATAGGAACCATCCTCCAGCTCAAGGCTCCCGGCGGCAGCCACCTTACCGTCTGCAAACGCCTCCGCCGGAAGGGAGCCGGCACGGAATACCAGCACACGGTCATACCACTTTTCCTTTTTCTTGCTGAACGCGCTGCAGTCAATTCCCTTGTCCAGTGCTTCCACCGGCACCTTGAAGGTGTGTTTCCCATCCGCATTTTCCGCAAATGGAATAAAATCCGTATCCGAAGCCCGCTCTGCATCAGCGCCTGTTCCCATATACAGTTTCAGATACCCGGTTCCGCTCATGGTCATAACCGCGCTCATGGCTCCATCCTGCACCGTAAGTTCACACTCCGTAATCCGGAACATGCTGGAGCTGGAGTCCACCTTAATCTCATAGACCCCATCTTTTATTGCATCTGCCAGGACTGGTACCATTCCGTCTTCCGCTGCATCCATCCGGCTGCCTGTCTCCTGGCTTGCGGTGTCTCCTGCCTGGGCGCGCTCTGCTCCGGACGTTTCCTCCGCAGAGGTCTCCGCGGCAATGTCTGCAGCAGCCGGCGCCTCCTTTCCGCAGCCTGAAAGAGTTCCAGCTGACAGCCCCACGACAAGCAGCAGGGCAGCCAATTTCATTTTCCTGAATTTCATTTCCAATCTCCCCACTTTTAAAAGGGCAGTCAGCAAATTACCCCGACCGCCCACTTATCTTTCTGATTTATTTTGCCAGACTGTCAACTGCTGCCTGAGCATGTTCCACAAAGAGCTGCTGGATTGCCTCCAGCTCGCCCAGTCCGCTGACCAGACATGTCACTTCATAGCCTGCATCCTCAAAGGCAGTCTTCCAGGAGCCTTCCTCGTCTCCTGCCATGTCATTGTTGGCATGGTCGCCTGCTACAATCATCAGAGGTTCCAGGACCACCTTCTTATAGCTGCCTTCCTTCACGGCTGACAGGACATCATCCAGGCTTGGCGTTGCCTCCACGGTACCCACATAGTAATTCTTATATCCTGCCTCTGTGAGCATATCCTGCATTTTTGCGTATACCTGGTTGGAATCCGCCTCAGTGCCATGTCCCATGAAGCAGATAGCTGTCTCGCCGTCATCATACTGGGCTGTTGCCTCTGTGATGGCCTTCATAACTGCCTTAAAATCGTCATCTGTGGTAAGGAGAGGCTTTCCGATTGCCACTTTCTCAAATGCATCCGAATACTCCGCCACTTCATTGACCAAATCCGTATACTCAAGCCCATTCATCAGATGGGTGGGCTGAATGACAAGATTCCTGACGCCATTCTTTTCCGCCCGGTCAAGGGCCTCGCCTACATTGTCAATAGCAACGTCATCCCGGGATTTTACGTGGTCAATAATAATCTGGCTGGTAAATCCTCTTCTTACGGCAAAGTCAGGAAATACCTTCTCAATAGCGTCCTCAATGGCACCAATGGTCAGACGTCTGCTGTCATTGTAGCTGGTACCAAAGCTGACTACCAGAAGTTCATTTTCACCGATTTCATCCTGATTCCTGGTATTATCCTTAGATGCATCTCCGGTATCGTAATTCTCCTCGTCTGCCTCGGCAGCTGCTTCTGCGGCCTCTTCTGTTGTCTGCGCTGCTTCCGTTTCTGCCGCTGTTGTTGTCTCAGCAGCCGCCGCTGCCTCATTCTCCTTGGCTGTCTCTGCGGCTGTTTCCTTCTGTCCGCCGGAACAGCCGGCCACGGTCACCGTTGTCAGGGCGGCTGCCGCAAATAATACTGCCAGTTTTTTCATTTTCATCTTCTCTTTCCTCCTTGTTTTATATAACCTCATCGGTTAAAGCAAGGTAGAGGAATATGCCGCCTGTATCGGATGAATCCCAAACGGCAGCCTGCACGCCCATAGGCGTATTCAGGAAGATGTCCGCAGATATGTGATTTTCTGCAGATATGTAATACGCAGCGTTTCCATACCCCGAAGCAATCCGCTTCCATCCGGGCATAGTTTCCCCTGCGTAAAAATCCGTTACCGTCTGAGTCAGAAATCCGCGGCCGAAACACCGTAAATCGGTACAACCAATTACTCGTGATTTGGAATTATATTCCTGTACCAACAACTGGCAGGTTTCCTGACTTGTATATCAACACGCATGACCGCCTTCCCAATCCGAAACCGAATCAGTGACTGTCCTTGACATTGACCATGCGCTCCTTACTTACAGTGACGAGACCGTACAGGATTTTCACCTGTTTCCCTATTACCCGCAGTCTGCCATGGACAGACAGCGGCACCAGCTGTTCTTAACTCGATATGCTTTATCCTACCACTTAATGTAAAAAAAAGCAATAAAATCAATCATTATCCGGCAGCAGCTTTACTGTGACCATGATTTGTTTCAGGAAATCCCCTTCCTCCAGCTTGATATCCTCCATATGCGTCTGGGGCGGAAACTCAAAGGTTTTTTCTTCAATCTCCAGATAGAGCCAGTTATATGCTGCCTCCCTGGCATGTTCCACAGCGTCCTCCAGATCCGGTCCGTCTGCCTCGCAGCACTGCAGATCCGGAAATGTTACATGGTAGCCTTTATCGTTTTTATGGGGCGTAAATACCGCCGGGTAAGTAAATGTCATATTCTTCTTCCTCCAATATTCATATTAAAACATACTTATTATATACTGGATTTGGATTCTGCACAATCTCAGACAATGACCGGACAGCTGTTATTTTCTGGATGTATTGTTTGCTGCGCTTGTTTCGGCCTCAATCTCCTTCCTGACATCATGCCATACCACGAAGTTTCCTCACAAACGCTCCGGATTCCTGCCTTACCAGCTCCACGGAAGGAAGGTTAAGGCATTCATAGGACATGTAATCGGAAAATCCGGCTTTTTTTAATTTCTTTACAATCTTCTCAAAATCCGTATGCCCGTATCCCGGGAACATCCGGTTGGAGTCCGCCATATGTACATGTCTCAGCCGTTTTCCCATGCAGTCCACTGCCTCTTCAAACCGGGCATCCTCTATATTTGCATGGAAAATATCCCAAAGTATCCCCATGCAGTCCGGATTTCCCAACTGTTTTCCTATGAAATCCACTGTCTCCTGTGCACTGTTAAAGAGCGCTGTCTCATACCGGTTGATTGCCTCCAGCATAATGGTGACCTTCTTGTCCTCTGCGTATTGGAGAACCGGCTGGAGATTCCTTGCCAGAATTTCCTTTTCCTCCTGTTCATTTCCCCTTGTGCCAAGTCCCCTGAGAAGTCCCAGGGTGACTTTGCAGCCCAGTACAGAGGCCGCATCCACATGCTGTTTCATTCTTTCCTGGGCAGTCCTCAGGGCCTCTCCCTGATGAAGAAGCGAAATATTCTCAAGGCCTCTTGCCTGTCCCGTGGATATGGTGGAACACCCCAGTCCCCTTTTATCTAAATCAGACTTTACTTTATGCACATCAATCCCGTTGTAATTGGATATACAGACCTCTGCGCCGTCAAAACCGCTTTCCTTCAGCCAGTCCAAAGCTGACTCATATTCCGTGACTTTAAAGGGTGAAAAAGGTGTGTCGTATTGTAATGTAACCGTACCGCTGAATTTCATTCAGGTATCCTCCTAATAAAATAAATCTATAATGGCCGTTGTGGTGGCCGGAACATAAGTAATCAGCAACAGAACTGCCAGCATCAATGCAAAATAAGGTATGGACTCCTTCAGGAAATCCTTAATCTTGCATTTCGTAACGCCGCAGGTCACAAACATAATGGTTCCCATGGGCGGTGAGATAGCGCCTATGGCCATGTTGAAAATAAATACAAATGCAAACTGGATATCATTGATTCCATATGCCCTTGCAATGGGAATCAGCAGGGGCACCAATACGATGGTAGCTGCATTTCCCTCAATGAACATTCCCACAATCAGAAGGAACACATTTACGGCAATCAGGAAAATATACTTGTTCCCAATGGTGTTAACCATGGCGCTTGTCAGTGCCTGGGGAATCTGTTCTTTTGTGAGAATCCATGCCAGGGCAGAGGCCGCTCCTACAATCAGCATAACGGAACCGGTTGTCACCAGTGTCTCCTTCAGGGCCACCACCATGTTGCGCCTGTTCAGTTTCCCATAGATAAAGCCCAGGATAATGGAGTAAACAACCGCAACAGCCCCTGCCTCTGTGGGCGTGAATATTCCCAGCCTGATACCTCCGATGATGATGACAGGAAGACAGAGGGGCAGGACTGCTCTCTTAAGACTGGCCCCCAATGCCTGGCTCCTTCCGCCCTTTTTATAGGATGCCTCCGGCTTATAGCCCCGCTTCTTTGCAATAACCGCTGTCAACAGCATCATGGCAGCGCACAGGACAATCCCCACCACCAGACCGGACATAAACAGCTGTCCGATTGATACGTTTCCTATGGAACCGTATAAAATCATACCGATGCCTGGCGGAATCAAGGGAGTGATGGATGATGAGAAGGCGGTGACCACAGATGAGAACTCATTGCTCATTCCCTTCTGGCGCATTTCCGGCACCAGCATCTTGGCTTCCATGGCTGCATCTGCAAGGCTGGACCCGGACAGACCGCCCATCAGAGTGGACAAAAGGATATTGACCTGGGCCAGTCCTCCCCACATGTCAGCGGTAAGCACATTACAAAAATCCATGATGCGCTGGGTCACGCCTGCGTAGTTCATCAGTACTCCAGAGTAAACAAAGAACGGTACGGCTAAAAGCGGCACGCTCTGCATACCCGACAGGGTTCTCTGGACAATCAGATGAGTGGATACTGCCGGTTCCGCAAAAAAGTACACGCCGGCGCCTGCAATAATGGATATAAATACAGGTACTTTTAAAAACAGACAGGCCAATGTAATGACCAAAGCAATCACAATAAGCTGGCTACTCATAGGAAATCACCTCCTCATCCTCCGTGCCAAAGACAGCTGTCACCACATAATTCACACACATTAGCAGACAGCCGATGGGTACTGCCGAATCAATGAACCAATAGGGAATCTTCAGTATGTTAGTGGTCTTTTCCACACCTGCATGGAGCATGGCCAGAGACAGCCCATTGTAAGCCAGAAACAGAAGGGTTCCCACAACCACTGCATGAATCAGGTATCCAACGGCTTTCTGCGCCGGTTCCGGCATTGCATCCACTAATATCTCTATGGCAACATGGCCCGACGTCCTGAACGCGGCGCTGCCCGCATAAAAGGCAATCCAGGTTATGAGGGCTTTCTGTACTTCCTCCAGCCAGGTAAATGGATTGTGGGCAACGTAGCGCATGACAACGCCCATGACAGTCAGAAGCACAAGTCCTGCCAGGCAGACGCCGGAAACCACAAAATCAATGTTCTTAATTTTATTCCACACTGTCATCTTCCTCCTCCTCTGCCAGAATCGCCTTTACCGTGTCATAAAGCCCGGGGGTCCAGTTCTTAAACTCGTCATAGGTATAATATACCTCTGCCGCCTTCCTGAATTCATCCACATCCGCCTCTGAAAACTGCACGCCTGCTTGTTCCAGTCTCAGACGCGCGTCCTCTTCCGCCTTCACCATCAGCTGGTTCTGATACTCCCCTGCCTTCTCAGCCGTCCTTTGAAGGATATCCTGCTGCTCCGGCGTCAGGCTGTTCCAGAAATCAAGACCGCACACCATAGATGTCATATCCAGGATATGGCCGTCCAGTAAGACATACTTGGCCACTTCCTGCCACCCTCCGTTGACAATAGTGGGCAGTGGGTTCTCTAGTCCGTCAATGGTTCCCTGCTGCAGGGCCGGATAGACCTCGTTCATGGATAAAGGCGTTGGATTGGCCCCGATTGCCTCAAATGTTTTAACATAAGGCACACTGTCGGGTACGCGTATCTTCATGCCCTTTAAGTCCCCCGGATGCTGTACCGGATGTTTTGTCAAGGTATGCCTTGTCCCGTACTTCCAGTTCCTGGCTATAACCTTATACCCCTTTTCCTCCAGCTGCTTTTCCAGATTCAGATACCAGCTGCTGTCCATCAGATGTTCCATCTCATCCCAGGACGCGCACAGATAGGGGGCCTGGACAATGCCAAAGTCCGCTATCCCCAAATCCGAGAAAAAAGGCGCGCTTCCCGGGGCAATCACAGCATCCCCTGCAATCATCTGGTCGAACAGGTCGGTCTTAGACCCCAGCTGGTCGGAGGGATAATGCGTCATGACCATGGTTCCCCCGCTCTCCTCTTCCAGAATCTCAGCCCAATAATCAGCGGCCTCTGCAAACGGTTCACCCGGATTATTGCTCTGCCCTATGCTTATGCGGATTACCCCGCCTGTGCTGTCGCTTTTCCCCCCGCAGCCGGCTGACAGCAGCACGGCCCCTAATACAGCTGTCAATAAACAAATTTTTGCCCTCATAAAATTTCCTCTCCCTTTTAGAATCCGTGAGAAGTAGCTCCTCCGTCAACCGTAAAATCATGTCCTGTCAGATACGTAGATGCGCCGGATAAAAGAAACAGCATCATGTATCCGATTTCCACCGGCCTGCCGAACCTTGGCAGCATGGGCTTGCTTAAGGCAGCTGCCTTTCGGTCCGGGTTCTGTTCAAACATATCCTCGTTCAGCTTGGTCAGGAACCAGCCGGGAGCAACACTGTTCACCAGGATGTTGTCATTCTTCCATTCCTCAGCCAGTCCCCTGGTCAGTCCCAGAATCCCCGCCTTTGTCATATCATAGGGCAGCACGCCTGTAAAGCCCATGTAGGCTGCCATGGATGAAATTGAAACAATCCGCCCGATGTATTCTGATTCCTTCAGGTACGGATAACAGATTTTCGCTATCATAAGAGGCGTCTTCAGGTTGATTTCCATGATTTTGTCCAGGCGTTCCTCCGGAAATTCTTCTGCCCTGCATTTGAAGGTTATGCCTGCATTGTTAATCAGGAAATCCAGATGTCCTTCCTTTGCCGCGATTTCTTCCACTGCTTTCTGTACCTGTTCATACTCTGTCACGTCGCAGACAATATCCGTCATATGCCCTTTCCGGATGGCCTCCTCGTCTGAATGGGGCGCAAGGTCTAAATTGTAAACCGTTGCCCCTGCATCTGTCAGCACCTTTGCCTGTCCCAGGCCCAGCCCCCTGCTGGCTCCTGTGATAATACCCACATGCCCTGTCAGGTCAAACAGACCTGCAACATATTCCCGTGATGTCATTTATATTTCCCTCCTAAAATGTAATTACTACTTTGCATGCCCCGCTGTTCTTATCCATGGCTGTCTCAAATGCCTTCTGTACCTCATCCGCCGTGAATACATGGGTCACTAACTGATTGATTCTGTTCCTGCGCCCGGGAAGGCTGTCCACCACCTCTTTAAATTTGCTGTTCTGGTTCCGTGTGCCGGCAATGACCAGCTCGTTCTTATTGACCAGACGGAAATTGATGGGGATGGGTTCCGGGGCAAATGTAAGGGGCACCAGGCGGCCGTGGGGACTCAGAAGCTCCACGGAAAGGCTGGTAAGAGCCGGGATACCGCTGGTCTCAAACACCACATTCACACCTTCCCCTTTCGTGATATCCATAATGGACTTCCTTAAATCCTGCCTGCCCGGATTAATGGTATAGGCTGCCCCGAACTTACCGGCCAGGTCCAGCCTGGACTGGTTCACCTCGCTGACAATGACAGTGGCGCCAAGGCTTTCCGCAATATCGCAGATAATCATGCCAATGGGACCAGCCCCATGGATAAGGACCAGGTCGCCGGCCATGGTTCCCGCCTGGGCATTGGCTTGAGCCCCAATGGTGTATGGTTCGGCTGTGGCTGCCTGTACAGGTGTCAGTACAGGGTCATAGGGATGCAGCTGTTTCCGCTCCACCACCATATATTCTTCCATGACCCCGTCCACATGGACACCTGCCACCACAATATCCGGGCAGCAGTTATAGTGTCCGTGACGGCAGGCATAACAGGTATCACACCCATGGATGGGTTCAATGACAACCGGGTCCCCTGCCTTCAAATCAGTCACATCCGCTCCCGCCGCCTCCACGACGCCGCATCCCTCATGCCCGATGACACGGGGATAGGTGGCATATGCATGGGTGCCGTGCAGGATATGTATGTCGCTCCCGCAGATTCCGGCTGCCGTGATTCTCACCAGAACCTGTGTGGTGCCTGTAATCTGCGGCATTTCTTTGTCAACTATCTCCATTTTACCAGGTTCCGACACATAAATCGCCTTCATTTATTTTACCTCCTCCAGGGCCTCTTCCTTAAATGCAAAGCCCCATCCGGCGCCCTCCCTCGGGTACGCAAAGCCGTTCTCAATCTTCATGGTATTGTCAATGATACCGTCAATCCAGTCAAAGGATTCAGCCCCGTATGGCGTCTTGATGGTACAGAGAAGGGGAACGTCATAATCCTTATAATAATGGGGCAGTACAGGGAGATGGTACGCCTCTGCCAATGCTGCGGAATCCCTCCAGCTCTCCACACCTCCCAGACGGACAATATCCGGCTGCCAAAGGTCCAGCGCATTTCTGGAAATCAGATTTTTAAGGGCCTCGCAGTCATATTCACGCTCTCCCATGGCCAGGGCAATGCCGCATTTATTCCTCAGCAGCTCATAACCGGCAAAATCAGTATGGGGTACCGGCTCCTCAAACCACTGAAGTCCAATGACCTTGGCCTGTTCGGAAAGCTTCAGCGCATCTACCACATCCATGCCCTGGTTGGCATCCATCATGATTTTCACACTGTTTCCCAGGCGCTCCCGGCAGATAGACAAACGGTGCATGTCGCGTTCAATGCCCTCCGGATGTCCCACCTTTATCTTAACCGCAGTAAATCCCCTGGCCTTATAGTCCAGTACCTCCTCCAGCAATTCCTCATCCGTATAGGAAATCCATCCGCCGCTTCCGTACACCGGAATCCTGGTCTGGTTCACACCCAGCATTTTCCATACCGGCATGGCGCAGGTATGTCCCCAGGCATCCCACATGGCAATGTTGAGGGCCGCTACGGCGCATGTATTCAGTCCCGTATTGCCGAAATATTCCGCCTCCCTGTCCCAATCCTTCTTTACCTTAACCGTCTCATAGACCTGATAGCAATTGGACCTGACAAATTCACACATATCCTTCAGGGCGCCCTCAATTGCATTGGGTGAATAGTGGAAGGACAGCAGGTACCCCTGACCCTTTACCCCTGACTCCGTGGTAACTTCCACTACATAGAAGGCGATTTTGCTGATAGTATGGGTGGAGTCTGCAATGGGTTTGCTTATCTTGGAAACTGCCCTAAAAAACCTTACATCCTTTATTGTGTTCTTCATAATCTGCTCCTTTTCTTGTTATATATTTTTTATATGCATCTGATATATCAGATGTTTTTTTTACTACGGAGCCATGCCGGCCTCACATGGCTCCGTAAGTAATTTTCTTGGATTCAGTAATATGGCGTGTGGTTGCCTCCCGAATCGCATCCGAGTCCCCGCTCAGCAGCGCATCAATGATTTCAATATGCTCCTGAACGGAATTATCATAACCTGACCTGGGATTGGAGGCTTTCCAGCGGATTCTCTGGTTATGATTGTATACGTTCCTCATCTCATTCTGGATAAAACGGTTCCTGCAGTTTGCCAGAAGGGTGGAATGAAGTTCCAGGTCCAGATTGATGTAATACACCCTTAACTCCCTGTCCGTCAGGCTCTCCGGCGGGTTCGCCAGACGCTCCCGCAAATCCTTTAACCATGACCTGCTGACACTGTGGCTTGCCTCCTCGGCAATGAATGGCTCCAGCAGCAGCCGCACCTGGTAAATTTCCTCCACCAAATCACGGCTGACTTCCGCCACAATGGTTCCTTTACGGGGATAGAGATACACAAACCCATCCTTTTCAAGCCTCAGGATGGCTTCCCTGATTGGGGTTCTGCTTATATCCAGCTCCTTTTGCAGCTGTTCCTCAGATATATCAGACATGGGCGGAATTTCCCATGTAACGATTTTGTTCTTTAAATACTCATATGCTATATCCGTCTTTCCTAATCCCATAAATTCCATCCTTGTCTGTGATATATCACTTGCATATTTAGATTATATTACAGCTATGTCTGATTAACAAGTCCTTTTCGAACATTATTGTGTAAAAAAACAAGCCATATTTTTGTGCAAAATGTACAATTCCCCTGCCTGCACAATCAGCGTCTTCCCTTTGCCTCATCCAGATAACTGTATATGGTCACCCTGGACACTCCCATAAGGGCAGCCACCTTATCAATAGCCCCCTTGACAAGGAAGATTCCCTTTTCATCCATAAACCGGACAATCTCCACGCTCTTTTTCCGGGTCATGTTCTTCACATCGGCTGTCCCGATGATTTTTAGTATCAGCTCATCAATCACAGCCATCACGTCCTGGTCCACATCCTTCTCAGCCTCAGGTTCTGCCTGTCCTGTGCATAAAAAGGATTGGAGCTGGGCCTGCATCACCTGACAGGCCGTAAGGTCGCAGTTAATGCACAGCATGCCGATTACCTCCCCGGCCTCATCCCGTATCAGGGCTGAGGATGACTTTACCTTCTTGCCGTCAGAGGATTCAAACAGATAGTTGGTTACCTTGTCATCCTTAAAATTTTTATTCAGAAGCACCTGCCGCACCAGATGGTCAAACGATTGGCCCACCTGCCTTCCGGTCACGCTGCCATTGGCAACGTGGACAACCGAGCTTTCAGGCTTGGACAAATCATGGACCACTACCTCGCAGCTGTTTCCAAAGGTTCCTGCTATCATATCAGCAACAGGAAAATATGTTTTCAATATAGAATTCATCGCTCCTCCTTCCGCCGTTGTATGCACTTGTCCAAACCGGATTCATCAATGGTCGGATTTAAGCCCTGCCCCGCACATGGATATAAGCGAGTCCTTTGCCGGCCCGTATAACTCACAGTATCTGCAATACGCTGCATAGGAAGCGGCTGTTGTATGTTCACAGTAAATGCCCCTGGCCGCCAGAACTGACCTTGCTTCCAGAATCCGGTTCTCTGGCGCGGCAACCACCGGGATATCATATTTGTAAATGGATTCCAGGATTTCCTCACCCCTCATGGGGACGCCGATGGCAATTCCCTCTGCCAGCGTGGGCTTCACATCCACCTGCTGCACTTCCTTGCTTCTGGTCTCAACCGACTTTATAAACGGCGCGCAGTTCTCACTCTGCACAGCCACAATCCGGGGCATTCTGTCAATGATTCCCCCTTCCAGGAACTCCTCCAGCGCCTTGACCACCCCAATGAATAAGGTGCCGTTTCCCAGAGGGACAAAGAGATGCTCCGGTATCCGGTGAAGCTGCTCGTAAACCTCATAAATATAAGTTTTTGTGCCTTCATAGAAAAATGGGTTGTACACATGATTGGCATAATATTTCCCCTCTTCCCTCACTTTGGCCCGGCACACATCCGCGCAGTGGTCCCTTGTACCCGGAACAATATGGACCATTGCACCATGGGATTTTATCATGTCAATCTTCTTGGGCGATGTGCCTTCAGGCACAAATATCTCGCATCCGATGCCTGCCTTTGCACAGTAGGCCGCCACACTGTTTCCCGCATTGCCGCTGCTGTCCTGTACCACAAAATCCACACCTATGGATTTACAGTGGGCCGCCAGGACCGCGGCTCCCCTGTCCTTAAAGGATAGGGTGGGCATGAAATAATCCATCTTAAGCAGAACATCCTCAGAGAACCGGATAACCGGAGTCATGCCTTCTCCAAGGGTAATCTCCTTCCAGCTCTCATCTGACAGCGGCATGAATGCACGGTATCGGAATATTCCCCAGGTGTCCCGGTCTATCAGCTCCTGCCTGAACACCGGCGCCTTATAGTCCAGTTTCCACAGCCCTCCGCATCCGCAGGCCGGTTTTCTGGTATTTACCGTTTCCTTTTTTCCGCATTTTGAACAGATGTAGTCCATACGCCCTCCTTCTGCCGGGTCAGTCTCTATTTCCGCCTTGCAGGCTTATATCTTATGGTATCAGTACAGCTGCCTGCCTTGCGGGTTCGGTCTCCCTGTTGTTCTCATTTCATTTTTATATCATTTTATATACTATATAATGGATATGCTGTCAATATTTTTTTATGGATTCATATATTATTTTATATATTCCGTTTTTATCCCGGACTATGCGGCATCTAAAAAAACATAAGTAAAATATACGGTAAAATACATAATAAAAGTCAACCCTGTTCATATCTTATTCATACATTAGTGCTATATTTAATTTATAAAGCATAATGCTTTTCATACAACTTTTCTCATACGAATTGGGCCGGCAGGAAACTGCCGGCCCATTTGTGTGCCAAACTGAATTTTCTAATTATACATCCTTAAGTTTAAAACGTTCAACCAGATATCTCAAAATCTGTGCCTGGGAAGATAACTCTTCGCTGGCAGCCGCGCTTTCCTCTGCAGTTGCGGAATTCGTCTGGACCACATCCGAAATCACCTCAATGCTCTCTGTAATCTGACGGATGGCTTCAGACTGCCCCGCCGAGTCCTCCGCAATATTATTTAAGGATTCCGTAACACGTCCCACCCCATTGACGACCTCTGACAGGGATACCGCGGTCTTATTGGCTATATCCTTTCCATTTTCCACTGTCCGCAGGGAGTTTTCTATCAAGGCAGCCGTACTCTTGGATGCAGCAGAAGATTTATTGGCCAGGCTGCGCACCTCACCGGCCACAACGGAAAAGCCCTTTCCCTGCTCACCTGCCCGTGCTGCCTCCACTGCCGCATTCAGCGCAAGAATATTGGTCTGAAATGCAATATCTTCTATGGTTCTGATGATTTTGGAGATTTCATTGGCCTCTTTATTGATTTCTGCCATTGCCTCCAGCATGTCCCCCATGCATTCACTGCTCTCCTCTGCCTTTAGCCGGACCATACGGGAATCAGCGCTGGCCTGCTGTGCATTTTTTGTGTTTCTGTCAACCTGATTTGATATCTCCATAATGGTACTGGAAAGCTCTTCTGCGGACGCTGCCTGCTGCGTGGTCCCCTGGGCCAGGGTCTGCGCCCCCATGGATACCTGTTCAGAGCCGGATGCCACCTCCGCTGCCGACTGGTTGATTTGAGACAGGGTATCGCTTAAACCGCTGTTAATTTTTTGTATGGACATCAGCAGCTGGTTCAATTCTCCTACATAACATTCTCTCTTACTGCTGTGCACATTGAAATTCCCATTGGATATTTCAGTTAAAAGATACGCCTCATCCTGAATCACATCCTGCCACATGGCCACCATGCTGCGCATGTCCTGGGCAAGCATTCCCAGTTCATCCTCCGATATATAACCAATCCGCACATCGGACAGACTGCCCTGTGCCAGACTTCGGGCAGCCTGTTCCAGTTCCTTGACCGGTCCGGTGATTCCCCGTACGATGTAGACACCGAAAACAGCACTGATTACCACGCCTGCAATTCCAAGTATGGCCATGGTAATGATTGAATTCATATACCTGGACCTCAGACCGTCCACAAGGCTTTCTCCCTTGGCATTTCCATTCTCAATCAAATGGTTCAGCTCTGTCTGCGCTTCTTTAATTGCGAAGATGTTGTTGTTCTCCATATACTCTGCTGCTTCAGCTTTTTTATTCTGCCCTGCCAGGGCCAATACCTGTTCGCGCATGGGCTCAAGCCTGGCAAGAGCTGCCTTCAGACGGACTACAATCTGGGTGTCTCCCATAAAATGGCCCTCAATCACCGGCAGCTGTTCCTTAATAGCCGAATCAGCATCCTTGGCACTGGCAATTGCCTCGTCCACGATTTCCGGATTGGTGTTTGAGATGGCACGGTATACAGACTTCTGCATCTTCTCGAAATTTGAATTAATAATATTGGCGCTGCTGTTAACCGTAAAGGGGCCGTCATAAAATGTTTCAATCTGCCTCCCCAGTCTTACTAAATCCACAATGCTCACAATACATCCTGCCAGAAGAATGGCCAGGACCAAGGAATAAGAAATAAACAGCTTTTTTCCCACCTTAAAATTTTTCATCGCACCCGGACCCCCGAATTCTTTATAGTTTCACATCAGCCCCGCCAGAAGCGTATCTGAATTCTGATATATATGTGGGCAATGTTTTACTAAAAGGATTATAGCACGATTTCTTTCCATAAACAACTGCAGATAATAAAAGCGCTGGTTCATTTTTAAAATGAATCAACGCATTTATAAACCTGTATTTTCAGACTGTTTTGTCTAATGCCGGAGTCATTGTAGTTGCATAAACTGCATTATCCGGTCCAAAGTGCTGCAGGATTACCATGGGTTCCGAAACGCTGTTGTTTACAATCTTAATTCCCTTATTCGCGCTGTTTTTACTCACAAAAAACTCATCTGCTGTCAGGTCCCCTGCGCGCATCATGTTCACTGCTTCTGCATTATATGCACCGAACAGTCCAAATCCCTGTATCACCACGCATCCATATGCGGCTTCATCCACTAAGGTGACAGTCGATTTAGGGGCAATGGAAACTTCCTTTGCAGCCAGATAATCATTTCCATAACATATCCATTTTTCCGTAAGATTCTTGTCTTTATAAGGAAGAGGGCATGGCGGTCTGAAATAATGCGCCTTAAAATCCGGGTCAAAGTTCTTATCCCAATCAACCGCATTCATGATATAATCCACTTTATTTTCCTCTTCCGGCGGGCAAATATCACTGAGATAATCCGTAGAATATACTTCCCCGCACACAACATTTTCAAATACACAATTCAAATCAGTTCCCCATTGCGGTTCGTATGTAAGCAGCGACCCAGGTGCATGCAGAACGCCTGCAGGAATATACCAGCCCGTACCGAGTTCCAGGTCATAAGCTTTTGATAAAGAAGTTATATGTGTGTCATAATCTCCGAAATGCTCTATTCTGCTGCGTATTTCCTCCTTCGTAACGTCAGGGTTAAACCCAAAATAAGTAGAGGGGCGGGCGCCTGCGTGACTGTTTAGCTGCGGCGGAAAATAGTAGCATTCGGGTTTTGCCGAACAGCCAACCCGTTCAGCTACAACGGCGCCGGGATGGAAATGGAAAAACAGGGGATTCCCATAATCAAAAAACTTTGCAAATACCGGCCAGGTCCCATACGTATCTTGAAGACTGTTTCCAATCAATTCCTCCTTTAATTCGCTTACTGCATCCGCAAACAATATCTGTTCCCCATCAAATCCAAGTACATAGCTTAATCCCTCGTCTTCTCGCTCCGGATTATGATTGCGAGCTTTATTAATGGAACAAAACCATCGTTCCATGATTGCCCCTGCCTTCATTCCGTAATAATAATAGTCATCCGGATGCAGTTTTAACCGCTTTCCAGGTGAATTGAAATTTTTTGATACAAAGGCAGGTACCATCCGGAACACTCCCTCACCTTCTTCAAATATTTTTCTTATGGCGATGTTCATTGTCCAACTCCTTTTTTTAACTGCTCCAAACCAGCCGGCCCAGATGAATCAAACACGACTTAAGTCATCGTCCTTCATACACAGATGGACTGCTCCCAATTGAAAAGTCTGCGGCAGTGCCAGTATACTGGGGTTGGGTCCCACATACTTTTTCATTGCGTCAGCCAAAGCTTCCTCAAATGTAGCCCGTGTCTTAAGTCCCATCCCCCTGGCAATTCCGGGCTCCTGGGCACCTACAATATAAATAGCAGATGTATTCATCTCTGCAATATGTCCGCAGGACATCATTGAAAATCCGTGGAATGGATGAAATGCATTACAGAACCGATATTTCCGTATATACTCCTCGCTGGTGGCAAAATATTCACCGTAACGATTCATATCCGGCAGTATATTCATATAATCATGCTGAAACATCTCATATAGTTCCCGTAAATAAGGCCAGCGCTCATCATGGAAGTAGCCGTTGCAGATTGATGAACATATAATGACACAGTTGTCCTTCATGACACGTTTGTGGCGGATTACCTGGGCGCTGATTGCCTGCATCATCTGAATGGGATTGCTTCCCATGCCGTTTCCATAATGAAAATCCAATGGCATTCCAAAGAGCATAACATCATATTTTTCCTTTGCAAACGGCACATATGTACGTTTATTGGCCATAATCCACGATTTTGGCTGCATGATAGCCGCATACCCGGAATTAATTTCAATCTGCCGGGACCATGTGTCCAACACTGCATCACAGCAGAAAAACGGATGCCCCATCTCCTGTTCCATCAGCATACCTATCTCGTCAAACTTAGTGCGCATCAGGGAATGGCCCGACACAGGCGTGAAATCAGACCGGTGCATAACATCCGGCACATGGTGAGAGGCAATACTTCTCCAGTGTGTAATGCCGGTGGCGCAATGCTTATAACCGCCGGAATATCCTCCATAGGGATTTCCCTGGGTATGCCCGATAAGGATGGGAATGTCACACTCAAATACATATCTGTTCATTAGTACACGGTCGCCGCGCGCTGTATAGCCCAAATCTGCCAGATGTTCATAGTCCTCAGAATCATGACTTGTAATCTGATGTGTATAATAGAATTCATTAAATAGCTGTTCTCCCAGGATTTTCTGCATCTCAGGCACAGTGGTACGTGGATGCAGCCCATTGGAAAACAGAAGCAGTATATCCTTTTTCTCCACACCGGCTGCATACAGTTCCTCCAATATTACCTGTATTGCCACCTTGCGGTGGGACATTGCCTGACAGCCTCCCTTCACAATGTCCGGAATAACAAACACTGCCGTATTTCCTTTATGTGCTGTTTCCGATAGCGGCTTCATACCCATTGGATTGCGGATGGATTCCCTTGTCCGTTCAATTATCTGCTCCTCTGGTATACAGGGCGGGTCCTTTACTGTGGTACCCGGGATAAATACATCTGTCTTCTCAGGTAATTCAGCGCCCATCCGTCCATTCCCATATTCAAACTCCAGCTTCATTCTGCGACCTCCCTGCAATCGTCTAAAAAACCACGGCCATATCCGGCACTTCGGGCAACATACTCCATCTTATGCTTAACTGCCTCCTTCATCGCGAGACCGCCGGCCGGCATATATTGAATGGGATTAAAAACATCTGGTTTTTCCGCAAAGAATTGCCGGAGAGCCCCTGTTACGCTAAGCCAATTGTCCATATCAGCATAAATCTTGGCCACTCCATGATGCCTGACCTCTGACACGGATTCCTCCGGAGCCATGCTGAGATACTCAACCCTTCCGCCGTACCGGTTGACGCGGTCAGTATAGGCAGCGGGCCTGGAGGCCGCTCCATGAAGAACCAGCGGAATATCCCCCACCGCTGCCTTAATTTTATCTAATAATCCGTATTCTATTTCCAGAGGCTTCCCTGTACGGAGACCACCGTGAGAGGTGCCTGCCGATACGGCCAGGGCATCGCAGCCGGTTTTTCGCACAAATTCCGCAGCCTGATACGGATTTGTATAAACACTGGCAGCCACAAAGCCATCTCCGGGAACATTTCCCAGTTCCGCTTCCACAATAGCCCCATGTATATGGGCATATTCAACTACCTGCTGTGTAATGTAAAGATTTTCATGGTACGGCAGTCCGGAACCATCAAAGGATACTGACTGGAAACCCAAGTCCACTGCGTGTCTGCATGATGTAAGGTCCGGAAGATAATCATGGTGCAGCATAATTGGTACACTGTATTGCCCGGTCACTGTTTTAACAAAAGGAACAAACTCATGGATAGGAGCAAGATTCCCATACGCTGACAATGATATCTGGGCAATCACCGGTGAATCCATTTCCTGTGCCGCCTCAAATATGGCGCGCATGGACTCCAAATCATAAAAGTTAAATGCAGGCAAAATAAAATGATTCTTCCTTGCAAATGCGTATAGTTTTCTTTGATTGGCAACTAAACCCATTTATCTTCCCCTCTCATTCCGCAAATAAATCCGGTTCCAAATCCCGCGCTTTTTGTCACATATCTCATTTTATGAGCGCAGGCTTCCTTCATGGCGCTGCTGGCCAGCGTATTATAATCAAAGGGATTAAACTGGTCGGAATGCTCTGTAAAGAACTTTCGCAATGTGTATGTATACTTCAGGAAATTATCCACATCCATATTGGCCTTAGCCACGCCATAATGCCGGCTTTTCTCAATCGTGGTTTCCAGACACATACTCAGATATTCAACCGTGCCTCCGTAAGCATTTACCTCATCGATATACTCCTTTGGCAGTGAAGCAGCTCCATGCAGTACCAATGGCGTGGCTCCTGCCGCTCTTTTTATCTCTTTCAGAAGAGTAAAGTCCATTTCCAGGGGCCCGTTAGCACGAACTCCTCCATGCGCTGTACCGACCGCAACGGAAAGAGAATCACAGCCTGTACGTTCAATGAACTCTGCTGCTTGTTCCGGATTGGTGTATATGCTCTTGGCATTGAAAATAATATCCTCAAAACCGGGAATACTCCCCAGTTCAGCTTCCACCCATCTTCCATTGGCATGGGCATATTCCACCACTTTTTTTGTCTTTTCCACATTTTCCTCAAAGAGAAGATGAGACCCGTCAAACATGACAGACGGAAATCCCATGTCAACAGCCTCCATGCAGTCTTCTATCTTCTGCATGTGGTCATGGTTCAACAGAACCGGGGCCTCTGCATCCGCAAGATAGTCCTTTATGTATGAAACAAATTTTCCCAAAGGATGCACTTTGTTATGCATGGCCATGCAGACCTGTAAAACCACAGGTGAATCCTCCTCCTCCGCTGCCATGACAATGGCCCGCATGGATTCTATATCAAAACAATTAAATGCCGGAATGATGTATTCATGACTCACAGCATGCTGATAAAGCTCTCTCTGATTTAATACAAGTGCCATTATTCTCTCCTTATCTGATTTTTAATTTGATTCTGAATAAACAATATCGCAGGCAGATTTTATCACATCAAATCTGACATAATTTTCCACTGGCACGGGTTCTGCCAGTCTTCCGCTGTTTAGAAATGCTGTCTGGGCATTCTCATAAAAAGCTTTCAGGGAGTCGTCCTTAACATGCGTATTTACCTCCTTGCCCGGCAGCCACATACACTCCTCAGTCAACGTGAGAAATGTATCCTTGTCCCCCTGGCACTGTTTTGCAACCGCCTCTGCAATGTCCTCTATGTGCTCCGAGCGGTAGTCCGCCGCCTCCAGCAGTGCGCAGGAAATCCGTACCAGCAGCTCCGGATTCTCTTTTGCAAACTCAGATGTGCATATCTCACTGTTCATCAGCACCCTCTCATCAAGATAATCACGGTCTTCACACAGCTGGATAAAATCATCCCCCAGCTGCGCCTTAATAGTGCTGGTATAAGGCTGCGATGAGGCAGCCGCATCCACCTGACCGGATGCCATGGCTGTGACCATGCCGGAGACATCAAAATTCACTGCCTCAATATCATCCATTGTCATATCAGCCTTTGTCAGTGCAAGCACCAGCAGCTCCTCTGAGGATGTGCCCGACACATAAGCAACGGACTTTCCCCGCAAATCCTCCAGCCCGGAAATATCCCTGGTTTTATTGGCGACAATGGCGCTGGAAAGACCGATTGCATCCGGATAGAATACAACAGCGCTGCCCTCTGCGCATAGCGCATGGGCCCCGTGGCCAATCATGGCAAAATCAATGTCACCGGATGCCATTGCAGCAATTTCCGCTGTTCCATCTCCGAATTCAACCAATTCAACATCTAAACCGTACGTATCAAAAAAGCCGAATTCCTTGGCTGTCACTAACAGCGAAGCTCCGCCCATGTTCGGCATATACGCTGCCCTGAGACTGACTGTTTCATAAACAGTATCATTTCCTTCTGTATTTTCCGCGGGCTGTGATTCAGTGGTTTGGGCTGTACTGGCTGCGGGAGCAGCAGATTCTGTGCTGCCCTTTCCTCCGCAGGCCGTCATACTCAAAACAAGTACTGACATACAAACTAATCTGGCCATTTTTTTCATAAACTTGAACCTCCTTCTATTTTGACGGTTATTGTTTCATGGCTGCTGTTTCACAGCTGGGTCATTTTCGCATTGCCATGTATTCCTCATAAACCTCATCCCATATGTGGTTTTTAATTTCCATGAATTCTTTTGATATTCTCATCTTTTGGTCCCTGGGATACGGCAGGTTTACGTCCACAATTTCCCGGATTCTGCCGGGACGGGCGCTCATGATGATGATTCTCTGAGCCAGTGCAACTGCCTCCTCCACATCATGGGTAATAAAAAATACAGTTCTCTTTTCCTGACTCCATGTATGGGTAAGCTCACTCTGCAGCTGCGTCTTAGTCTGGGCATCCAGGGCTCCGAATGGCTCGTCCATAAGAAGTACCTGGGGTTTTACCGCGTAAGCCCGGGCTATGGCGACCCTTTGTTTCATTCCCCCTGACAGTTCCTTTGGATAAGAATCCTCAAACTGTTTCAAGTCTACCATCTCAATATACCGGGATGCCTCTGCCGAAGCTTCCTTTCTGCCCATCCCCTGGAGCTTAAGACCGTATTCAACATTTTTCTTTACTGTCAGCCACGGAAACAGCGCATACTGCTGAAAGACAACGCCCCGCTCGGCTCCCGGGCCCTTCACTTCTTTTCCATTTACATATACCTTACCGGAAGTAGGTGCAGACAAGCCTGCGATAAGATTCAGCAGTGTGGATTTACCGCATCCCGACGGACCCACTACGCAGACGAATTCATCCTCTGCAATTTCCAGGTTCACCCCATTTAGGGCAACCACCTCACCTCCACGGGTATCAAAGGTTTTGACAACCGAATCAATCTTTACTTTTGCTGTCCCTGTGTCTCCTGCCATCCGGTCAGCCTCCTTTCCAGGAAATATACTATCCTCTCAAATATGATGCCAATCACACCGATAACCAGGATTCCCAACAGCATAGTCTCCCTGTCATAATAGGATTGGGCTTTTTGTATCATCATGCCAAGTCCTCTGGAAGCCCCTGTAAGTTCAGCAGCAATCAGGGTTGTCAGGGATGAGGATAAGCCCAGTCTTGCGGCCACAAGTATGAACGGGGTGGATGCCGGTATGACCACGGTGAGAAAAATATCCTTACTGCTTGCCCCAAGCACCCTTGCCGCCTTTATCAATGTCACGTCCACATTACAGACACCTTGATATATCGTTACAACCGATACCAGGAAACTAGCAATGACTATCACAATGATTTTAGCTTTTTCCCCCACTCCTGCTCCTAGAATCACAAGGGGTATATAGGCCAGCGGCGGAATGTTTCTTATAAACTGTACCCATGGAGCAAACAGATTTCTGACCGGACCATACCATCCCATAAGGAATGCAACTGGGATAGAACATGTAAATCCAATGGTAAATCCCACAATGACGCGGAACAGGCTGCTTCCCACGTGAGGCCATAACGTGCCGTCCGCTATTTTTTCAATCAGTTTTCTGAATACTGCCGCTGGTCTTGCCATTACAATACTACCCCCCGAAGTCATTGCCACAGCCTGCCAGACCAGCAGGAACAGTGTGACTGATACAGCGCACCATATCAGTTTTGAACTATCCTTCTTTTTCATAGGCTCCTTCCTTCTCCGTTGATTTTTGTAATATTTGTTGAAATTAGTGCACTTTTTTGTTGAAATTTATTACATTTTTAGTATATCACTTTACTTTTCATTTGTGTAGAGATATAATTATTATACTAAACATACTGTTTTTCATATGTTATTTGTCACATGTTGTTTATTTCATGTTGTCCGTCTTATATTATTAATCTCAATTGGTGGTGTGTGAAATGACATTGAAGCATTTAAAGATTTTTCTGACTGTCTGCCGTGAGAACTCCATTACCAAGGCAGCCCAAAAACTATATACATCGCAGCCCGCAGTCAGTCTGGCCATCCGTGAAATGGAAGATTATTATGGTGTGAAGTTATTTGACCGCATATCACACCGCTTATATCTGACTGCCCCCGGCTGTGTCATGCGGGATTATGCGGACAGTATTCTTCATCAGTTTGAAGAGATGGAGCAGGTCATACTACAGCAGACGGCCCGTGAAACGTTAAAAATAGGGAACAGTGTTGGCAGTATTCTGTTTACAACACTTATGAAAGGATTTGAGGAGACATTTCCAAACATACAGCCCAATGTAATTACAGACCACACCTCTACTGTTATCAGACTGGTCATCAACAATGAATTTGATATTGGAACCATAGAGGGCATCACCACCTTTCCGGAATTAGAATGCGTACCGTTTGCCCAGGACAACATGGTCATCATCGCAGCGCCCTCCCATTCATTAAAAAATCAAAAAAACCTGCACCTGTCTGATTTGATTGACGAACGTTTTTTACTGCGGGAGCAATTCAGCGGCGCCCGCATGGTGGTAGATAATGTGTTTCAGTCACACGGACTGAACATTCAGCCTTATTGGGAAAGCTCTGCATCCCAGGTCATTATTGACGCGGTCTGCATCGGTATCGGCATATCGGTACTTCCCTATTCCCTTGTCTCCTCCTATATCAATGCCGGTACACTGATAATGCTGGATATCTGCGATGCGAAATTTGAACGGCCATTTTCAATCATCTACAGAAGGAATAAGTACCAGACGCATGCATTTAAAGCATTTTATGCATACTTTCTATCTGAAGCAGAAAGAGCAGAGAAATTATCTTACTCCCTCTATTCGCCAGTCTGAACCGGCGAAAACCATAAGAATAATTTTTAAGCAAATGAAAGAAGGGCTCCTGAATAGTCACATCTATTCAGTGCCCTTCTATTCCCTCATTGTAATTAAATCCAGAGAATCAAATCAACCCCCAATTCCCCTGGCAAGCAGTCAAAATCAAAGCGCAGTCCCTTTTTTTGGCATAAACAGGCCCTCCATATCCACCCCTTCATGCTTCAGCAGCCATATTTTTTTATCGATGCCTCCAGCATACCCGGTCAGGCTGCCGGTGGTGCCAACCACCCTGTGGCACGGTATAATGATGGAAATGGGATTATGGCCCACTGCTCCGCCCACTGCCTGTGCAGACATGGTTTCCCTGTTCATTTTCTCTGCCATCTTCCTTGCAATGCCGCCGTATGTAGCCAGCTGACCATAGGGAATCTGACATAACATTTCCCATACGCCCTGCCGGAACGCTCCGCCTATGGGAGCCAGCCGCAGTTCCGATGCGCAGGGCCTCTTACCTGCAAAATAACGGTCCAGCCAATCCTCTGTATGTTTAAATATATCCAGTCCCCTGTCCTCCGTCATCTCTTCTTTTACCGTACCGGCAAAATATTTCTGGCCTTCCAGCCACAACCCAATCAGGTTTTCTCCGTCCGCAGCCAGCTTAATCCGGCCAACCGGCGATGCGTAATCTGTTGTATAGTACATATTATACCCCCTCTGTTCTCCCTGCCTGTCCAGGAAGGGCTTACTCCCCGTTTACTCCGCAATATGCATGGTGAGAGGCATCATCAGATGTCTAATCATCAGCTTGTATGCCATGTCCCCGTCCCCTGATTTCAGGCAGGAAAAAAACTCCCGGTGTTCCTTAAGCGTATCCTCTGTCCTCCCCGGCACGGACAAGGCGCCCTTTGTGGTGAGATGGATAAGATACATCAGACGCTGGAACATCTGCCGGAACTCACGGTTATCCACATAATTTACCAGCGCCAGATGGAACTGGTGGTCATACTCTATGAACTGTTCCAGGCCCGCGCTGCTGCAGCTTCCGCTCTCCAGATTCTCCCGGCTGGGTCCGTTCCTGCTGCCAAGGGCCTTTTCCTGTTTATCCAGCAGCCGCTCCAGGGTCACCAGCAGTTTCTGTCCCTTCTTTGTATTGGTCTGCGAAGCCGCCATATGGATGCAGAACCCTTCGATTGCACAGCGAATCTGGATGCTCTCCTCCATGTCCTGCTCATTGAGCTTTCTCAGCATGAAACCCTTGCTGGGCACCACCGTAATATAGCCGTCCTGGCTCAGACACTGGATAGCCTCCCGCATGGGCGTTCTGGATATCCCGATTTCCGCCGACATGCGCGTCTCTGAATACAGCACATCCGGGTCCAGCCTGCCGGACAGTATCATCTCTTTCAAATAATCATATGCCTGTATCTGCAATGGACTCTTACTGACCATGACTGTCTCCTCCTCCTGCATCTGGTACACACCCTGCAGTCTTTATTTTCACGTCTGTTCCAGAGCGTGTTTTCACGTCTAATCATACCCTAAAAAAATTTACCCGTCAACAACCAGGCACCGGATAACAGGATGTCTCATAAAGGAGAAAGTACAGGGTCAGCTCTGCATTCTCCTCATCCCTGAATATAAACAGGGTTACCGGGAAGGATACGAAAAAGGCAAATCCCACAAACGCCCAAACAATATTCATAGCGTTGATTCCCTCAGGGTCAATGAAGGTTGCCATGGACGCAAGGCCGGGGCCCACAATTGTATACGCTCATACAACGGTAAATCCAATGCTGAGTCCTGAGAGCAGGGCGCCAACAACGGACAGGGCCACAAAAGAATTGACCTTCAAACGCTTGGAGGCAGAAACTGCCACCATCAGCGGCAGGAAGTATGCGGAATCAATGATTACCACATCCCCCTCCTGCACCCTTCCTTTGGCCGCCTGCTCCAAATCCTCTGCCGTAATGTGGCTGCCGGGCAAGACCATCTCTCCAAAATCCAGATACACGCCTCTTCCTAAAAAGTTGGTGAGAGGCAGCTCCGCCACACTTGGCCAGTCATCGCTGTGATGATACGGACACTCGCAGTGCGTCCCCAGATGGCTGGTCAAATCCACGATTCTTAAGTTCCCCATTTCATAAACACACATCTTCGTGACCTCCTGGTTTTAATGGCTTTCTTTTCTTGTTGAAACCAGTATTCCAGTATACCGGTATACCGTCAAGGGGTTTGGGCAAAATAAAAAATCCCCTGATTAAGGAATCTAATAATCAAGGGATGCGTATGTCTATTTTATATCATATTTTTTTAACTTTTTAACCACGGTCGACTGGTCGATGCCCAGTTTATCCGCAATGGCCCGTGTAGTCTTATACATACTGTGGTATTCCTCCAGTATGGACCTTTCCACCTGATTCAGCCGTTCGGTCAGGCTCATATCATTGGTTCCCGTTTCTTCGCTCTCCTCTCTTTTAAAAGCCGGCATCATCTTCCTGATATCTGTTTCCGAAATTGTATCGTGAAACGTGCTGACCACAAGGCGTTCAATTACATTCTCCATCTCCCGTACATTTCCCGGCCACTCATATCTGCGCAGCAGCTCCGTGGCCTCATAGGTGATATCCTTTGTCATGCCGTAGCGCCCGTTCATTATTTTCAGGAAAAAACGGATGTATTGAATGATATCTTCTTCACGGTCCCTGAGGGCCGGTATATGAATGGGTACCACGCTGATTCTGTAATACAAATCCCCGCGGAATTTTTCCTGCTTAACCAGTTCCTTTAAATCCTTGTTGGCTGCAACAATGATTCTGGCGCTTATCTTTACGGATTTTGTATCGCCCACCCGCATGATTTCCCGTTCCTGAAGGACATGCAGAAGCTTTACCTGCAGATGAAGGGGCAGCTCGGATATCTCATCCAAAAACACGGTACCCTCGCCTGCTGATTCCAGCAGTCCTTTTTTTCCTTCCCTTAAAGCTCCTGTGAACGCTCCCGGAACATATCCGAACAGTTCCGACTCAAGGAGCTCTTCCGGGATGGCTCCGCAGTTGATTTGAATGAAGGGCATCTCCTTATGCAGCGAATTATTGTGGATAAACCGTGCAAACATACTCTTCCCAACGCCAGTCTCCCCCTGCAGAAGTATGGTTGTCTGCAGCGGCGCAATGTGTTCCATGAGGCGGACCACCTCCTGCATTTTAGCGCTGGAGCCAATCAGTATTTCCTGATTTCCATTCTGGTGGCGGAGCTGGTCGCGGACCGTCTTTACCAGCTCCTCCTTGTTCTTCAGCTCTTCCTTTAAATTTTCTATTTCTGTAATATCTTTTGATATATTAATGACCCGTTTAATCTTCCCTTCCCCGTCAAAGATAGGCTTTCCCGTGACAAGGAGCTTTCTATTGCCGGCCGTTGTCTGCGCAAGGGTTACCTCTCTCTTTTTCTCCAGCACAGCAACCGTTACCGACTTGTCAAAAATACCCTTGCGTTCAAAATCATACGCGCTGCTTCCCACAATTTCCTCATTGGGCACTCCGAAATTAAGCCCGCAGGCCTTGCTGGCCCTCAAAAATATACCATTTCCGTCCGCCACCGTAATCTGGTCAAACGCCATCTCAAATATGGCTTCAAGCTCACTGCATATATCCTTATAGTACTGTAAGTCTTTTTCCATTTGTAATAACCTCATCGTGCGATATCATGGCCATGGTTCAGGAATCCAATGAAATTTTATAAGCGCGAAAAAAGACAAAGGGGCGTTTGACCGGCCCTGCCCCTTTCTCTTTTTCCTGTGATTCTATATCTGTCCTTATCTGTCACGGTACATTGTACCAAATGGTTTACCTTTAATCAGTTTTCCATCACCCTTATTTCCAATATAGTTCCCATCCTCTACCACTATGCTGCCTCTAAGAAATACAGTATCCACCTTACCCTTCTGTTCCATACCTTCGTACGGACTATAGTCAACACCATGCAGGGAATCATTATTGGAAATCACACCCGTGTAATCCGGGTCATAGATAACAATATCCGCATCATATCCTACTTCAATGAATCCTTTGCAGTAATCAAGCCCGTTATTCCTGGCAGGTCTTGATGCATAAATATCTACCAGCTTCTGCCGGGTAATCTTTCCTGTTTCCACACCGTATGTCCAGAGTATGGCCAGACGGTTCTGAAGGCCCGGGGCCCCATTTGGGATATTACGGAAATCATCCTGTCCCATATGCTTCTGGTTTTTAAAGTCAAAGCCGCAGTGGTCCGAGCTTACTGCATTCAGCCATCCGTTATTGATACCCTTCCACAGTTCCTCAAAATGGTCCGGTGTACGGAGTGCAGGGGAACATACGTATTTTGCCCCCTCAAAATTCGGTTTTGCAAGATTGGACTCATCCAGCACCAGATAGTGTGAACAGGTCTCTCCCATCACCGCCATGCCCTTGTCGTACGCCCTTGCTATCTCCTCCAATGCCTCTTTGCAGGTAACATGCACAATATATAAGGGCGCGTCCGCCAGCTGCGCCAGGTAAACAGCCCTTCTGGTCGCCTCCGCCTCAACGACCGGCGGCCTGGACAAGACGTGTCCGTACGGCTCCGTGCATCCCTTTGCCACCAGCTCTTTTTGAAGCACGTCAATCATGTCTGCATTCTCAGCATGAACCATGACCGTGACACCGGCCTCTTTTCCCTTTTTTAACGCCTTTAAAATGGCATCATCATCTGCATGGAAGAACATTCCCTTATACGCCATAAATAATTTCATGGTCGGGTAACCTGCATCTGCAAGTCTGGGGATTTCATCAATGACCTCTTCCCTTGGGTCTGTCATGACAATGTGGAAGGAATAATCGGCCATGGCAACATTCTCTGCGTTTTCCCTGCGGTAGTCTTCGATGGAATCAATCAGCCCTTTTCCCTTTACCTGGTTCACAAATTCAATCACGGTTGTGGTTCCGCCTGCAATTGCCGCATTTGATGTCTCGAATCCCCTTACCTTTGTTCCATTGAACTCAAATGAAAAATGTACGTGCTGGTCCACCCCTCCCGGAAGTACAAATTTACCGGAAGCATCGTACACTTCTGCATCTGCACATTCAAGATTTACACCGATATTGGTAATCTTCTCATCTTCAATCAGGATATCCGCCACATATTCATTGGAAGCCGTGACAATTGTTCCGCCTTTAATTACTTTTTTCATGGTAAGCCTTCCGCCCCTTTCTTTATAACGCCAGCCGTTTTACTGTTTCCAGCAAAATGTCCGCTCCTTTTTTGATATCCCCGGCCTCTGTATACTCTTCTACCGTGTGACTCCTGCCATCCACACTTGGCACGAATATCATTCCCACATCCGTTACTTCTGTTATCATGGCTGCATCATGGACCGCGCCGCTGTTCATGCATTTATAGGGATAGCCCTTTTCCACAGTCACTTCTTCGATAATTCCCGCAATCCGTTGGGACAGTTGGATGCACTTAGATTTGCCGACTTCAGCAATCTCAATTACCACTCCGGTTTCCGCCTCTATCTTTTTACCCTTTTCCCTGATAAAGGAGATGACACGCTCCATTCCATCCTGATGCACATCACGGATATCAACGCTAAACTGCACCTTCTGGGGAATCACATTGGGCTTATTGGGCTGGCATTCAATTTCCCCTATGGTTGCCACCGTTGTATGGTATACATTCCTTTTTACATATTCCTCAATGTCGCAAATCAGCTTTGCGGCAGCTGTCATGGGGTCCCTGCGCATATCCATGGGCGTGGAGCCTGCATGGTCGGAAGAACCATGGATGATGATTCTGTATGTATACATCCCCGCAATTGCCTGAACCACTCCTATGGTAAGCCCCTCTTTGTCCAGCACTGCTCCCTGTTCAATGTGCATTTCAACCATGGCATACACATCCGATGGATTCAAGCGGCATTTTTCAACCTCATCCGGCTGCAGCCCAAATCCCTTGATTACTTCATAAGCAGTTTCTCCGCCCTCGTTCTTCAGCTTTTTCAAATAGTCCTTGCTGCATTTCCCAACCAGAGCCTTGCTTCCCAGCATGGTGGTGCCGAAATTAGAGCCTTCTTCCTCCGCAAATATCACAAGCTCCACCGGGCGTACCGGCCTGATATTATGTTCAAAAAATACATTCAACACCTCCAGGGCTGATATGACCCCCACGATTCCATCGTATTTGCCGCCGTTTCGGACACTGTCTATATGGGAGCCAATCCATACAGGCGCCAGGGAATCATCCATTCCCTGGTACCGGGCCCGTATGTTTCCAATTTGGTCCACATATACATTCAGACTTATCTCCTCGCAGATTTCCCGGATATATGCCCTTGCCTGCTTGTCCAGGGTACTATAGGAATACCTGGTAACCCCGCATCCAGGCGTCTCGTTAAACTTAGCCAACGAATTAATTCTGCTCATGAGTCTGTCCCGTTTCACTTCCATATCCATATCCCTACATCCTTTCCTTAGCTATTGTAACGGCAGTCATTACGCAAAATTATATTCTGTTAAAATACGGTCCCTGCAGAGGGTCTTATCATTGAAATATTCATATAAACTGATTCCCAGATAGGAACCGGAAATATTGGTTACATTCTTATACCCATTTCCCTGAAGATACATCAATGCATAATAGCTGCGCTGGCTTGTGCGGCAATGGAGATACACCGGAATATCCTTGGGAATCTCTGTCATACGCTGGCGCAATTGACTCAGGGGTATATTATGGGCTCCTTTAATGTGGCCCGCATTATATTCTCTTTCCTCCCTGACATCTACGATATAAGCTCCCTCCTCCACAAGACGGCGGACATCGCCCACATGGACCTGACGGTAACGGCCATTCAGGATATTGAGGCCTACAAGGGCTGCAATATTCACAACATCTTTTGCCGTGCTGAACACAGGGGAGTAACACAACTCCAGCTCCTTAAGGTCCTCCAATGTTCCATTCATGGCAATCATTGCCGCAATGACATCAATTCTTTTATCCACCCCTCCTTTTCCAATGGCCTGGGCTCCCAGGATACGGCCTGTGGGAACTTCAAACAAAAGCTTGAAGCACATGTACCTGCTGTCCGGCATAAGTCCTGGTTTGTCAGGCGGAAGTACATACGCAAAATCATATGGAATCCCTGCCTGCTTTGCGGCCTTTTCATTTAGTCCTGTACAGGCAGCATTCTGTTCAAACAGCCGCAGACAGCTTGAGCCAATCACACCCTTATTCACACACGGAATTCCATTTATATGGTCCGCAGCTGCCCTTGCCTGCCTCTGGGCCGGTCCTGCCAGCGCCAGGCGTCCCGGTCTGCGGGTCAGGCTGTTGTATACCTCAATCGCATCCCCCACTGCATAAATATCCGGGTCGCTGGTCTGATAATTATGATTCACTTCAATGGCGCCGGTAATCCCAATTTTCAATCCGGCATCCTCTGCAAGCTTTGTCTCCGGCCTGACTCCGATGGAAAGCACCACCGCCTGAGCCGAAACACATGTATCCCTCCCCCCTTGCCTTACAATCACCTTATCATCTTCAATGGAGGTAACCGTGGAATCCAGCAAAAGCTTCACGCCATGGTCCATCAGCTCTTTATGGAGCATCTGCGCCATGTCGTAATCAAAGGATGCCATGATTTGATTCAGCCCTTCAACCAGGGTGATATCCTTTCCGGCCTCTTTTAAATTCTCCACAACCTCAACACCGATAAAGCCTCCTCCGGCCACAACAACTTCCTTCACATCCTCACGCTGAATGAATGCATTCAGCGCGCGGACATCGGTAACATTGCGCACCGTAAATACATGCGGTTTATCCACCCCTTCTATGCTCCCCGGACGGAGAGGACTGGCCCCCGGAGAGAGTATGAGCTTGTCATAGCTTTCCGTATCAATCCGGCCAGTCTCCCCATCTCTTACACAGATGGTCTTTTCCGCCCGGTTGACGGCAACCACTTCCCTGCCCGTGAAGACATCAATATCATGCTTTTCTTTAAACTCCTTTGGCGTCATCAGCACCAGGGACTCACTATTTTTAATCACTCCGCTTAAATGGTACGGAAGACAGCAATTGGAAAAGGATACATGTTCTCCCCTCTCAAAGATGACAATCTCTGCCTGGGCATCAAGCCTCCTGGCGCGGGCTGCAGCCGACGCGCCTCCTGCCACTCCCCCCACAACAACAATCTTTTTTGACATTTATATTCTCCTGTTTTCCTTAAAGACAGATGAAATTAGAAACCAGCAACATTCTTCTTCCATGAGAATCCTGCGATATCATCCGTGGTCAGGTCTAAATACTTACATGCGATTTCCACACCTGCAATAATAGCCTTTGCACAGTGGTCCTTACGCTCCGGGCTGCCCCACCGGTCTAAATTGTCTTTACAGATTTCCCGGCAGAGGGGACTCTCCATGGCCTCTGTAAAATCACTGACCATATTGTTATAACGGCGGTACTCCACATCATACAGCCCATCCGGTTTCTCACCCTTTGGATTTTTACGGCCATGCTTTGCACTGACTGCCATGATGGCTCCTGATAATGCGCCGCAGGTAAGGCCGCTCATGCCCACGCCTCCCCCAAATCCGGCGCACATGGAACAGGTGTGGTAAGGTGCGTCTGTCTCCGGCAGCTCCCCGCTGGCAATAATTGCCTCATAAACACTTTCACAGCAGTTTAACCCGTTATAAAAATTCCAAAGAGCTGCTTCCTTAATTTTTTCTATTTTTTCAATTGAGATAGCCATAATAATTTCCTCCGATTTGGTGTTTTAAGTTTATTTGTTTTATCTTACATAAAGAGCAGCAGAACATGATAATAGGCAAATGTAAATGCCAGATATACTGCCAGGCAGGGAATAACCTGACGGACCATGTCGCTGAAATCAACCTTAAAGTAATTGGCTGCAACTACCACGCATACATGTGTGGGGGATAACTGGTTTGATGCCCATGCAAAACAGCCCAGCAGCATAACCAGAGGTACCCCGAAGTTTGGAATTGCCGCAAATGCAAGCGGGGCAACCACTGCTATGATTCCCTGCGCCCCTGTCAGGACACCGCCCACAAAGATGAGCAAAGCAAACATAATATAGGCGGGAATCGGTAATGTCTGGAACGCTGTAATCAGAGATGCCAGCACACCGGCATGTGATAAAAATCCCTGGAAGATGAATATCATCAGCGTGCTGAGAATCATTACCTTATCAAATGCCTTGGGCAGCAGCTGGGCTATTTCCTTTGGCGTGACCTTATAGACAAAGAAGCTGATAAGTAATACGATTCCAATTGAAATTTCGACTGACAATCCAACCCCCATGATTAATACCATAATCAGTACCAATGACCAGATATGTTTGAACAGACTGACTGCTGCATCCTTTTTGCTGACAGTAATCTCAATGCCGGTTTTAGTAGGAAGCTTTCTGAGGAAAATAAAGTATCCCACCACAAACAATATGGTAACCGGCGGAAGCATTGCAATTACAAAACTGGATATCGGCAGTCCTGAAAATCCGCATAACAGCAGGATAACAGGGTATGTAGGGAGAAAAGATTCCGGTATATGGCGGAAATAGGATGTAATGATGGCTTTCTCCTTTGCATTCATGTAATCCCCTGTAGCCTCATTCACGATTTCCCCGCATAAAACCAGGGCGGCAGGCGACGGAAGGAAACCAATGATGATTGGAATTAAAAGTGCATTAACAATCCTGTTGTTAAACAGATTAATCATGTCAACCTGGGCCTTTTGAATCTGCTTGCGTTTATCCAGCAATCTCTGGAGAAATGTAATCAGGTAGATGTCAAGTACAATGGCCATCTTACCCCAGCTGGTCAGAACACCGACAATTACTTCCCCGCATTCCTTGATTGGAATCATGCAGATGACTGCCGTGGCGACAGTACCTACAATAAAAGCCCAGTGCAGCGGTTTTTTCGCCCATATAATTGCCACGATTATGGCGAAAATAACAACCAGTTTGATTAAGTTATAATCCATAAGTGTACCCCCCATAAATTTTTTCACTTTCAGTGATTTTGACTGTATCTTATGTTTCGGTTTGTGCACAACCTTTACACAATTAATATAAGCAACTTAGGTGCCAACTTCTCTTTTTTCCGTATTTTTTTAATTTTTTACCCGTTTTTCTTATTTTCTGTTGAAATATGCTTTATTTTCCTTCAATTTTCCATCCTCCGCCCCCCTCGGATTCCCAAATTTATCCAGTATTCCTGTCCTCTGTATCCGTAAGCAGCTGCCTATTGATGATTTTTCTCATCAACTTAATGAAAACCATCATCACCTGCTTAAGGCAATCCTCAAAAGCGGAAGCATTGCTGCGATTCGTGATTTTCGACAATTATATGCCCCCACTTGTTGATAATAAAGTAATTGTATATAATTGATACTATCATACGGTCATTTGATTTACTAATAGGTATATCGGATACCTTATCTCAAATACAGATAGGATAATGAGCCGTCTGGCTGGGGAGATACAAATGGACATTAAAAATCTCATGTATATTTTAGAGGCAAACAAATGCCATTCCATCAATAAGGCCGCCCAGAACGTATTTATTTCCCAATCGCATCTAAGCAGTATTATCAAAAACGTGGAAACAGAGGTCGGATACAACATTTTTATCCGCACAGCAGCTGGCCTGACCGCCACTGAAGAAGGATTATACTTTTTAGATGCAGCAGAAAAAATCGTGGCAAACTGGCAGTCCATACTGGAAATTCCTGACCGTTCCGGGGACCGGGAATCCCTGTTGGTCTGTTGTACGCCTTCAGCTTCCATTTTCCAATGTTTTCTTAATTATAAAAAAATGTATACGACCCAAAGCCACGATGTCTTTTTAGAGGGAGGATTAAAGAAAGTAATGGGGTATATATTAAATCAGACATGCAGAATAGGAATTCTTATGATGGAAGAAAAACAGATAGATAAATACAGACAGGTTGCAGAGAATTATAAACTGGATTTTTATGTTCTGAGGCTGGGAATTGCCATGGGGGTATATATGGCAAAAAGTCATCCCCTGGCTGCCTCAGAAACAGTCACAAAGGATGACCTGGCTCAATATCCCGTTGTAATAAATATCAACCTGGTCACAGATGACCGGGTTGATTTTTCAGTTCACCCAGCAGGGGCATTGTATGTCTCAGACCGCGGAACCACCTATGAAGCCCTGTTCCGCCACAATTACCTGCTGCCAGGCATAATAAATTCAGCTAACCGGAATATGAAAAGCTGCCTGTGTAGGCCTATTGCGGACGGTGACCATATGGCAGTGTGCTTCATTAAATCGCGGCTCTGCAAACCGAATCAGAGGGAGCAGCAGTTTCTGCTTTACCTGGCAGATGAGATAAAGAAGTTTTAGTAAAAATACTGCCTGGGCCGCAGTATCCCTGAGTCGCCTTACCCCAGCAGCCCCCGCACCATCCCCCCGTCAAACACCACCGCAGGTACATGGTCCACTTCTATCTGATAGAGCGCGTTGGCAGCCATATGCTCCGCGGCCTGTTCCAAATCCCGGATGCCCGTGGTATCCGCGTACTTTTCTATGACCGCGTCAAGGGCGTCTGCTGTCACCACACATTCATCTTCATGCAGCCCCATGCGCTTTAAAACCTTTGGCATGGCGTACCTGGAAAATATGATTTTCTTTTCCTCCGGCGTATAGTCCGGAATGTCTATCACCGCGAAACGTGACATAAGGGGCGCGCTGATTTGAGACTTGTCATTGGCAGTTGCAATGGGGTACACGCCGCCGGTGGGAATCATACACTCTATGTAATTGTCCGTAAAACCCAGGTTGTCCAGGAGGGTCAGCAGCACATCGGCAGGATTTCCATTGCCCTTACCTGATGATGCCTTATCCAGTTCATTGATGATAAACACAAGGTTTGATTCTCCCGCCATGGAAAATGCCTCCATGATAATACCAGGTTTCGCGTTTGAATAAATGCGTGAACTGCCGGTAAGCTGTTCCGAATCATTGATGGAGCTCATGTCCAGGGTTGTCCAGGGAAGCTTTAAAATCCTGGCCACCGCATAGGCAATCTGTGACTTTCCGGTGCCTGCCGGACCAACCAGAAGCATACCGTATGCAGGAAGGGTATGGGTACGGTTAATCTGTATGATGGTTTCTATGATTCTCTGTTTGACCCGCTCCATACCGTACAGCTCCTCATCCAGTATCCGGCGGGCCTCCACAGGGTCAATGGACTCAAAATAGTGGTTCTTCCACTGAATGTTCATCATGATGGAAAGGGCGCGCTGCGCGTGGCGCCTCTCCTCCGGGGTCACTTCATGGGAGCGGGCCACAGCCAGGTTCCTGCGGGCCCAAATCCGTATATTGTCCGGCAGCGTCCGACCGGCGCAGTTCATGAAATCAGAGAGACTCTGAAGGCTGGTCAGCTTCATGTCATCCCCGATTTCCTCCTGGTCCTCTTCTGCCAGCTCTGCCTCGGGCGCGCTGCTTGCCAGCAGCCGTTCAATCATAAACTGGAGAAATCCGTCCTCCGCAGACAGCTTGGTGCCGCCGCCAAAGGCCACCTCCCGTATCTTATAGACCGCATACCCGTCCCCGCGGTTCTGACCGGACAGCCGGACACTGATATGGTTTTCCCCCAGCCAGCGGAGCAGACTGATAAAGCGGGCGTCAACCTGCAGGATATCCGCGCTGACAGTCCCGTCCTCCTCCTTGAATTCAAAAGCCGTCCGCCTGGCCTGATTGGCGAACACCCCGCAGGAATGGTGGTTCCAGGTCCGGCTGCTGTTGTCCAGGACAAGCATGGGCTTCTCCGGGGAAGCAGCGGCCTCACCGGAGTAAAATACACGGTAGGTGCACTGGGGCGCCTCTTCTGTTTTAGGTCTGTCGCTGAAATCAAATACTGGCATAAGAATCCTCCTGATATTGAAAGAGAGAGTCATAACACCTCTGTGCCATATACTCTCTCTTTGTGGCTGATTTACGTGTATGTCCACTGGAAAAGCACGTTTTTTCTAGCCCTATTATATGTAAATCCCTATTTTATGTCAATAGCTGTTTGCGGTGTTTTCCCCCGCAGTTCCCCTGGGAATCCTCTTCGGATACCTTTTCCCCGCCGTCCGGCATTTCCTTCTGTGCGGCAATCCGGCAAACCAGACGTTCCGCCATGGCAACGGATGTCAGGGTCACATAAATCTCCAGCGCACTGCTGATGATTCCGGCCGCTGCCAAAAGGAATACGGATACACCCACAATGGCTCCCCACCCATACAGAAAACGCCTGTATGCCCCGGGGGATATCCGGTACCGGGCTCCTATTATCCAAAGCAGATACAAAAGCACCAGCACCGCGGATAAAAATGCAAATATGATATGCAATACAGATTTAAGGGGTAACTCCTCCGGTAGATACGGGGTCGTAATGGCACAGAACAGCAGCACCAGCGCAGCCGGAACCAATCCGGCGCAGATTGGATGCAGCGCAATCCGGGATTTTATGTTCCTGTGTATCATATAAAAATAACTCCCCACCAAAACGCCCCACAGGAAAAACGACTTCTTCCTGTCAAAAAAATTGCCTATAACAGAAAAATTGGTGGTAAACCAGTTATATCCTCTTGTAAATAAAACCGTGTATACAGGAATTAAAAAGTAAGCCCAGAATTTCATTTATTGTCCAGTCCGTTTCATTTGTTTTCTACAGTATAGCAGACTGCGCAGCATTTATATTTAAAAAACTCTGACTTCTTTCTAAACAATTGATAAATATTTCCTCCTAAAGTACGGTTATGGAATAAGCCGGCTGGTCCAGCTTTCTTATATCATTCCGTATGAGATTACAATCGAAAGAATAGGATTAACAAAATACCATACCAATAAAATTCATGACCAGCCTACGCCCTTCTCCCAATCAGTTCCTTCATGATTTCCCTATGCTTTTCCGTGCTGATAGGATAAAACAGGTACAGCACGCCGTTGACCGCGCTGATGACTGCCGGAATCAGGGTAATGAACCAGTTGATTGCATTCAGAATCTCAGCAGGCTGTTCACCTCTTGCCACGTAGCGGAAGGCTGCCAGCACCGCAATTCCGATAGCCGGCATGATGGCGCCGCCGGCCTTATTGGCCACCGACACAAACGAGGACAGAAATCCGTCGCAGCGCACCCCGGTTATGTATTCCCCATAGTCCACAGCATCCCCGATTGCGCCGAAATGCACGCCCATATAGGCATAAAAGCTCATGCTTCCTATGAAAGTAAGGACCCAGAAAGATACGGCCGGGGCAGTCACAAAGTACATGAGGAAATAAGCGCCTGCCGTGACAAAATTCAGGACCGAGCAAACCTTGCCCTTGTGGTTCAGGCATCTGAACAAAACATTGCCAAACCAGCCGGTTCCTGCAATTGCCGCAAACAGGCTGATGATTCCATAGGTAGTGGCATAGCCTGCATCCCCTGCATTATACTCCCAGTAATAGGCAAGCATGGCCGCCCTGCCGTAAATCACGCATCCAAGGATAAACTGACCCAGTATCAGAATAATGACAGGGCGGTTTTTTACCAGGGAATGCATCTGGCTTTTTAGCGGTATACTGGTCTGTGTGGGCGGCGGCGTCAGTACCTCCTTTGTATTCATACAGCAGATGACCATGGTGGGAAGTCCCAGGACACATGTAATCAGCACTGCCCAGAAATATCCCCTGGCGCTGCTGGCAGTACCATCTGAAGAGAACAGCCTCATCAGCGGAACCGCAATGATTACCGTAACCATAGAGCTGACATTGGCGAACATCATCCGCAGCCCGGACACCTTTGCACGGTCCTCCGAATCCGGGGTGATACAGCCGTTGAGCGCCCCATAGGGCATATTGCTGCATGTGGAAGCAATGGTCAGCAGCACATAGACCCCCCACATCCATAATAGCCTTCCACGATAGGACCAGTCCGGGCTTGCAGCGAAAATCAGCACAATAAAGGACGCCATGGCAATGGACCCCAGTAAAAACCAGACCCTGTATCTTCCCCATCTGCTGTGGGTCCTGTCGGCCAGCGAACCGATAACCGGGTCATTAAATGCGTCAAAGATGCGTATAACCAGCATCATAACCGACACAGCTGCCGCCGGAATTCCAATGGTATCTGTATAGTAAATGGTCAGATACGTACTGAGCCAGTAATACATGAAATTGTAGCCGAAATCTCCCAGTGCATAATAAAACCGTTTTAACGGCGTCAGGCGGTAGGTTGCCAGATTCACCCCTGCCTGGTATTGTTTTTTTGTAGTCCCCATTGCACACTCCTTCTTCACGAATTACAGTCTCCTCTTATCTCGACAGAAGGTCAATAACATGATTCCAATCCGCCAGTTTTTCCTTTCGCTGCTCCGCTTTCATAGCAGGCACATACTGTTTGCGCTCCTCCCGTCCGAACAGGGCCGCCTTTTCATAGATTCCTGCGCCCAATCCTGCCAGATAGGCTGCCCCGATTGCCGACAGTTCTTCTGTATTGGCAATCTGCACCACCACATTGGACAAATCGCTCTGCAGCTGCATCAGATAGCTGTTCCTTGTAGGTCCTCCGTCCACCCGCAGTTCCCGGATGGGAATGCCGCTGTCCTTTTCCATGGACTCCAGTACCGCGTTGATTTGGTAAGCAATACTTTCCAGCGCCGCCTTAATGATTTCATTCTTCCCTGTGGTGCGGCTCATTCCATATAAAACAGCCTTTGCATCCGCCTTCCAGTACGGCGCGGACAGTCCGGAAAAAGCAGGCACCAGTATGGTCTTATCCAGCGGATTAGCCATAGCTGCCGCACATTCTGTTTCTGCCGGCGAGGCCACCAGCTTCACATCATCCTTCAGCCAGCTGATTACAGCTCCCGTATAGTTGATATTGCCCTCCAGTACGTAATCAATCTTTCCGTCAATTCCCCATGCAAGGGAGGTAACCAGACCGTGGCTGCTCTTTACAAAGGCGTCCCCCACATTCATCATAATGGATGAACCTGTGCCATAGGTGGTCTTGATTGTTCCGCTGTCGTGGCAGCCCTGCCCGAATAAGGCGGCGTGGGAGTCTCCGATGGCGCTGTGAATGGGTATCTGTTCAGGGAAAATACCGCCCAAATCCGTCATTCCAAACACGCTGTTGCTGTCGCACACGTCCGGCAGACACTTTAAAGGCACGCCGAACAGTCCGCAGATTTCCTCATCCCACTTTAAATCCCTGATTGAATAGAGCTGGGTCCTGGATGCATTGGAATAGTCTGTCTTAAAGGAGGCGCCTCCGGTCATGCGGAATATAAGCCAGGAGTCAATGGTACCAAGGCATATCTGCCCTAAATCATCCTCCTGTATATCCAGGTTTTGTATAAGCCATGCCATTTTTGCCGCAGGAAAATAGGGAGACAGCTTAAGACCTGTTTTATCCCGTATGATTTCACTGTAAGCGGACAGGCTCCGGGCCGTCCCCTCTGCCCTGGCACACTGCCATACCACTGCGTGGGTCAGGGGTGCGCCGTTCCTGTCCCAGATTGCCGTGGTTTCCCTTTGGTTGCTGATTCCGATTGCAGCTACCTGCTCCGGCAGGATGTCTGTTTCGTCCAGAACAGCCCTTGCTGCGGCCAGCACATTTTCATAAATCTCATTTAAATCGTGGGAAACCCATCCCTGTCCGTTGATAATCTGCCGGTGGGCGCGGTCCGCCCGCCCGGCAATCTTTCCATATTCATCCACCAGTACCGCCTTGGTACCCTGGGTGCTCTGGTCAATTCCCAATACATACCTCATATTGTCACACCCCCGCCAATGTATTCTTTACCGTTTCAGCAATCCCCTCTTCATCCATATGGTAATAGCGGAACACCTCCCGGCTGGTTCCAGGTATCAGATGGACATCCGGCAGGGCAATCTGTTTTACCAGAACCGGACACCTCCCGGCTGTCACCTGGGCTGTCAGGCTTCCCAATCCTCCATAAACAGAATGTTCTTCCACTGTCACCAGGCATTTTACCTGCTTTGCAAAATTCAGCACAGTCTCCCCGTCAAAGGGTTTTAAGCAGTACATGTCAATTACTCCGGCGCTGATGCCGTCTCTTTGGAGGATTTCCGCTGCCTTGACCGCATAAGGCACCATCTCTCCGCATGCAATCAGCATCACATCGGTTCCCCGGGAAAGTACCATTGCCTGATTCAGCTTAAGCTCCGCTGTCTCATCATAAACATCCTCGGTGGCCGACCTGCTTACTCTCACATAAGCAGGTTCCTGGTCCTCCAAAAGGGCTTCCATCAGCCGCCGGGTCTGAAACCGGTCGCTGGGCAGATATACCCTCATGCCGGGAAGGGCTGAAAATGCAGCAATATCCTGGCAGGAATGATGGCTCATTCCAAGGGCTCCGTAGCTGATTCCCCCGCTGATTCCCACCAAAGTCACATTAGTCCCTGAATAGGCCACATCAATTTTGGCCTGCTCATAACTCCTGGTGGAAAGAAAGCTGGCCGGGGATACGGCAAACGCCTTTTTTCCGCAGGCAGCCATACCGGCTGCCACCGACACCAGATTCTGTTCCGCAATTCCCAGTTCAACAAACCGGGACGGATACTGTTTCGCAAAAGGGGTCATGGAGGCAGAGCCCCTTGAATCCGAGCACAGGACCACAATATCCATTTGGGTTTCCGCTGCTTTTAACAGGGTCTCGCAAATCACTTGGCGGTTTGTAACTTGATTCATTGCAGCACCTCCTCTATTTCCTTTACGGCTGTTTCGTACTGTTCCCGCGTCATAACCCCGTGATGCCATGATATCTGGTTTTCCATGAAGGATACGCCTTTTCCCTTCACTGTATGGGCAATCACTGCCGATGGTTTTCCCTTGAATGCCTCCGCCTTTTCGTATGCCTCTGCCAGCATGCCGCAGTTATGGCCGTCTGCCACCTCAATAACATTCCATCCAAATTCCCTGAATTTGGCAGCCAGGCTGGCGCTGTTCATCACCTGTTCCGTGGTCCCGCTTATCTGCAGACGGTTTAAATCCACGGTCGCGCACAGATTATCCAGACGGTAATGGCCGGCCGCCATCATGCCTTCATAGTTGGAGCCCTCTGCCATCTCCCCATCCCCCAAAACCACATAGGTCCGGTAGCTTTTCCGGTCCATCCTTGCTGCCAGCGCCATTCCCACACCCACGGAAATCCCGTGTCCCAGGGAGCCTGAATTCATCTCTATTCCAGGCACCTCTGTGTTGGGATGGCCGATAAATCTGCTTCCGAACCCGCTGAAGGTCTCAATTGCCTCTTTCACATCATAAAACCCCCGTTCCCCCAGGACACAGTACAGCGCATCCGCACAGTGTCCCTTGCTGAGCAGAAAACGGTCCCGGTTTTCATCCTCCATTTTCTCAGGCGACACATTCATCACCCTGAAATATAAGACAGTCAATATATCCGCCACGCTCAGGTCGCCTCCCACATGCCCGGCCCCTGATTTGTACACCATTTCTATGATGTCCCGGCGCAGCTCATACGATTTTCTTGTCAATGCATCCATACCATGTCCTCCCCTGATTTAATAAATTGTAAAGCCTCCATCCACAACAAGGTCCTCACCGGTAATCATGTTGGACTCATTGCATGAGAGGAAGAGTACGGCTGCCGCAATTTCGTCTGTCTCTGCAAAACGGCGGGCCGGAATCCTTTCAATCATGTCGGTTTTCACCTTGCCCTGCCATGCCTTTTCACCCATGTATGTATTTACCACGGTAGGAGCAACGCCATTGACATTGATGCCGTACTCAGCCCACTCCAGGGCACATACCTTTATCATGCCCACCACAGCTGCCTTGCTCATGGTGTATCCCACATGTTTATTGATTGCAATAAAGTCCGCCTGGGATGTTACGCACACAATCTTGCCTCCCTTTCCCTGGGCAATCATCTGATTGGCTGCTGCCTGGCAGACCCGGAATACGCCCACTGCATTGATTGCCATATGCTTTTCAATGGTGCTGATTTCAATCTCTGACGCACGGTATAGGTCTACAAACCCGGGCATGGCTGCCAGGATATGTATCTCGCCAAAGGCATCTGTAACCGCCCTCATCATTGCATCCACGCTCTCCTGGCTGGTGACGTCACATCTGACGCCGATTGTCTCAACCCCGTATGCAGCAGCGATTTTTTCTGCCACCTCCGGACAGTTGTCCTTGCAGTCCACAATGGCTACCTTTGCTCCCTTCCTTGCATACATCTGTGCGGTTGCCTCCCCGATACCGCCTGCCCCGCCTACAACAATAGCTGCCTTGCCTGTTAAATCAAAATCTCCGTTTACCTTTTCGTACTGAATCATTCTGTTTTCCTCCTAAATATTTAGTTTTTTGTTTCTTTATATTTAGATTGTATCTCTAAATATTTAGTTTGTAAATACTGAATATTTACTATTTTTTCTTTCATGATTTTGTGTACTTCTACTAATCTCATGAAATTTTACCGTTTTACCTCAGACCATGTGACTATATCTTCTTTATCAAGACATTTTTAAAAAGAGTTTATAAAATACAAACATGGTTTTTCGTAAAAATACGCTGAATATTTTCTAAACCATTCACTAAATCATTTGACATATAAGCTGAAATCTTTTATAATATTCACTAGAAACAGATTTTTCAATGATATTAGGAGGATATATCCATGACAAATAAAGAAATAGCCAGCCAGGTAGGCGTATCCCCTGCGGCTCTGTCGCTGATTATCAACCACAAGCCAGGTGTCTCGGAGGCCACCCGTTCCAGGGTCTTAAATGAACTGAAAGAATTGGGATATGAACATCTGATAAAGAGCTCCGCAGCAGCGGAGCCCAGCAATAATCTCTGTTTTATCATTTATAAAAGGCACGGAGAGATTCTTGACCTGCACCCTTTTTTTCTTTTACTTATGGAAAACATTGAATCCCGGGCCAGAAGCTACGGATACAATATCCTCCTGTCCACCATTGACAAACGGCGGCCGGTGGAACCGCAGATAGAACGAATCAATGAATTGAACTCCCAGGGAGCCATTATTTTTGCTACGGAAATGTTCGATGAGGATATGGATGCATTTTCAGCCATCCAGATTCCCTTTGTGGCGCTGGACAATGATTTCACCCGTCTGTCCTGTAATTCCGTATCCATCAATAACCAGATGGGAACCTACCAAGCCATTGATTATCTGGTACGGAACGGACACCGCAACATCGGTTATCTGAAAAGCCAGACACGTATCAGCAGCTTCCGGGAGAGGCATTCAGGATATGAAAACGCGCTGAAGCATTTCAGTCTGGCATTCCTGCCGGAACATATCTGGACGGTCCATTACACAGAGGAAGGAAGCTACCGTGATATCCGTAAAATCCTGGATTCGCCTTCCCTGACGCTGCCGGATGCCTTTGTATGCGATGATGATACCACTGCAGTAGGTTTCATCCGCGCCTGTTCGGAGAAGGGAATCCGTATTCCGGAGGATATATCCATCATTGGTTTCAATGACCGTCCTACCTGTGAGGTCACCAGTCCTCCCCTGACCTCAGTCAATGTATCCAAACGGGCCTTTGCCGTTGAGGCTGTGGATGAATTAATGCGCCTGATACAGGACGCGGACCGCCAGGCAGCGGAAAACGGTCCGGAAAAACGTTGGGAATCCCGTTCCAGGAAAATCCGCATTGGTACAAAACTGATTGTGCGGGAATCGGTGGGCAGAAAATCGGCGGAAAGACAATCGGCTAAAAGACAATAGCTAAATTCCAAAAGGGCCGTACCACGACGATACGGCCCTTTCTTTCTATATGGTATAAGTTCTTTCCATCATTCACTGCTTCCCAATCAAAACCTCCACTGCCTCCCGCAGCGTACCATCCTCCCCCACATTCCCGGGAAAGATAACATAGGGAATGCCGGGAAACCTGCTTTCCTCTCCCGTCTTCCACACCGGTACGCCGGGAGCAGCCTGGCCCATGACAGTGGCCTTCTTTACCTGCAGCGCCCTGGTCCCCACGTCGGAGGATGTGATTCCTCCCTTGGCAACCACAAAGGCCGGAACCACTTCCAGTCTTCCCACCAGGGTCTGCACTGCGTCTGAGATTTTCACCGAACGTTTAAGAGCAGCCTCCCTGGTGTCATTTTCCAGCTCCAGCAGACGCCTTCTCGTATAGACTGCCGCGGTTCTGCCGCCTGCAATGATGGCCCCCATACTGCGGACAATCCGTTCTGTCTCCTCCTCTAAAGCCGCCTGGTCCAGCACCAGGTCTGAGTTAAATTCCAGGAACTCAATTCCGGGAATCTTTTTCAGTTCCTCCAGCTGCCTGGTGGTCTTGGCCGTATGGGAGCCCACCACAATAACGCCGCCGTGTCCGTTTTCACACCTTACCATCTGCTCCCTGGTAAGCAGGGGCTGGTCTGCAATCCCCCCTATCACCTTTACAAGGGAGGCGGCTGTGCGGAACAGGAACCGCTTTCCCTGGTCCATGGCGCGGTACAGGGCAAGGCAGAACACCTTAAGGTCGCCGTATCCAATGGCATTCACTATAATTTTATTAAAACCGCTGACTTCCATGAGCTGGCCCGCCACCTTATCCACATCGCCCTTTTGCAAATCATCCAGTCCGATGCAGACCACATTCTGAGACGGGAAAACGCCTTCCGTCTTTTCCTCCACATACTCTGTCAAATTCGAGGAACGGTACCCAAAGGTCCTGTCTTTGGCGAACTCCGTCTCTCCTGCCGGAATCAGCTCACTGCCATACCGGACATAATGTACATTACCGATGGTATACCGTCCCCCTTCCCGGAAAAAGGGGCAGATGACCTCGCCGTCCACCTGGATTCCGCCTTCCTTCCACAGCACCTCCCGCAGAACTTCCGTTTCCAGGGGATAATGCCCCCGGAGCGTGGAATCCCCCCGGTTCATCAGGATGAATCCGCGCCCCGTCTCCCCGGCGGCCTTTAACACGCGGCAGGCAATCTCACGGTGCGCTTTTTCTGTCTCAGCCGCCGTGAAGCCCCGGGAGTTGGTCAGTATGTAGAACAGGCTGTTTTCCTCCTTAAAACCGCTGAGCACGGCTTCCTCGGACCAGTCCGTGTATACAGATACGTCATGTACGGTCTGGACGCCTGTGGGGTCGTCGTCCAGCACCACGATTTTCCTTCTGCTCTTTCGGATTACCTCCTTGAGGAGCCGGTCAATCCGCTCCTCATCCCGGTCAGCCTTCCGTTCCAGCTGTCCTGCTGATAATCTGGTGGTTTCTGCCATATTCATCCCGCCTGTCTGTTTTTATACGTACCGCCATGCCTTACTTTTTCAGATTGCCGTGTTCATCGTGCATCGCGTCGTAGCAAATGTTATTGGTGCCGTTGTATCCCAGCGGATTGCGGAAGCCCAGCGGATTCACGCCGCATGGATACTTGGTCATGATTTCACCCACCAGCTCGCAGTAAAGGTCCGCGCACCGCTCCACAATCTTGTCGCCCTTTTCTTTGCTGGCATTTGTGGGATCTCCGATTACGCCTGTATCCAGGTCGTCCTTTTCCATCAGTGAGAAGGTTCCCTCAAAGTGATACAGCATACCCTCTCCGGCTGCCTGGCCTGGCGCTATCTTCCACTTGGAATCAATGAGTCCGTGGGCTGTGCCCGGCACGGCCAAATCCATATGTACCTTATCCGGATACAATGACAGGGCAACCGAGGTCTCAGCCTCATCCGCATGCCACATATAGGTATCCAGCGTGGTCTTATTGTCCCTCAGGAAGTCATACCAGGTGCTTCCGATGGTAAAGTAACCCTCGATTCCCGCCTTGTGCACTGCCTCAAACATGGACATGGTCTGGCCGTGGGCAGAAATAATCAGGAATTTGTTGTAGCCTGCATTGGCTGCCCCCCGGATGATGTCGGTCAGAAGGCCCACATGTGTCTCAAATGTAAGGGGGATGGTTCCGGGCATCCCCCAGTGATGGGCCGGATGGGAGCCGTACATAGGGCAGGCCAGAATCATGGCGCCGGATTTCTTTGCAACTGCCTCCGCAATGCCCATTGCATTAAATGAATCGCTGCCGCATGGGCAGTGAGGTCCGTGCTGTTCGATTGCCCCGATGGGAAGGATGGCCAAATCGCAGACCTCCTTTGCATAAGCGCAGTTTACGGCTGCGGTATTGTCCTGGAACCATACGGAATCCCTCTTGTTTAATTTAAATTCTGTCTGCTTTTTCATTTTTCTAATCTCCTTTTATGTTTTTATTGATTTAATTCCTTCATGATATTTCTGGCCATGTTTCCTATCATGCCCTGGTCGGAGCTGACGGGTATGTAACGCACTCCCTTATCCATCAGTTCCCGGGCCATCCGCCCATTATCCGCTACCGTTCCCACTGCCTTGCCGGCCCTGTTTACCTTATCAATGATTTGGTCTATGGCTTCCAGAAGCCTGGGATGGTTTCTCTGTCCCATCACGTCCCGCCCAAGGGACTGGGACAGGTCCATGGGGCCGATAAAGACCACGTCCAGCTCCTCCAGCTTAAGGATTTCATCCAGATTGTTAAGGGACTCCATTGTCTCGCAGTGAATAATGCTTAAAACCTCCCGGTTGGCCTTGTCAATGTATTCCTGCTTATCCATCATGCCGTAGCTGGCAGCCCTGTGGGTGGGAGCGAAGCCCCGGTTTCCCAGAGGGGTGTACCGCCCTGCATCCACTGCAATCCTGGCCTGCTCCGGCGTATCCACATTCGGGGCGTGATAGCCCAGGGCACCTGTATCCAGCGCCTGCATAATATTCACAGCCGTGGCTTCCCTGACCCGGACAATGGGCACGATTCCGGTTAAGTCCGACGCCCTTACCAGGTCCGTGATGGTCTCCGGATTATAGGAAACATGCTCGCTGTCAATCACAAAGAACTCCATTCCGGTACAACCCAGGATTTCCACCACGCTGGGGTCAATGGTTTTTACAAAGGTGCCTATGACGGCTTCGCCGTTTTTCAATTTCTGCTTTACTTTATTTTCCCTAATCATTTCATATCTTCCTTCCGTTTTTGTCTGCATGGCCGTTAATCCGGAAACTGTAAAGGGTGGTGGAGGCCGCCAGATAGAGAATATCCATATCCGTTCCCCCGAAGGCACAGTTGCCGGTCTGCTCCGGAACCCTGATGATTCCCAGATAATCCCCGCTTTTATGGAAAATATGGACGCCTCCCTGGGCACAGCAGTACACGTTTTCCAGGCTGTCAACCTTCATCCCGTCAGGCAGTCCCTCCCCCGGTCCAATGGTTTCCGCCCATACCTCTCCGCCCTGCAGGGCGCCGTCTTCCCCCACCCGGAACCTGCGTATATGCTTCCTGGGCGAGTCGTTGACGTAAAGGCAGGATTCATCCGGGGAAAAGCAGAGGCCGTTGGGATTCTCAAAATCATCTGCCAGCAGCTTAAGCTCACCGCTCTCCGGATGAAAACAGAACACGCCCTGGAAATCCAGGTCCTGGGGACGGGCCAGGCCCACCCTGGACGGATTCCTTCCAAATCTCGGGTCTGTAAAGAAAATGCACCCGTCACTTCTCACCACCACGTCGTTTGGGCTGTTAAGCTCCTTATCCCCATAATGGCTGACCAGCACCTCCGGATTCCGCCCCATATCGTCGGTTCTGGATATACAGCTGCGCACATGCTCACAGACAATGATGTTGCCCTCCATATCATAGGCATTTCCGTTGGCCTTATGGGTATTCTCCCGCAAAAGCCTTACTGATTTGTCCGGGCCCAGCCGGTAGGTCCGGCTCACCGGGATATCATTGAAGGTGAGGCATCCGGTAACATGGTTCCAGACAGGTCCCTCGATAAAGGTAAACCCTGTGCAGACCGTCTCCAGATTCTGGTCCACATCCACCAAATCCAGGAGCCGCTTATCAAAACACTCATAGGTAAGTCCCATGTTCATCCCCCCGTATTCTACCGGATTACAACCGGTTCAATATCCAGCAGGCTGCAGACATGGATGAGCTCCTTCTTATATTGGCCCGCCACACCGCTGATGTGGTTGGAATTAAACACATCCACGAATTTCTCAATATCAAAGTCAGCTTTCATAAATGCCACCGGAAGCTGGTGTACGCCCCTGGCTTTTACGAAGGCATCCAGTATTTCACCGGATGGTTCCACAAATTCCGTCTCAATGATAAACATCTGGTATCTGCCGTCCACCCTGCAAAGCCTTGCCATGGTCATCTGGCCTGCACTGGGAACCGTGAAGGTGACTGCTCCGCCGGAAGGGCGGTTGGCCCTGCGCAGTTCAATGTTCTTCATATTCTTACATCCGTCGCAGCAGCGTCCCGCATAATAGGTGCACATGGAACCGCAGTTGGGAAGATATATAAGCCCCTCTTTGTAGCCGATATGGCTTACATCCGCAAACATGGTGGGCATTCCGCCGGACACCAGCTTCAGTATTTCCATGGTCAGGGCTCCGTCCGCATCCGCCTCGCAGGATATGGGGAAGGGTTCGAAGGCTCCGTCCGCATCATATCCGCCGTTGAGCAGGGCTGTGGATATGCACTGGGGCGCCCGGAAATTGGTCAGGTCCGGCATACATTTAATGGCGCCGAAGTCCAGATGGCGCTCTGCGATAATGTCCTTGGTGGCCAGGTAACAGGCAACCTGGTATTTTAACCGCTCCTCCGTCAGCTTCTCATCATACCTGACCGCTCCCACGCTGTCCGTCAGCCACTTAAACGCTGCCTCAATCCGCTCCGCGTCAACAGCCTCCGCCCTGCGTATGATTTCCTCATGGTCAATGTGGTCGCTGTCAATCTGGAACCGTTTCTTCCACTGCATAGGGTCAAAACTTCCTGTATCGATTCCAAGGGAGCGCCCTCCGATGAAGCCGAAGACCCTGCCCTGCAGTTTTCTCACTGCAGCAGCAGCCCTTATGTAGGGCATCATTTTGGTATCGAACAGGTTGGGATGTACATCCGTGAAATCCTGCTGAATCCTCAGGTGGCTGTAACCAATCTGGTTCAGCGCGCCGCCGGAGCCCAGAAGTCCCACCGTACCGTGGGTGCCGGGATCGTCATTGGAAAGGAGAATGGTGGGAAGTCCCATATTCAGCACGCCCCGCACAACGCCGTTGGGCCAGGTCCAGCAGGGGATGTTCGCGATGAATACCTCCACTCCCATTTTCTTAAGCTCCCCTGTCTGCCGGTCAATCTCCTCAGGCGACCTGGCTGCCGTCTCAAAGGCATGTAATTCCATCCCGTAATCCGCAAAATATTCAACGGCCTGTTTCATCCTTGCAGCTGTCTTTTCCTGGTACAGCACCTTATATTCATGTTCCCTGGGATCGCTGAAGGTAATCATGCCCACCTTGGGCAAATTCATTTTTTTCACCGGTCATTCCTCCTCTATTTGTGCTCCAGCTCCATGAGCTTTTCATACTGTTCATCGGTAACCGTCTTGTAACCCGGTACGGGAAATGCCTGGAAGCTCCTGCCGCCGTCAATGTATATGGACTGTCCGTACACAAAATCGGAATCTTCGCAGGCCAGGAATACGGCCAGCCTTCCGCACTCGTTAGGCGTCCCTATCCTGCCGATGGGCGTCCTGGAAATCACCGTGTTGAACAGCTGTTCATCGGAACCAACACGTCTCATAAGCTCGCTCTCAATGGGGCCGGGGCAGATGGCATTTACCTTGATATTATAGGGGGTAAGGGCCACTGCCTGCACCTTGGTCAGCTGACTTACACCGCCCTTGCTGGTGGTGTAGCACATCTGGCTGTCCAGGGCCAGGTACGCGTTGACCGAAGAAATGTTTACAATGGCGCCGCCCTGCCCCTGCTTTACCATCTGCCTGGCAGCCAGCTGTCCGCCAAAGAACAGCCCCTTCAGGTTTACGCCCAGGATTCTGTCGTACTGCTCTTGCGTTATGTGCAGGTAATGGGTCTTATCCGGGTCATTGATGCCTGCGTTGGCCACAAAGATATCCAGCCTTCCGTACTTCTTAACCGTCTCGTCCACCAGCCTCTGGTTATCCTCAATGGATGAAACGTCCGCCTGCAGATACAGGACCTGGCCCAGTCTGCCAAGCTCCTCAGCAGCAGCCTCCCCCTCCTTTGGATTTCTGGAACAAATGGTGATTTTCGCGCCTTCCTTCAGATATTCCTGCGCGATTCCATAGCCGATTCCCTTGGTTCCTCCGGTGATTATGGCAACCTTATTTTCCAGCTTCATATTAACCTCTCCTTTTCCTTTCCGTCTGTCATTCTCCGATTATGTCCAGCGGCGCCTGAATGCCGTATTCCTTCTTAAGCGCTGCCAGTTCCTCATAGGTTGTCACCGGAATGGGCAGCCCGTCCCGGCGGCGTTCCTGTTCCTTCCGGTACTCAATCTCACCCGGCAGGAGCATTTCCGCTCCCTCCTGCCACATGGGCGTGGCCTTCAGCTGGTCCCTGAACCGGGCCATCCGCTCCTGCATCTGCTCCTTAGAGATGATTTTGGAGATATCCAATGCAATGAAGAAATGTCCGGTCAGGCTTGGGTCCCTGGGGTTGGCATACATGCTCTTCATATCCTTTGAAAACACGCCGCCTGTGATGAGGCCGGACAAGATATCCACCACATAGGAAAGTCCCAGTCCCTTGTGTCCGCCCATGGGAAGCAGATATCCGTCAAAGGCTGCCTGGGGGTCGTCGGTGGGGCGCCCTTCCTTATCCGTAGCCCAATCCATGGGTATCCTCTCCTTTTTCTTAATTGCCAGCGTAAGCTTGCCCCCTGCCACAACAGATAATGACATATCCAATACAAAGGGGAAATCCCCGTAGGTGGGAATGCCGAAGGCAATGGGGTTGTTGCCGGTTACCGGCACGCTGGCTCCCGGGGCAACAATCAGCGGCTTTACATTGGTCATGGCAATCCCTATCATTCCCTGTTCAGCCGCCATACGGGCGTAAAGCGCGCCTGCGCCGAAGTGGTTGCTGTTAATCACGCCGCAGGCCCCAATCCCTGTCCGCGCCGCGTGCTCCATGGCGCGCTCCATACCTGCCCTGCCTCCGATAAAACCGGCTGCCGCATCCGCATCCAGGACTTCCAGACATCCCTCTCCCCGGACCACCCGGATATTGGGTGTTGTGTTTATGGCGCCGTTCAGCATACGTTTGAAATAGGCCGGTACACGGATAACCCCATGGGAGTCAATCCCCCAATAATTCGTATTCACAAGACATTCCGCATGATACCTTGCGTCCTCCTCACTCATTCCGGCCTTCCGGAACAGTTCCTGTGTAAATGCAGTCACGGCCTCGCCGCGCATTAATACTGTATTTCCCACCTTTTTTCCTCCTTAACCTTATACGTATATCCCAAATGTATACCTATTCATTTACTGTCATTATTTAAGTTGCAACACAGTAAAAACAAATCTTTTTCAAACTTTTTTCACTGAGCGCAACCTCATTCTGCGTTTTTATGAATACGTATTCATTTATTTACAGATTCATTATATTCCTATAACTGCTATTTCGTCAATGCAATTTTTTTATTTTCACTATTTTAGGCATTTTAGTCAATTATTTCATCTATAAATTGTACATTTTCACAACCCATATATGAAAATATCAAATATAATTCGTATTCATTTGCAATTTCTTTACCATTTTCTTGCACACTGTCTGGTTTTATGATATTGTTAATTATATTTAGTGCGGCCTGCACGCACACAAAATGAAAGGAATGGATAATATTTATGAACAGCTCTGATTCCGATGTCAGAAGTAAATCCAAGAGCAAGCATGGAACCGGGAGGGGCCACAACACATCCATTGATGTAGCCAAGCTGGCCGGAGTTTCACAAGCAACCGTTTCAAGAGCCTTTACGCCTAACTCAAAGATGACTCCGGCCACCCGGCAGCGGGTACTGGATGCTGCACGCACGTTAAAATACGCGCCTGACGCCATTGCAAGAAGTCTGATATCCAACAGTACAAATATAGTTGCCGTCATCATGCAGAACACCACCAATCCATTTTACGCAACCGTGTTGAGCAAGCTCTCTATCCGCTTACGTTCCATGGGAAAGCAGGTATTATACTTCTCCTTAGATGAAGCCGACCATATGCAGGATTTGATTCACCAGATTCTTCAATATCGTGTTGACGGAATTTTAATCACATCTGTCACCCTGACTTCGGATTTGGCCGACACCTGTATTGATTTCGGAGTTCCGGTGGTTTTATTCAACCGCTACATGAATACACCGGGCATCCAGGCTGTATGCTGTGATAATGTACAGGCCGGACGTGATTGCGCAGACTACTTCTTCATGAAAGGCTATCGAAGCTTTGCTTTTATCGGAGGATATGACGGAGCTTCAACCAGCCGCGACAGACGCAAGGGTTTTGTCTCCCGTCTGGAGGAGAGAGGAATCCAGCATTGTCCCGTCATTGGAACCGCCTTTACGTATGAAGGCGGTAAAGAAGGATTCCGCCAGCTTCTGAAACAGGAAGGGAAATGCCCGGAAGCCTTGTTCTGCGTCAGTGACCTGGTAAGCGCCGGTGTCCTAGACTGCGCCCGGTATGAATACGAGCTCAAAGTACCTGACGATGTAGCCATCATTGGTTTCGATGATATTGAGCTGGCATCCTATAGTGCATATAGCATAACCTCCTTTGTCCAGCCCATGGACAGCATGATTGAAAAGGCCCTGGCACTGCTGCTGGCAGAAGACAATACAGAGAACCCTACCAATCTTGCGCTGTTCCCCTGTACACTGAAAACCAGAGAAACCGCATGATGGAGCATTTCAGCATCAAAGTTTGTGTACCTCGTCCGATTATTTTTGTATAAAACAAGGCTTTCTGCGGGAATCAGACCAGAAAGCCTTGTTTATTACTTTATATATTTATTTTTTAAGCCTCTAATACCTCCAGGCCGCACTCTTTTGCGAAATCCTTTACCGCTTCCACATAGTCTCCATATACAAGGGCAAAATGGTGTCCCACGTATTTCTGGCACTCATGAAAACGTTTGGCATCCTTTACCGTATACCGCACCGCATGTTTACATTCAGGTGTCAGATAATCGTCACAGCCATTTATAGTTCCTTTTGCCACCATAATCTTCTTCATATCAGGGCTGAGGTTAATCATTGTCAGCGTTTCACCGTTATCCTTGGAGAAGTCGTAGCGCATGGTAGTTCCCCAGGAATCCATTGTAAATGACACAAACTCTGTAGGAAGTGCCGGTTCATCATAACCCTTCATTTTTGAACAGGCCACATCATGGAGTGTCCTGCACTGATTGGACTTCTTATCCAACACCATGGTATTGCCCATATAGGGTGCCTTTCTGGCAATATTCATCAAAATGGTGATGGTAAGCACGGACCCTACATCACCAGCACAGGCGGAAGCAATCCCTTCGTCCTTAAACAGGGAATGGGTCAGGCAGAACGTCAGCCGTCTTCGATTCAGCTCCCTGGTCGCGCAAACCTCAAAACACGGAATCGTAAACGCATTGCAGTCATAATGTGCCATCATTTTTTTGATGGTTTCATAAAATTCCGTATCGTTGCGAATATATTCAGCCGGCATATGTACGCCCTGGGATTCTTCCACCAGTTTCTCTGCCAGTTTTTTTGCTTCATCCTTCTCCTCTGCAGTCAGGGAATCCAGCCATTGGAATACTTCATCCGAATTGACATGCGCAAACCTCACATGAAACTTTCGGGTGATATCCTCCAGATTCAGATATGAACTCTGGCATCCAAATGTCAGCATGGCGCTCTTAAGAGGAAAGAACACCTTTGTGGAGGCCAGCGCCTTTTTGACTCTCAAAGCCGCAAATGTCCGGTTCATCTCCTCAAAGTCCAGAAATGCATAGCCAGGCTTTCCCTCTGCATATAAGTGGGCAGTCATATCTACATGGTCGCACTTGGATATAGCAGATTTATTGGGCGTATGTCCAATAGGCTTATTGGTTCTCCTGGACAGCTCCACCGCAAAATAGGAAGAAATCCGTAATCCACGTATCAAATAAAAATCTGTTTTTTCATCATCCGCCAGTGCCTTCTGCATCTGTTCCTCTTTTAATGCAAAATCCTCATTCCAGTAAATAACGACCGGCTCCAGGAATTCCACGTTTCGTAAATCAGCCTCCTCCTTCATTTCCTGCTTAAAGATTTCGAATTCCTTCTGGGTGGTTTCCATATCTGCCTCTGTTGTAAGGGCATACCCTTCTCCATAACGGCATGGGCCCATATACGCATGTATATGATACATGGTAAATAAAATTGGTTTTACTGACAGTTTCACATTCAATGTACTCATTTCTTTCACTTTACTCATAGTCTTTCTCTCTCCTTAATTAATTTATTTAAATTGTCTAAAAATATCTCAATTTCTTCCCGGGTATTCTTTTTTCCTAACCCTATGCGCAAAACGCTGTCCGCCCTTCTTCCCTCAATCCCCATAGCCTGTATGACATGGCTCCTGGCCCCTTTCTCGCAGGCCGAACTTCCTGACAGGTAAATCCCGCGCATACGCATCTCATGAAGCAGTTCCTCTGTGGTAAATGGCAGTACGGATATATTGAGGACATATGGAACTGCGTTTTCCGGCGAATTTATCACAACCTGGTCCATCCGTAAAAGCCCTTCCGTTAAATACCGGTTCAACTCCGTCACATGGTTCCAATTCTTACGTATATCCCGCAGTGCTTTTTGGGCGGCATAACCAAATGCCACGATTCCAGGCACATTTTCAGTTCCTGGCCGCAGTTTTCCCTCCTGTGAGCCTCCAAAGCACAGAGGGTACAGTTCCACTCCCTCTCTGACATAAAGCGCGCCGCTTCCCTTTGGACCATGAATCTTGTGGGAACTCATAGTGACCAAATCAGCCTGCACCTGATTCAGGCTGAACAGAACTTTTCCATATCCCTGCACGCAGTCACAGTGCACCAGTATATCCGGATTCTTCTCTTTCACCCCTTTTGCTATCTCTTCTACAGGAAGGCGTTCCCCGGTTTCATTATTCACCGCCATAACAGATACCAGCAGCGTGTCCTTGTCCACTGCGTCGATGATATCCCCGGAAGTCACCCGTCCCCTTTCAGGCCGTATGTATTCTGTATCATATCCCTCTTCTTTCAAGGACCTGCATGAATCAAGAACAGAAGAATGCTCAATCGCCGTGGTGACAATCTTCCCTCTTGTTTTTCCGCACTTGCGCAATGATAAAATACTTCCTCTGACCGCCAGATTGTTAGCCTCAGTCCCACCGGATGTAAAGAAAATCCGCCTGGCAGGCGCACCAATTACCTGGGCAACCTGATGCCTGGCTGCCGTCAGGCAGCCCAGAGCCTCCCGGCCCAGCAAATACGGAGAAGACGGATTGCCGTATGTTTCTGTCATGGACTGATACGCAGCCATGGCAGTGTCCTCATCCACCTGCGTGGTAGCACTATTGTCCAGATATATCATACCACTCCCCCCTTTCATGAATACGTATACATTTGTTCGGGTTATAAAAGGTACTTATATCTGCATCAAGTACCTTTTACCTTCAATTCCGCAATGACTGTGCTTAAAGTCCGGCCGTCCGCTGCTCAGCAGAAACCGGCTCTGCTTCCTTTTTTCTGCGCTCCGCAGCAATCTTCTTCATCAGGGCAAACTCATCGTATATATTCCATTCTTCCTGGAATTTTCCGTCTTTAATGATATGCTGGGATATGCCTGAAATGACAACATGGGCGCCGGTTGCAGGGCCATAAATGCCAAAGCCTTCATGTGTGCCAATGATATTCCATCTGGTAGCACAGCGGTATTCATCCCGTTTTTCATCATACAGATAGTAAACATCTTCCACCTGCATTGCAAGATTTGGAAATGCCTGGAACATATTAAGCTGGTCCTGAAGAAAATCTCCCCTTCCCACCAGTTCTCTGTCCGAAGGGCCGTGGTATCTGTAATTCGGGGCATAATTCTCTTTAAACAGGTTAAACATCCTCCGATTATATATATCATGGTAACTTTTTCTGACAAAGTACTCTATTTCACTATACCGTCCATTATTCTCGCCAAATTCTTCCGGAGCAAACTCACCGTTCAGACGTTCGATTTCTCCCCATGTTCCTGTATCCCCCTTTGCGCTGCCGCCTTTATTGGCTGTAGTTTCCAGTACATCCATGGGGTCATATCCCAGCTGCCGAATCAAACTTATTTCATTATATACCACCCATTCCTCCACAACACGGTCACCCTTTACATAACAGTTCGCGACCCCCCATACCACTACCTTCTTTCCGGTAGGCGGTCCATAAATCGTATGTCCCGTATTGTGTGCAATCCATGTCCAGCGCATGGATGTGTGGAATCCCCCATCTCCATCAGGCGCCCAGATTACATCATCAATGTAATCCTTTATATCCGGATAACCTGCCAGTTTCATCACTGAATTGGCAATCACCTGGTCCCTGCCATAAGTCACACCATCCGATGTATGCACCAGTGCATTATGCTTATAGTGGTTATATATCTTACCCATGCCCTTATCATCCCATATATCATATGTGTGACGGATAATAAAGTCCGCAGGGTCACGCCACTTTCCAAAACCAGGCATAGGCACTTCATGTTCCTTTTCCATTCCTTCTTTCCAGACAACCGTAATATCATCTTTCATCGGCACAGACAATTGTCCCAAATTATCCTGATATACATTTCCCTGATATCGGATTTCCTTTTCTTTTTTATCCTTCACCGCTCCGTTCTCGCTTCCTATTGGATTTTTGCTGTTTTTTACTCCCTCCTTCAGTGTTTCTTCTGTTTCCTCCGCTGCGGGCTTTCCTGTTTTTGACTCGTTCATATGTAACCTCACTTTCTGTTATTTCATCAGGCTGGGCAGCCATGTAGACATCTGCGGTATGAATATTACAAATATTAGTCCAATAGTCATTGTAATAATCCACGGCCATATTTCCTTAACAATTTCCTCAAAAGACGCGCCGGAAATCTGCGCTGATACAAACAGATTCCCACCCACGGGAGGCGTTATAATTCCCAGGGTTGAATTAAATATGAACATGACTCCAAAATGTATTGGGTCTATGCCATATTGCGTAGCAATACCAAGCAGAATGGAGCTCAATATAACATTGATTGCGATTCCATCCAGGAAGGTTCCCAGAAAGATAACCAGCAGATTCAGGATAAGAAGCGCCACGATTCTGGATGAAACGCTCCCAAGTATCAATGCAGCCAATTTTGTAGGCAGTTCTTCCAGAGTCAGGATTTTGCCAAATCCAGAGGACACGCCTAATATAAACAAAATCGTACATGTGGTTATTACGGTTTTATAAAACATCTGAGGGAGCATTTTTGCTTTAAGTCCGCTGTTCTTCTTAGCAAGACCATATACCAGACCATAAACCACAGAAACCACAGCAGCCTCTGTCGGAGTGAAAATACCGGAATAAATACCTCCCAGGATAATAACCGGCATAATCAAGCTGAATTTAGCATCCCACATAGTCTTTAGTTTCTGCATAAACGGAACCGGATCAGCGCCAGAACAGATATTATGCTTTTTTCCATATATATGGCAATAAACCAAAAAACAGCAGCCCACAAAAATTCCTGGTATGATTTCAGCTGTAAATAATTTGGAAATAGATACATTATTTAAACTTCCGAAAACGACCAGTCCCATACTGGGCGGAATCATCTGTCCGCAGCAGCCGGCCGTGGCAATTAATGCAGCCGCAGCTCCCATGCTCAATCCCTGCTTACGAAGTTCCGGAAGCGCAATTAGTCCGATGGCGGCTATGGTAGCATATGCCGACCCCGAAATCGCACCAAATGCCATACAGGCGAGAACCGTAACCATCATGATTCCGCCCTTCATCCTCCCCACCCATACGTTGGCAACTTTAAACAATCCCTCCGATATCCCTGCCTCCGACATGATTTGTCCTGCCAGCACAAAGAACGGGACAGCAGTCAATGTGAAGGAATCCACACTGTTAGCCATGGCTCTGATAAAGTATGACAGAGATATAATCTCACTCGTAAAAATAGAACCCAGGACCCCTATGCCAATGGCAAAAGCAATCGGAACTCCCAAAAAAGCCAGGCCGAGAAACAGGACAAATAAAATAGTAATTGACATCAAGCCTTACCTCCCATCTCCTCAGACTCATATGTTTTCTTTCTTATATCCTGTATGGTTTTCATAGTACTTTGTATGAGCCTTAAACAGACCAAGAGAAAGCCCAAGGGCATTACCAGATAAAGCAGCCACATAGGTATTGGCAGCGAAACCGCGGTCTGTCCGCCCTGCCGTATGGTGCTTAACAATTTATACCCTTCACACATACAGATAACCGAAAACCCCAGACACAGAGTATTGCATATGATATCCAAATAAAGCCTCCACTTCGGCTTAAGCAACATCCGGACAAATGTTATTCTGATATGCTCACCTGTTTTTACCGCATAGCCAATTGATATGAACACCATCCAGACGAACATGTACCGGGTCATTTCCTCTGTCCACGGGAATGGCGCGGTAAAGATATATCTTCCTGCAATCTGCAGAGATGTAAACAGGACCATTAGCGCAAGAAATATCGCTCCTATGAATACTTCCAGTTTATCATCCATCCACTGTATTATTTTCTTCATGTCTTTTCACGTCCCTCCATCCGCAAAACCAATGGTTAATTTCTAAATGTCCCCAGTATTTCATTACCACACATTTCCTCTACCAGGGGTTCTGTAGCTGAAACCATTGCATCTTTAATCTTCTCCCTGGCTTCATCTGTTAATTCAGTGTAAATAATCTTCCCCTGTTCCTGGAGTTCTTTAATCTTAGCAACCGAATCCTCTTCCTCCTGCATGGCAATCTTCCACTCTTCCTCAGTAGCCGCAGCAATTGCCTTGTCATAGGCAAGCTTCTGTTCATCTGACAGCGCATTGTATTTTTCAGAGGAAATCAATATTACATTGATGGAATAGCTATGATTTGTATCTGTAGCATAATCCAGTACATCAATCAGTCCCTGTTGTATAATTGGCATTTTAGATGACACCAGGCCATCCACGGTTCCCTGCTGCAATCCCGTGTATAATTCATTCCAGGCCATCGGGGTGGGAATACATCCCAGGGCATCCAGCTCAGCAATGTTGATTGGATTTTCCGGAGACCTGCTCTTAATTCCCTGGAAGTCCTCCAATGACTTTACTTCTCTGACATTATTCCAGAATATCCTGCCTGAACTTCCAAAAAATGTTGCCACCTTTGCTCCTATATTCTTGTCATCTGCGGCTTTCTTTAACATTTCTCCTTGTTCACCGTCAAGTTTCTTCTTTGCATCTTCCAGATTATCAAACAAATAATCTGCATTAAATACATAGAACTCCTTTACATTAGGAGCAAACTGCAGTTCTGCCACGGATGTCATATCAATCTCACCCAGGCATACCGCCTCAATACTATCCCGGTCTGAACCCACTACCTGCGCATTTGGGAATATCTTGACCTCAATCCCCACATTTTCCCCTTCAATAACCTCTTTGAACTTAAGAAATCCCTGGTGCGTAGCCTCTTTTTCATTTGCCTGATGCGCAATTCTAATTTCAATATGGTCTGAAGACTTTTCTGCCGCCCCGCTTGTCCCCTCTGTTTCTTTGTTTCCCACTTCTGCAGAACCGGACTGTCCGGAACCGCAAGCTGTTAACACAACTGCCATTCCCGCCAAACCAAACATTGCAATCTTTTTCATTATTTTTTTCATTTCGATACTCCCCTTTCCATCTTAACATTTTTTATAAGTTCGGTTGCAAAGTTACCCCATTACCTTCAGATGTATATTTTACCTCCCTTCAATATCCACTATTTTTACTATGTACTTTCTCCGTGCATGTATACGTATTCATTTCTGGGTATAACTGCCCTTTTAATTTATATTTTTATCCGGGTGCCTGCATTCTCACAAGACAATCCATTCTATTTTTCAAATAATTCCTCATTTTTATTTAAATGGTCTTAATTATTATATTACCTTTCATAATTCAAGCTAACAAAATAATTAATTGAGCCTAAACATATTTGATTCTTTCGTTTGCCTGCAACGAATACGTATTCACATATATAATATATACTATTATATTTAAATAAAGTCAATATTTTTTTTAAAATCATATATAATTTCAGCATTTTTAACAAGGGGAGTTTTTTGTTTGTATCTATCCAAAGTAGCTTTACGTTCAACTACGCCTTATTTTATGATAACAATAAGCTTTTGTTCTAAGGATAGTTTACGATTAGCATCTCCTCCCAGCCGTCCCGTACAGGCCCGTATCCCCCCACTCCCAATTACACGTCCCCCATCAGCCCCAGATACACAAACGCCTTATACAACCCATCCTTCTCCACATCATCCGTAACATAATCCGCGGCCTGCCGTATTTCCTCACCGCCATTGTTCATGGCCACTCCGATTTTGCAGTATTCCAGCATAGGTATATCCACCCTGGCATCGCCGAATGCTATGGTATCCTCCCTCCGTGCACGGAGATAGCGCAGCAATACCTGAATCGCATGCGCCTTTGTGATATCCTTTACCCCAAGGTCGCCAAACAGGGCGGTTTCCCCCTTTCCGCCCCAGGTGCCTGTCTGCAAATCAGGAAACTCCCGTACTGCGTCCAGGTAATCCTGGTAGGAATGCAGCAGGAAACTGGCCTTATTCACATCGCTGCGGTACAGTTCTGCCCCGAACATCATAGCGGGAAACACATCCTTCACCGTCATTTTCCCGGCATCGTCCCTTCCCTTTCTTTTGCAGTATTCACGCACAGCAGTGATTCCCGCCTCCTCAAATCCCTCGCTTCCAAACAGGCCGTTATTGCTTTCCAGATAAAACTCAAGTCCCTTATGGCGGAGCCAGTCCACTATATGCCTGCACTGGCCGGCGGAAATCATCCGGTGCATAACCACCTTCCCATGGTCCTCCACATAGCTTCCGTTCCCGCCAATCATACCGTCCAGACCGATTTCCCAGATGGAATCATAGACTTGCGCCCTGCTCCGTCCTGTGCAGATATAGACCCTGTGTCCGTTTTTTCTCGCTGCCCTGATTGCATGTACAGCTGATTTTGGCAAACGGTTTTCATAATCAACCAGGGTTCCGTCCACATCAATGAATATTAATTTTCCCATATCGTATCCCTCCTACAGTACGCCTCTTACAGTACAGCTCTGAATATTTATACTGTCGCCGGTTTCATTCACTCACTCCGTATTCCCTGCATCGGCAGAAACAGAAAATCCCCCTGGCTCCACACTCAAACCAGGGGATGTTATCCATACCTATTCTTCTTTATCCATGGATTTCCTGCAAAACATCCATGCCCAACAGTGAATCACCGGATGCAGTCAGCCTGTAATTTCCGAAGCTGCGTCAGCTCATCCAATATCACGGACTTATGCCGGGACCGGTACGCCATTTTCTCCACCAGACTGAATTCTTCCTCCAGCAGCTCCATATCCACCGGCTTTGGCTCTTTTCCGCCTATAAAGCTCATAAAGTTATCCTCATATATGTTCTTTAAATGGGTTTCTGAAAGGCCTTTGCCGTGAATGGTCTTCCCAAAAAACGGAATTGCCCCGCAATCCGTCTCCAAAAACTCCTTCCACTCTGCAGGATACCGGCTAAAATCAAAATACATTTCCGGCCCCGGAGTAATATCAAATCTGCTTTCAGGATACGTGTCCACTTCCCCGTAGATTTCCTCTTTGGAGGGATACGTGCCATCCCCGTAAAAATTCCCGCGTTCAAGTGCAAGAGGCGGTATATGTTCCCGGTCCCAGAAATTGGCCGGGTCATTTACATGAAATAAGATGGGTATCTGATTCTGTTCCGCAAATTCATAGAATGAATCATAATATGAATCATTCAGAGGGACATCGATGCGCTTTTTAAAAGTCCTAGCTCAATATCCCGGAACCGGAACTTATTTTTCTCTGCACATAATGCCATAGCCCAGATTAAGAGGACTGACCCCTCTGCATATTTCATATTTTCTTCCGGATATTTCAACTTCATCATCTCCCGTAAAAACGCAGGCCTCTCCGCTTGCTTCACAATACTTAGTAACTGCATCAACTGCGTCTGCACGTGTAGGATAACTTGCACTATCCTCGTACGGAACATCAAATGCTTTCTTAAACATTAAAATAACCTCCCTTATACAATGAATTATTTAGTGCGCCTTATATGCTGCAATGCTTATAGCTCCGGATACAGGCCCGTATATCAATTATCCGGCATTTTATACTATCCAGTGTATCTTTCATTGAATATATAAGCTATTCTTCCTTCCAGACAGGATACCTGCGTTTATCCTCCTCCGTAATGCTGCGCATTACCCTGCACGGATTTCCCACCGCAATGACATTGGACGGTATATCCTTATTCACCACGCTTCCCGCCCCAATAATCGTGTTATCCCCGATGGTCACCCCCGGAAGCACGGAAACATTTGCTCCAATCCACACATTGCTGCCAACGGCAATCGGTCTTGCTATCTCCAGGCCCTTGCCGCGCTGCTTTGCGTCGATTGCATGGCCCGCGGTTGAAAACACACAATTGGGGGCAATGAAAACATTGTCGCCGAACGTCACCTTTGCTCCGTCTAAAATCGTACAATTGTGATTGGTATAAAAATTCTCTCCGACCGAAATATTAAACCCATAATCGCAGTAAAAAGGCGCTGTAACAACCAGGCTTCCCTTTATTTCTCCTAACATTTTATGGAGAATCTCTGTCTGCCTCCCAGCATCCGACGGTCTGCAGTTATTAAACTCAAAGCACAGGTCCGCGCATGTTTCCCTTGCTTTCACAATTTTCTCATCGTAATTTGCATCATATAAATATCCGTTCTGCGCCTTTTCCCATTCTGTCATGTTGGTTTCCTCCCGGTTCCCGTTATTTATGGGTAACATTGTACCATATGGATAGATGAATGTCATGAGGGATTTTCATCTGGATATATCAGCCTACTCAAAAACTCAGCAGTGCATCAACTACCTCTGCCGGCAATACCGCCAGTTCTCCAACCAGTTTGCAGATTACAGATATTTTTGTTGTATTTTCAATTCTGAAGATGCAGGTTACATATCGGATACCTGATTCCCCTCTCGTCAAATACAGCAATCATTTCTTCTGTCACTGTCTCTGTTACCATATTAGGCGTCAGCGGAATCCCTTGTTATAATAAACAGCTCCCGCATATGCACAGGAAATGGGTACGCCATATGTCCTGCCGTCCACTGCCACAGAACCTTTATAGGTGTCATCCAGATTACCTGCCCATGGTTCATTGGTTATATCAATAAAATACTCTGATGGATTTAATGCGGAAAGAAGGGAGCCTGAATTATACCCGCAGATATCAGCCATGTCCCCCGATGCAAGCCTGGTCTTAACAATGTTGTCTCCATCCGCTCCTCCGACCCGCGTCTCAATCTTTACAGTAATCCCCAGCTCCTGTTCCGCCAAATCACATACAGCTTTGATACCCTCCTGGACATAATCAGAATCAATCAGCATTGTCAGCTCAGCTTCCTTATATTCCCATTTTCCCTTCGAGGCAGCCGCCTGCTGCTGTTCATTTCCATCGGCCGCTGCCTCTGTTTCCAAAGACTCCGCCGGTGCCTGCTGTGCATTTTTGCCGCAGCCTGTAATTGATGCGCCTAACATGACGGCTGCCAGCGCAAACCCTGCATAACGTTTTTTCATACCATTTTCTCCTTTTCTGAATGTATCATGTCTGTAACCCTACTTTAACATCCAATCCAACATAAATACATGGATTATTAAAGTTTCAGCATGGAAATATTGACACTTATATTATTTTATCCCAATGCTAATGACTTTGCTTCCTTATAATGGTAAACTAGTCTTAAGATATTGGAATTCTATATCATGTGCCGAAACATAAAAAGGGATATTACACCATACAAGTAATGGGGATTGGAATTTTATGAAACCAGAAAAGCTGCAGACAAAGATAAACAAGTATTTTACCATATTCACTATCTGTATCATTACAACGCTGTCGGTCATTATCGGCCTGTGCTCCAGTTATAAACTGAAGACTGAAACCGGTGAGAACTTGACGGATATGGCCCGGCAAATTTCCATGCAGCTGGACCAGTTTATGTGGAACCATTATCACCAGCTGGATTTGCTGGAGGCAGCGGACTCCCTTGTCTCCGACGGCGATTATGAAACCACCTCCCTCCTGATAAACCAGCTTCAGGGCTCATTTCCGTCCTTTTCCTGGGTAGGGGTTACTGATGCAGACGGCATTGTCAGGGCTTCCAGCGGTGACGTTCTGCTGGATTCAGATATTTCCATGCGCCCTGTCTTTATTGAAGGCGCAAAAGGCGAGTTTATCGGAGATGTCCACGAAGGCATGCTGCTCTCGGATTTACTGCCCAATCCGTCAAAAGAGCCCCTTCGCTTTGTGGATATCAGTTCCCCTCTTTACAATCAGGAAGGCAGCTTCAAAGGAGTATTGGCTGCCCACCTGAATTGGGACTGGGCCCAGGAACGTGTTGCCATGACCACGGAATCCTTTAGCGACAGCAAGAAAATCGAGGTTCTTGTGCTTAGCAGAGACTTTGATGTTTTACTTGGACCAAACATGCTTATCGGTGAATCGCTTACCCGGACAATGGCTCAGATAGACAAAAACAGCGGTCCCCATTGGGCATCCATAACCTGGCCGGACCATAAAACTTATTTGACAGGATTTATTACATCAACGGGATATGATGACTACAATGGGCTTGGATGGACGGTTGTTGTCCGCCAGCCTGTCGAAACTGCGTATAAAAATATTGTGCAGCTGCTGCTGTTGCTGGTTGCCAGCGGAGGATTTCTCCTGCTCCTCTTCATGATGCTCAGCTCAATCATATCGAAAAAGCTGACCGAGCCGCTAAACCGGCTTTCTGAAGTTGCGATGCTCCTTAAATCCGGCCGCAAAGCGCCCATGCCTGATTCAAACGGCATTTATGAACTGGAAAATCTGGAATCAGCGCTGTCCAATCTGTTCAGTGACCTGAATGTAACCGATGCTGCACTGAGCGAAATGAAAACCATTGCGACAACCGACCCGCTTACAGGTCTTAAAAACAGACTGGGGTTTGAAAATTATATAAGCCAATGCAGCAAGACCCTTGACCCCTCAGTTCATTCACTGGCCATCCTCTATTTGGACCTGGACGGATTCAAGATTGTGAATGACCAGTATGGCCATGACATTGGCGACAAGCTATTGGTTGAGATTTCCAACCGTCTTGCCGCAGTGGTCCGCAGCAATGAAATACTTTGCCGGATTGGCGGAGATGAATTCTTAACCGCACTTATTGTTCCGGCCGGCGTTACTGCTTCCATGATTGAGGAAACTGCCCGGCATATCATAAGAGAAATCAACCGGCCGTTTTTGTGTGGAGCAAACGTAATCCATGTGGGATGCAGCATAGGCTGTGCTGTCTATCCCCAAGACAGCATAGAGCTCCAAACCGTGATTAAATACGCTGACAAAGCATTATATTACTCGAAATACCACGGTAAAAACAGATTTACCATGTATTTTTCGTGACTCCCTGATCCTGTATGGCTGCTTCCCTGTTGCTGACAGGGAAGACTTTTATCTGGCATTTCATAAGACAAATCTGGCCCGGTTAAAACAATACCAGCCTACAGTCCAGAGAATACGCCATCCATCTCTCACACCATGTACAAAACTCCTTTACGCAGGCGGTATGGGAATGATAATCCGGCCTGCATCCTCTCCCGGTCCCAGCTGCATGACCTCTGTTTCCGGCGCCATACCAGCTGCCCCTGTTCCCTGCTCCGGCGTTGGTATGGAATCTGACGGGAACACTTCTACCGTTACAGATTCTGCCGCCTGTGTCTGACCTCCCCCATTCCCCGGCGCCGCAGACGAAGCCTCTGGCGGAGCCGCTGCAGGAAAGGTTTCTGCGGGAATGGCTGCTGAAGGGGCAGTCTCTGCAGGGGCAGCTGCAGATGGCGCAGTTTCCGCAGGGGCAGCTGCAGATGGCGCAGTTTCTGCGGGGTCAGCTGCAGATGGCACATTCTCTGCGGGACCAGTTTCCCCAGGCCGGGCTGTACCTGTCTCCTTTTCTTTTCCATTTGATATTCCTGCCTTGCCGGAGGCATCCTTCGTAGTCTTATCAGTTTCGGTCCCTTCCAGATGGTAGCAGAGAACCGGCGTTCCTTTCTCTATATTATCAAAAATAGTCTTTGCAACTGCCGGGGGCAGATTCACACAGCCATGGGAACCGTTCTTTTTATATATGGTCCCTCCAAAACTGGTGCGCCAGTATCCGTCATGCATTCCGATATTCCCATTAAACGGCATCCAGTAAGTAACCGGGGTTTTGTAGTTGGCGCCCTTTAACGTAGCGTCCTTCTGCTTATAAGTCAGTTCATAGGCTCCTGCCGGGGTACTCCATCCCTTTGCCTTGTTGCCGGATACGAAATCCGACTCAACCAGCAGTTTCCCGTCCTTGAAGTAAAATAAATGCTGCGCCGTCAGATTCATCTCCACATACGTATCGCCGTAATCAGGACCGTCATGGCTGGCTGCGGTCTGAAGATAAGCAGGCTCACGTTCCTGGCTCTGGCCGGATTCAATCATCCGTATCAGATTATCCGTCTCTGTTTTTTGGTCCATGAGCCAGCCGTAATGTCCCTGGGTAATTTTCACAGTGGGACCGTAAGAGGTCTTCAGCTCCTTTGTACAGTAAGCAGTATTATACTTTTTTGCAAGCCCTTTCACATATGCCGCCACCTTAGTCCGGTCAATCGTAACTGCCCCGGTCCCATCTTCAGCCAGCCAGCTGCAAATCATACCGCCGTCCACCACCTCTGTCCGGCTGCCAAAACAATACGTTACCCTCACCTTTGCATACTTCTCCCGCTTTGCCTTCTGTTCCAGAAGCCTCTTATTCTCCTGCAAAGTCACCTCCGGGTCTTGGGCATAGCTCTCAAGTCCTGTGCGTATATCCTTCCTGACTTCCTCCGCCGCCATCCCGGCCCCCGGGATTTTGCCTGCCGCTGTATCCAACCGGGACACAGCCATGTATTTCAAACTGACGGCGGAACATCCGGCAGACAGCATAGTCAGCATTACCAGTACACCTGCTGCCCATCTTTTCTGTCTCCTCTTTCGAAGCGCCCTTCTCCTGCTTTTCCCTCTTGCATCCATCCAGATAACACCATTCCTTCACTTATCTATCTAATTTATCACGCCATGTTTTCCATGCATTGGTTTCTGCCTGTATTATAGCAATCCCCTCATTGTACGGAAAGCGGAGAATTGTATGGCCTACATATTTCCTGTGCAGCTGACTCCTTAACTTGTGCCCTCCCCGCCGGGCGGCACAGCCAGCTGCATTGTAATATGCCCCGCGAATGCCTGTAATAAAAATATGCATGAACCGGCTTAGGAACATATCCCGGCTTGATTTGCCGGCAGGCAGAAAAGGCTGGTAAAAGTAAGTGCTTTCACACCTCTTTTACCAGCCTTTTTATACAATGGCATTGGAGACAGTTCCATCCTTTACCCCTACTCCTGCAATTTTTATCTTAGCCCTTTCCTGTCCGGTCAGATTTTAATATGGCATATTCCAATTCATCCTCCCACATAATACTGCCATGCTTCACATATCTGCAGCTCTGCATAAAATGCGCTTCCCTGCGCATACCGCATTGTTCCAATACGCTCCATGAACCAATATTATCAGGATGACACAAGGCGCAGACTCTGTGCACACTCAGCACATCAAAGCAATAATCCATCAATGCGTGTGTCATCTCAGTTGCATAACCTCTGCCCCAGTTCTTTTTCAACAGAAGCCAGCCAATCATTGCAATTATCCCCCGGCTCCATGTTGATTTCAAACGGAATTGCAGGTATGCCATCCGGGCCCGGTATGTCATTTTCAAAAGCCCAGCCTTTTAACTTAACAGGTTTCAGCAGTATAAATTCCGCATCCCTTCCGCCCATAGCCATGCCTTCGTCAAAAGCGCCCGGGAACTTGCCGCAATAGACCTGCCGCAGTTTTTCATTGCCGTCTGACATGGTGGCTCCTAAACATTCTGCTTTGGCTTCTGCAAAAAAATCCCCGGCAGCAATGCAGCAATTGGGATTGTCCTTAAGCTGCTGGTATTTCCGGGAATTTGGGTCGGTAAAAATCAGAATATTTCCCTCATAATATACAGGACTGACTGTCCGCATTGAAACATTTTGATTGGACGCAGTGGCAAGCGTAACCCCCATATTCTTCTTAATTATATCATAAAACTGCGATACTTTATCCATTATCATTCCTCCTTCGTCACTCCTCCCCAGCGGCCGTTCTTCCATGTCCCGGACAAACTATCAGCGGTTATCCATAGCGATTCGCATGGCCTCCCCCGGCGTCACTCCGTGGAAACGCTTGAATTCATTGAGCAAATGGGCCTGGTCCGCATATCCATAGCGGTATACAGCCTCCTGCACGGAAAACGCCCTGCTGCCTGCCATATCCCCCCATACATTCTGATACCGCACCAGGCAGGACATACGTTTGGCGGACATACCAATCCGTTCATTGAACAGGCGTTCCAACTGCCGCTGGCTCACGCAGCTATATTCGCAAATGTCCCTCAAACGTGAACGTCCTGCCTGCCCGATGATGAGACCAATTGCATTGTATAATTCAGGGCTGTACCGGCCCTTATCCAGCTTTTCAAACAGATATCCCTCCATCCAGGCCATCCGTTCCTCCGCAGATTCCATATAAAAAAGCGGCTCCCAGCTCCGGCCAATGCCTGCATCTATCAGCTCCATATCCCATACCCGATTATATATCTCTTTCATATCCACATGAAAGAATAGATGAAATGCCCAAAAATGAAAACGTATGGCGAAGCTGGTCACATCCTCCATACGTTCCTGATTTACCACAACAGGCTGGTCGTAAAGACCGCACACCCGCCCGGTAATCTTATGTCTGGTATGATTTATCTCTATGATGATATCCGTGCAGGTATCAGGAATAACTAATACCTGCCTTTCCCCGCATTTCTCCTTACGTATCTCCGACTCCCAAAAACAGGCAATGTATGGTCTCAACGCCTCGCACGGCTGATACTCCGTGTAGATGGAATCTGAAAGGTACGGGCGGGAGGTCAGGGGATGGTAATACCTGTGGAATTTAAGCATGGTATCCTCCCCTCTCCAATGATTCTAAAATTCCGCTTACAACGCCACGGCTTCAGCCTTTTTCCTTCACCGCAACCCAGACCTCAATATGCCCGTCCTTCCCATAAAATTCAATATCCGGCGCACCTGATTTCATCCTGCCGGTGATGTAGCCTTTATTTAACGGTCTGTATTTTGATTTGGGCAGCCATTTTGTGATTGCCTGAACCTCCGTTTTTCCTATGGTTTCCTTTGTACAGGGAAATACTGCCCATGTCATGGCGGGTACAGTGTATACCTTCAAATCCCCCTGTGCATCGCAGTCACATAAAATCCCAATCATATACTCAAACCTTCGTGCGTCTGTCTGGTCCGTATTGTAAATGCAGATGCCGAACAATCCCCGGGCTTCCCGGTTCGCCGCTTCCAGCAGCGGTTTTTCAAGATTGCCGGTCTTAAACTTAGTCCAGAATGACGGAATTGCTTTTTTTCCCTCCCCCCTCTTGTTTGTTGTCTGTATTGAGTAGCCGGCTATGCGAAAGCTCTCCTTGTTTTCAATGCGAAATGGCATGTCCATTTTTGTCCTCCTGCTCATTATGCTTTACAGATAAATGGTATTATTATAAACCCAGAGTACCATTTTGTATTGAAAAAAAACGACGCCCGCCGGATGCTGTTTATTTCCGCATTACCAATGGTTATAACTTAATACCTCGTCCAAATTTTTTCTTATCTTTCTGCGGGGCCCGCTTTGTTTGGCCGGATATCCTACGGTAATAATTAAACGTACTGCCCTTTCTTTTGGAATCCCAAATGCCTTATGCAGTTTTTCCTGATTCATTGTGCCGATAATGCATGTTCCTAATCCCAGCGATGTGGCTTCATAACACACGCCCATTGCTGCCATTCCGATATCCATCTGCGCGAAATGCTGAGAACCATAATGTTCTGCAACTCCAGGTTTCAAATGTCCTTCTTCCTCGCAAATCATAATAAATGCAGGCACATTTTCTCCCCACGGGCAACCGGTCAGGCCATTATCGTCAAAGGCTTCCACTACCTTTGCATGCGCCTCCGGCTCATCCACAACAATAAAATGCCAGGGCTGCGAATTACAGCCGCTTGGAGCCATTCGTGCAACATCAACCAAATGGGTTAATGTCTCCCTTGAAACCTTTTTGTCGCTGTAAATCCTGCAGCTTTCTCTCGCCAACTGTAAATCCTCAAATTTCATATCCTTTTCTCCTTTAACATTTTATTGTATTTATCTGTATTTTTTGTTGGGCAGCAACGAATGGAACATGCTTTATGTATTAAAACCCTTTATAAAATTCTGGCTTCCGTTCTCTGTATATAATTATATTATGATTCTGTACAAACCTCAACTCATATACCAAGATAAAACCTGTAAATTGCATTGCCGTCCAATCTTTATGGTTATCATCCTGCCAGTCAACAAATTTTCCATACTGACTTTGAGAAAATTACAGCGGGCGTTGTAATATGAATATTCTCCTTCAGGAGGACTACAACTTTTTGCACAGAGCCCTTAACGCATCCGTGACTCCCTCCTCAAAGGTGGGATGCGGGCGCATAACTGTCAGCAGCGCCTCTGCGGTCATACCATTTGCTATGGCCGATGTCAGCTCTGAAATCATGTCCGTGGCATGTTCACACATAAGATGGGCGCCTAATATCCTGTGGTTTTCCCTGTCTGCCACAATTTTCATGAAGGAGCGGGGCGCCTCACGAATCACGGTCCGGCTGTTGGAAAACATAACATATTTACCGCTGACAGCCCATATTCCCCGGGCTTTTGCTTCTTCCTCCGTCAGCCCTGCACTGGCTATCTCCGGCTGGCAGTAGACACACCCCGGAACCGTCTTAAGGTCTGTGGAGGGCACCAGGCCGGCCATCATCTCCACGCAGGCACGTCCCTGGGCAGAAGCCACATGAGCCAGCTGTATCCGGGAGGATACATCCCCTATGGCATAAACTCCGGGCATACTCGTCTCAAACCTGCTGTCCACTTTGATTCTGCGGCGTTCCATATCCAGCTCTATCCCTTTACCGAGAACCCCCTCCAGGTTAGGAATACGCCCGATTGCGCAGAGTACCCTCTCTCCCTGTACTACACCGGTCCCGCCGCTCCGGTCATACTCCACACTCATAAGCCCCCTTTCTTTTGTAATGCGTGTCACCATGGATTGGGTCAATACATCCACGCCCTGCTTTTTCAGAATGGCAGACAGGTTTTGTCCCAGTTCCTTGTCCATGTTGGGCAAAAGCCGGCCCATTCCCTCCAGGATGGTAACCTTGGTGCCAAGGCGGCTGTAAAATGTGGCCAGCTCCACTCCGATGACGCCTCCCCCCATGATTACAAGGGACTCGTACAGCTCACCTGTCCCCTTAAGAATATCATCTGAGGTCATCACACCATCCAAATCAAGACCTGGAATAGGAGGCCTTGCCGGTACACTGCCGCTGGCAATGAGAACAGCATCTCCCGTGACAATGCTTTCACCTTCTCCTGTTGTCACAGACACACTGTGTTCTGCGCAGATTGTTCCTGTGCCTTCTATAATAACTATCCCCTTGCTCTCCAGCAAACTTTCAAGGCCATCTCTAAGACTCTTCCCCACCTCATCCTTTCTGCTGAAAACAGCCCTCATATCCGGTTCTGATTCCTGTATGCGAATCCCATACCTGGATGCATATCTGGCTGATTGAAGCAATTCTGCTGTATGTAAAAGGGTTTTCGTCGGTACACAGCCACGGTTTAAGCAGGTTCCTCCTATCTCAGCCTTCTCGATGACAGCTGTCTTCATTCCCAGTTCCGCTGCCCGGATGGCGGCTTCATAGCCGCCGGGCCCCGCGCCGATTATAAGCAGTTGATAATCATTCATCACAATCCTCCTTGTATAGTTAGAGCGCAGTAATAATGCCTACTGCGCTCCTTGCTTGTCATTTTATTTGTTTCATTTCAATTTCAGGAAACCAATGATTTTATCTTCCATTCAGATACATCTCATACTGGGCGGCATTCATAAGCCGCTCCACCTGATGTTCATAATCCCTGCAGTCAATCTCCAGAATCCAGCCTCCCACATATGGGTCCTCATTCAGCAATTCCGGATTGTCAACTGCTTCACTGTTTACTGACATTACCTTTCCGCTTAAGGGCGAAACCATCTCAGAAACCGCCTTTAGAGATTCCACCTCACCCAGTGATTCGTTTTGCACCACTTCACTTTCAGCATCAGGCAGATTCAGATACTCAATCTTCTTAAGCTTTTTCTGGGCATAGTCCGTAATCCCAAACCGTATGCATCCATCCTCTTTCCGGCACACCCAGGTATCTCCCTTTGTGTAGTAATACCCCTCCGGTATGACTAGGCTCTCCACCGGCATCAGCACCCCTTTCCGTCAATGGGAATATCTCCTTCCGGAGGAACAATACACAGTACGCTGCATTTCTCCTTGTCGGATTTATTGCGGAACAGGTGTTCCGAACCGCCCGGAACAAACATCCAGTCACCGGCCTTCATGTCAAAAGTCTCGTCATCAATGACATTGACACACTGGCCGTCTATACATACCACCCAATGAGGCCACGGATGATGGTGGGTATCAGCCTCACCGCCGCTGGGGTCCAGAATCCAGCAGCGCATCACATAATCCGGCCAGAAATGAGTTGGGCCGAATACGACTTTCTTTGTGGCACCCGGAAAAAAGACACCTGGTGCATCCGGTAAATCAACGATTGAGCCATGTAAAGGTTTGTTTGTCATGATAATTTCCTCCATTATTTTCATTCTTTTTTATATTATTTTTCTATGGTAACGCAGGGCTCGTCAAATTCCACGCCCTTGGATACGGAATCCTCCACAGGACACCGCAGAACTGCAAGGTCAATGACCTGCTGAAACATCTCAGGGGCCACATCCGTCTTTACGGTAATGTGGGGACGTATCCTGTTAAAGCCAGGGCGCACCCGGGCGCTTCCCTTCATTCCGGCGGAATTCAGGTCTCCCTCCACATCCACCCGAATATCCTCCACATTTACTCCCATGGCCTCAGCATATATGCTGATTGTCAGGGTGAGGCAGGCGGCAATACTTCCCAGCAGCATCTCCACCGGGTTCATGCCAGTATCCGTTCCCCCTTTTTCAATCGGTTCGTCAATGGTAATCGTATGGTTCCGGGCAGTAACCTTGACAAATTCGTCCCTGCCCTTTCGGGCTGACGCCCTATGTGTAACATCCGGCATATCTTCATCTCCATTCATATGTTTTCGATTTTTAATGATGTTTTATCACGTGTATCCCTGAAGGGACATTTATCTTACTTGATGTTCAGTATAGATGGCAGAAAAGTAGTAATCTGGGGCAGATAGGTCAAAAGAACCAGCACCACCAGGCTTGCCGCCACAAACCGCAGTGTCTGCACGGAAATACTCTTCAGTGTTACGCCTGAGGCATTGCAGGCCACATATAAATCCAGCCCTACAGGCGGCGTAGCCATACCGATTGCCAGGTTTACCGTGGCAACAACACCAAACACCACCGGGTCATAGCCGATAAACTTGACAATAGGGAGCAGGATGGGAATAAAAATGTACATACAGGAGCCGCTGTCCAGAAAACAGCCTGCAAACAACAGGATAATGTTCATTAAAAGCAGAAGCAGGATTTTATTGGCTGTCATGGAAATAATGGCGCCCGACAGCATCTGCGGAACACCGTTGGTGGTCAGAACATAGGCAAATACGCTCGCCGTTGCAATGATAAACATGACCACTGCGGTCGACACAGCTGCTTCCACAAATATATTCCAAAGATCTTTAAGCTTAATCTGTTTATAGATAAAGATACCCACAAAAAGTCCGTACACGGCAGCGACTCCTGCTGATTCTGTAGCTGTGAATACGCCGGAGTATATGCCGCCCAGGATGATAACCGGAGTAACAATACCCCAGACAGCATCCTTAAAGGCCGCCATGCGTTCCTCACGGCCTGCCATTGGAAGACGGGTCAGTCTCTGCCTCTTCTTTTCCTGACGTTTCAGGGATATGAGGGCTGCCGCTATAAGGCCGCCGCCAAAGAGGATACCGGGAATAATACCTGCCAGGAACAGTTTTCCGATGGAAACCTCGGCAATGACACCGTATATAACAAACACCACGCTGGGCGGAATGATGATTCCTACGTTCCCGCCATTGGCAATAAGAGCCGCCGACCATTCCCGGTCATATCCCGCATCTACCATGGCCGGTAAAAGGATGGGGGCCAGAGCCGCTACGGTAGCCGGACCAGAACCGGATATGGCCGCAAAGAAACAGCACACAATAACTGTAACAATAGCCAGTCCGCCAAATATATGGCCTACCATGACCTTGGCAAACTCAACCAGCCGTCTTGATATACCAGCCTTTTCCATGATGACGCCTGTAAGAATGAAAAACGGAATCGCAAGCAGACTGAATTTGGCAGTGCCGCTGTACATGGTACTTGCAAATGTAGTCAGGTTAAACCCGTCCTTCATCAAGGAAAATATAGATGAGATACCCAGACAGTAGGCAATGGGCATGCCGGTAAAAACCAGCGCAAAAAACACTGCAAAAAGTATCATATCAGTTTCCTTTCTTCCCGCAATAATCCCTCAGATGACTCCTCATATCCAGAAAATAAACCTCCGCAGTCCGGAACAGAATGAAAATACCGCCTATGGGAATGCATGCGCCTGCATAAGCCGTGGGAATGCGCAGAGCTGCTGTCATGGAGTTGAATTTCATCTGATTCTGACAGACAAGAATTCCGTACTTTATCATAAGTACCACAAAGATAACCGTACATATGGTTATGAATGTATCAAATATCATCCGCCAAACCGGCGTAAGCTTGTCAAGAATCAAAGTAAATCCCAGATGCTGGCGCCGCTTTACCGCTACCGCCGCCCCGAAAAATGTTATGTATACAAACATCATGACACACAATTCTTCTGTGAATGCCCAGGAGGAACGCAGGATATAACGTGATACCACATTTCCAAAGTTGATAATCAGCATGAGGGCAAAGCCAGGCACCAGAATGATTTCTTCGATATGGTCAAGTATCTTACTCATAGCGTTTGCTCCTTTTATTTCTCATAACCAAATGCAGTCATGATATCAGCGCCGATTGCATCATACCACTGGTCATAAACACCGGCAGCCGCGTCCCTGAATACCCCAATCTCTTCGTCACTGAGATAGGTCACCGTCATAGTCTCCCCCATTCTGGTCAGAATTTCCTGTTCACCTGCCCGTGATATCTCCCTCTGGAAATCCATGGCCTGTTTCGCACAATCTCTTACCAGCTTTTGGTCATCCTCACTTAACCCGCTCATAAACTGGGGACTTGCAACAAAAGCCACCGCGTCATACACGCCGTTCCAGCAGGTAATATAGGACTGCACTTCGTTTAAATTGTAGGACATGAAGGTGTCAACCGCATTTTCCTGTCCGTCAACCACGCCCTGCTGTAAAGATGTAAACACCTCGCTCATGTTGATGGCGGTCGGATTGGCCCCCAATGCATTATACAGGTCAAAGAACATAGGGCATGTACTGAGGACGCGGAATTTAAGCCCCTTCATATCCTCCGGTGACTTTATCTCCCGTTTATTATTACTAATCTGGCGGAAACCGGCTTCACCAAATGACAGGGAAACCATACCATTGTCCCCAATCACATTATCCAGAATTTTCCGGCTCTCAGCATTTTCATCAAAAATAAGGGCATCCGCGGCCTCCTGGGACGGAATCAGAAACGGCATGTTTACTACCGCCAGCCTGTCATCCAGGAAGGATAAGATTGTCATTCCAAAAAGGGCTGCTTCGATATCGCCATTCTGGACCATCTCAACTGCTGTCTGCTGGTTGCCGGAGGCCAGCTGGTTGCTGGGATAAACCGCCACTTCTATCCGCCCTCCGGAGGCCTCTTCCACCAGTTCCTTAAACTTTAGCGCCCCCTCCTGGACAGAACTGTTCTCACCCCAGCTGGTATTCAGCTTAATCTTTACTTTGCCGCCGCCTGAAGACGTTTCAGATGTCTTGTTTTCAGCACTAGAATCAGCCGGCATCTTAGCAGTTGTGGACGTTCCGCCGGAACCGCCACATGCGCTAAGCCCTGCGCACATGCTTACAGCCGCCATTATTGATATGGCGCTTTTCCACATTTTTTTCATAGCATTTTGCTCCTTTTTAGTTGTTTTTATACACCTTTTCATTGTTATATGACTATTGCTGCAGCAACTTGACATTTTCATTTGATACATGTATTATACCATTGTGAAATATTCATAAGCAATTCGAATAAATCCACCATTTATTCCATAACAGAATAAATCATCCGGCGTCTTATAAATTATCCCCAATGGAATAAATACCAACATGGAGGGTCTATGGAAATCAAGTATCTTTCCGAATTTGTTACTCTGGCTAAAACCAAAAACTATATGGAAGCAGCGGACATCCTTTACATTTCCCAATCATCCCTGTCAAAGCACATCCAGTCCATAGAACGGGAATTGGGAGTCATTCTTTTTGACCGCTCCACACGACGTGTAAAGCTCAGTGCTGACGGCAATCTCCTCCTTCATTATGCAGAACAAATTACACTGCTGATGAACGACTACAACCGTGCAGCCGCAGCTGTTTCCATCAAAAAACGCAATTCTGTCTCCATTGCCTCTACCTCCCAGATGGTCTACTACGGGATTACCGATGCACTGGCCCATTATAAGGGTCAGAACCTGGACTGCACCTTAAATGTTATTGTGGAATCCCACAGCAATCTTAAGAAGCTGTTATATGACTGTGTTGCCGACTTTGTCTGGATTGGTGAAACATCGGATGAATTCAAGGAAAGTGAATTTTCCCGTCTATTATATGAGAGAGATTCACTGACCGCCGTCCTTCCGTCCTCCCATCCTTTCGGCAGCCTTTCAAGCATCCCGGTGGAAAAGTTGCAGAACGAGACTATCATCATACAGGACAACAGCTCTGTAGAGCAAAAGCTCTTTGTGGGCTTGTGCCAAAAATGTCTTTTTACGCCTCAGCTTACCTCTCTGCCAATCAGCGCTGTCATAGACTTTGTCAAACAGGGGCTGGGAATTGCCGTCATGCTTAAAAGCGTTGCACGGCGGATTCAGTCCCCTGATATCTGTCTGGCAGATATTGATACCTCCCCTATCATCAACGTAAACCTGATGTATTTAAAAAAGCGAAACCTGCCCCCGGCCGCCAGGCATTTCCTGGAGTTTTTTGAAAACTGGCTTCAGAACGAAAATGACTAAAAAGGGCTGTCCATATGTCTTTTTGCGGCCAAAAATTGCCGTTTGAAGCCACCCTCTTGTAAACTGCCCGTTTTTCCGCTATGGTAAAGGAGTAAGTATCCAATCAGAACAGAAAGGCCGGGACCGATGTCCGGCGTTTTTAAGGAAAGAGGAACAGGCCCTTCACCGTATCGCGGAAAGGGCCAGGGCGGAAAACACATGAGTTCCAAACGAAAAAAGGGGGTACATAATTTGAGAAAGCTGACAAAATCAGGGGTTGTATTAATGACCGCAGCAGCGTTGGTTATGGGGGCATCCACAATCTCCCTGGCGTCTACAGGCTGGGCTGAGGAAGAGGGAATCTGGGTGTACTACAACAGCGACGGCACAAGGGCGTCAAACCAGTGGAAGAAATACGGTGATAACTGGTTCTATCTTGACAGTGACGGCCAGATGGCAGCGGACCGGTTAATCCAGGATGGCGATAACTATTATTATGTAGATGCCAATGGTCTTATGGCTGTTAATCAGTGGGTGGCAATTGACAACGAGGATGCCGGTACCGATGACGAGCCGGACCATTACTGGTATTATTTCCAATCTAACGGAAAGGCTCTTACCAACGGAAACAATGATAAAGTCGCCATTAAAACAGTCAATGGCAGGAAGTATGCCTTTGATGAAGAAGGCCGGATGTTTTTCGGCTGGGTCAATGCAGAAAGCGCAGAACGTGTAGACAACAGCGGCGGCGAGGGCTTCAAGGATGGAGATTACTACTTCGGCGGGGCTGATGACGGTGTTATGACCGTCGGCTGGCTGCAGATGGATGTTACTTACAGCGAAGCAACAGAGGATGATTATAAGTACACGGCGGCGGCTTTTAATGATGATGAAAACCAGACACGCTGGTTCTATTTCAAAAGCAACGGCAAGAAGGTGTACTCGGATAACGATGAGCGTACCAGGGAGAAAACAATCAACGGCAGAAAGTACGCCTTTGATGCGAACGGCGCCATGGTGGCGGAGTGGTCCCTGGATGAAGGCGATTTGGGCACTCATGTTGCCTCCTATCAATCTCTTTTGAATAATCCAATTTCAAAGGTAAGCGACAGTGATGTGATTACGGGCAGGGCGGCTGATTACAAATATTCAAAGTCATGGAAGTATTTCAACAGCGTTGAGGATGGCGCCAGGACAAGCAGAGGATGGTTCAAGGTTGTTCCGGCTGAATATCTCAACGAAGATAAATACGATGAGGACGAAGATTCCTGGTATTATGCAGATGGCCGCGGCAACATCTGTGCCGGTGAGTTCAAGACTGTTAAGGGCAAAACCTACGCCTTCAGGGACGACGGACGTATGATTCACGGTCTTCACTTCATTGGGAAGAATAAGTTCATAATAATTGATAATGAAACCGGCTTCTATGAGCTTTATGACGGGTTGAATGTAATGGATGAGGACAATCCTGATTATCCCTTCGATGGAGTGGACGCTTTTCTTGACAGTTCCGTATGGTGTGAAAAGAACCTCTATTACGCCTATTACTTCGGCGGAAGCGACGACGGAGCTTTAAGAACCGGAAAAACCACGGTGGATATTGATGGCGAACCTTACGTTTTTTACTTTACGGAGGCCGGCAAGTATAAGGGCACAGGTCTAAGCGGAAAGAAGGACGGCAGACTTTATATGTCGGGGATGCTTTTAAAGGCAGATTCCGATGACAAGTATCAGATTATAAAAGAAGAAACCGTATACAATAGAAATGGGTTTAATCCTGCTGAAATAGTAGAGTGGTATACACTTTATTATAAAGTCGGTACAGAGGACTTTATTCAAGATTATTTAACAGCACGGAGTGTAGACGACAAGACCGGGAGCACTGCTTTCGGGAGTGTGGTTTCCAAGAAGAATAAAGACCTGTCGGAAGCTTATACTCTTCCTGATAATCAGGATACTGCAAATATGGATACCAGAGATACCGCGGGCATAGGTTCTGTTTTTAAGTTCTATCTGGTTAATGCTTCTGGTAAGATTGTGGATTCAAATACAACAAGCAGGGACGGGGACGGTTTCCGCATTGTAACATCGAAATCCAAGGGTATTGTGGGTATTTACGTTGACGATTAAGTTTCATGTAACACATGATACAGGAATTGGGTAAAGGGCGTGTTTCCATTTTACAGTTTCAAAAAAGAACCTCTATCAGCCGCAGCTTGATAGGGGTTCTTTGGCAGTCTGGGTCCGTATACCTTTAATGCACCGTTACTTTTCCCTTCATCCCTTTTCCTGATTGAAACTACTTAAAGTACTTCCTGCAGTCATATATTTTCCATAAGGCAAATACCACCAGCATTACGCTTCCTGTCAAAAAGCCTGCGTTAATTATCCACAACGGATATTTTACAACGGCTGTTTTCTCACCTGTGGACAGCTGCATCAAAATAATATTAAGCCCCCAGTTGGTTGTAAGTATTCCGAACACAAGCCCAAGGGTATATTGAAGGATTTTTAAACCGCCATATGCCCTTCTGTTATGTGATACCTTTTCCTGAACAAGGTCCAGACCTATTAACTCATCTCCCATAAATGCCAGGCTGGAACAAACAAATATAGACCATACGAACAGCATTTTCAGCGTTTCATCTGTCCATGGCGCCGGTGTCTTCAAAACATTGCGGGCAAAGACAGCATATGTCTCAATTAAAATCATTAGAATCCCCATATAACCGAATATGCTCCTTACCCCTGAATCCAGCTTTGAAACCAAATTTCTCATCTCTATTCCTCCTAGGGTTGTTCAGTTACCGCAATTACCCTTATCTGGGAGCCATCCGCCTTTTTTGTGTTAAGCGGAAGCGCAATCAATTGACAGGTTGGCTGTCCTACTTCCCACAAATTAGTAAGATATTCAATCATTAATATCTCTCCCTCTTTAAGGACGTAATCATGCACCGGCTGTACAATGGGGTCTTCCGGCTTTGCGGTTCGTATGTTGCGTATTTCATAATCCTGAGGAAAGTCAAATCCAACTACTTTAGGCTTATAGTCCCGAATCCATTTTCCTCCGTCCGCGCTGACCCAGCAGGAATTATCCCAAAATTCCACGGATTCCCACGATACCCTTCGTCCTCTGTCTGAGCGAAGTAAAATCGTATCATAGTGTTTATCCTTAAAGGGTTCATTTGCCTGTTCCAGCATCCGGGCAGTAATGGCCTCGTTGTCACCCACATATGATAAATCCAGAATCAGGCAATCTGAGACACACCAATCGCTGATTGGATATGCATCCAGATTCTTGCCATTGGGGTCGTGATGGACAGGCGCATCAATGTGGGTAAACCAATGTGACTGAAGATTATATTTGGTTGTCTGCCAACGGTCTTTATTGGCATGGGATGAAGCTAAGTCAAACCTGATTCCATACCTCCAATGTTCAACAATCGGCAGGGTAAGGTCCGTTATTCTCTTCATGTTTTCCGTTCCTCCTTTAATTTTTCCGGATGATATCAAGCAGCTCTGTTCCGTTTTCATCTGTGAATACCGTCCAGACAGTCACTGCAATTTCCTTAAATGCTTCCTTATCAGGATTTTCCACAATCTCACACCCGTTATCCAGCAGCACCTGTTTTGCCTCTATTGTCTTTTCCTCATTTGCCTTCCTCTGCGCCTCTTTACCGGCATTAGCCGCATCCATCACAACCTGTTTCTGCTGCTCACTCAGTTTATCCCATGTTTTCTGGCTCATGCCCATCATAAACGGCGTATAAACGTGGTCTGTCAGCGTTATATACGGCTGAACCTCGTAAAACTTCCTGGATACAATTTCGTGAAGCGGATTCTCTTCTGCACTGACAGTCCCCTGCTGCAATGCTGTATACAGCTCAGATGCATCAATGGTTGTGGGCAGGGCTCCCAATGCCTTCCATGTCTCTACCTGTACAGTTGCAGGCAATGTCCTCATCTTAATGCCATTTAAATCAGCTGGCGTTGTAACCGGCCTTACATTATTGCTGAGTTCACGGAAACCATTCTCCCAAAAGGCCAATCCCACAATTCCCTTTTCAGCAAACGTTTCAAATATCTTTTCAGATGCCTCTCCATCCACAGCTGCTCTGGCTTCTTCCAGATTATCAAATAAGAATGGAAGCTGGAACACCTCCACCTCCGGAACCAGTCCCGAAAAATAGGCTGTGCCGGACACGCCAATATCAATTGTTCCCTGCTGAAGCCCCTGCACCATGGACGTAGCATCGCCTAAAGCTGTATCGTAATAATCGGTCGCCTTGAGGGTCCCTCCCCCATTTTCATTGATATAATCGACCATGGCTTTTAATCCGGTGCCGGTAGGTGTGTTCTCTGCTATAGAACCCGCGAATACACTGAGCTCAATTGATGTTTCCGTTCCTCCGTTTTCAGCAGAAGCCGGTTTGTTAGTTCCGCCGCAGCCCCCCATAGTAAATACAGCTGCCGCCAACAACATATACAATCCAGTCTTTCTCATAATTAAATCCTCCTTATATTTTATTTCATTAACGCCGGCAGTGATGTTGAAATGCCAGGTATCAATACAATAGCTATGGTTCCCACGATAATCGAGGCAATGAGTACCGGTAAATGTGGTATGATTTTGTGAATGGGCTGTCCGCCTACCGAGGACGCAACAAACAGGTTAATCCCCACAGGAGGCGTCACCAGTCCAATACATAAAGTAACCACCATAACCACCCCGAAATGAATCAAAGAAATTCCATACTGGGTTGCTGTAGGAATCAATATAGGTGCAAAAATCAGCAATGCCGGTACCGCATCTATGAAACAGCCTGCCACAATCAGAATTAAAACAACAGCAAACATAAACATGGTCGGACTTGATATTACAGAGGTAAACCCTTCCGCTACCATCTGGGGAATTCCTGCTCTTGTCAGAACCCATCCAAATGCCTGGGTAGCTGCTACAATCAGCATAATACCGGCTGCTGTCCTGACTGATTTGAATACCACCGAACCTAACGTTTTATAATCAAGCTCCCTGTAAACAAACAGCCCGATAATCAGACAGTAAAAGCAGGCAACGGCAGAAGCTTCTGTGGGGGTAAACAATCCGGAGTATATCCCCCCTAAAATAATGATTGGCGCAAGTATGGCCCAGGTGGCATCCAAAAAAGATTTTGCTGCACGCTTCAAACTAAAATGCCCTACTCCCTTGTAACCTTTTTTGATGCATTGCCACACCACAACCGCTATGACAATTACTCCAAGAAAGAGTCCCGGCACAAGTCCCGCCAGCAGCATATCCCCTACTGACTCCCCGGAAGCAACTCCGTATAAAACCATAAGTATACTTGGCGGAATGAGAGGGCCGAATATTCCTCCCACGGCCTGGACTGCACTGGCATAGCCGCCGTCATACCCTTCCTCCTGCATGGACGGAATCATGATTCCGCCTACAGCCGCAGTGGTTGCTGCTCCCGCACCTGTCATGGCGGCAAAAATCATACTGGCCACAACTGTAACAATAGCCAGCCCTCCGGGCAAATGGCCGACTATTGTTCTGGCAAAATTTACAATCCGTTTTGAAATACCGCCTGATTCCATGAGCCCGCCTGCAATTACAAAAAACGGTATGGCCATCAGTGTAAATGAATCCACCCCTTTGAGCATCTGCTGCCCTATGATTATCATAGGTACGTCCATAAAAAGCGCCATATAAAGCACCGCAGACAGACACAGCGAATATGCAATCGGAACTCCCAAAAACAGTAATAAAAAAAATACTCCCATCAAAACTGCAATATTCAAGAATCTCTCCTCCTGTCTTATATTTATATCTTTCTTATATATTTTGAAGCAAAAAACACGCCAATCTATATACTATTCCCAGGCTTATTTAATAATTTATATTTTTGGTTTTAACAAAAACATATGACGCTTCCTGTTTGAGGCAAATATTCTTTTCATTTTGTATTATTTTGTTATATATGTGTTTTAAAATGTTTCTTCTTTATTTCAGTTGCGTCCCAGCAGCCATTAGCGACATGCACCGCCAGGCACAAATCAAAAAAGATGCCCATTTCAATAAAATGAGCATCTTTTTTTGATTTGTTAATTTTTCTTCAAATGTAGTACTATTTTGTTGCTTATGTTGTTTTTTACAACGCATCATCACTGCAACCCATATTTTTTCATTTTTCGCCATAAGGTTGAACGGTCAACACCCATGGCCCTTGCTGTCTCACTCCTATTATATCCGTGTTCACCCAGAAGACGCTGTATGTATCGTTTCTCCTGCTCTCTTTTCCCCTCCGCATACATCATATAGGAAAGGCTGGCGCCCGCTGCCCGTTCCGGGATTTCTGTTATTTCAATATCATCCTGTCCCAGTGCTTCCTCCATCTCTTCCCCTGTTATCATAAATCCGCTATGCACCACGCTTAACCGTTCAGCTATATTTCTAAGCTCCCTTATATTGCCTGTAAAGGCATACTGTTTCAAAAGCTCCTCTGCCCCTTCAGACAAGATTGGCAGCTCATAGCCAAACTGATTGCTATAATATTGAAGATAGTAATGGAAGAGAAGCGGAATGTCCTCGCTCCGTTTCCGCAGCGGGGGAATGTATAGTCTAAGCACATTCAGGCGATAAAGAAGATCCTGCCGGAACTTTCCCTCGCTCACCTGTCTTTGCAAACTTTTATTAGTAGCCGCAATAATTCGTACATCCACGGATATGACTGAATTACCTCCCACACGGCGCACCTCCCGCTCCTGCAGCACACGAAGCAGTTTGCTCTGAAATGTCAAAGGAATCTCTGATATTTCATCCAAAAAGAGAGTGCCTTTGTGGGCCATCTCAAACAATCCCATTTTTCCGCCCTTTTTTGAGCCGGTAAAGGCCCCCTCCACATAGCCGAATAATTCGCTCTCCAGCAGGCTTTCCGTCAGAGCCGCACAATTTACTGCCACAAAAGCGTTCCCTGCTCTCTTGCTTGCATTATGTATGCTCTGGGCAAACAGTTCCTTTCCGGTACCAGTCTCTCCTACCAGCAGGACATTGGAGGCTACTCCTGCATATCTCCTGCCATTTTCAATGGTCTTGTCCATAATATCACTTTTATGAATAATATCCTGAAATGTATACCGCGCAGCCAGCCCCTTATCACTCATCTGGCGGCGTATATGATTCTCCATTTGCTGTATCCTGGTTGCGTTCATAAAACTTATCACCAGTCCCGGCATGGAATCTCCTATTTTCACAGGAATGAAATCAGTCGAAAGCGAGGTACCCTCCCTTAGGTACACTTTGTCCGGAATACGTTCGCCAGACTCAAAACAACGCTCTGCATCCTCCTGCATGAATGGAGCAGTCTGTCTCAGATAAGCCCCCCCCCCCCCATTTGATACCTGTACGTTTGGAAACAACCTTCTTGCCTCGCTGTTTGCTATTTCAATCCGGCCTTTCGAATTAACATAAAAAATACCTGCATTTGAAATCTGGGTAATGATTCTGAAAAGTTCAGACCGCTCCCTTTCCCTTTTCACCTCTTCCGCAATGTGAACCGCTTCATCCAGCACATTGTAAATCGTTTCCCGGCTGACCTTTATCGTCACTACCGGAATCGGACTGTCTTTCAGATACAGATAGGTGGAATATCCCCCTATAATGCAGTCACATCCCTGCTTCATTGCTTCGGCAACACAGTATTCCAAATCATGCTCCTGGCCAACCGGATGATACGAAGTTTCCACTCCGGCAATCCCCTCCATATGTTCATATTGATACATATGAAAGAACCGTCCCACTATTCCCACCTTTCTGCAGTGATATATCCTCTTTGCTTCATAGAGAGCCTGAACTATATCGTAACCTGTTATTGGGATATTAATAACGGGCTTTGTGGGATACTGGCGTTTTAGCTCCTCAAGTGTAAAATTACGCCCCACAAGAACATCATATTCCCGCTCCATTTTGTACTCACGGACCCTGTCAACCGTCATCACTTTAAACTCTACCGTGACCTTGTCCTTTTCAGGATATTCCTCATATACTTCCTGCACTACCGGTTCCAACTCCGGATATGGGACTACAAATAATATATCCAACCTGCTGCACCCTCCTTTGTATATTTTGACTGCGTACATTATGCCATAAATTACACAGGTCCTGCAGTCTACGGGACCTGTGGCTGTTATGTTTTACAAAACGCCCCATCAGGGGTTAAAAAGAATCATGTGCAAGATTACAGTTCCGCTGCCGGCATTTTTGTATGAATGTACGGTATCGGCCCCAAATCGTATACTTTCGCCCTTTTCAACTATAAAACTTTGACCGCCCGCCTGAATCTCAATTTTACCCGTAAAGATTGTAATAAACTCAGTGGTTCCCTTTAAATGGGGTTCGGATTCCCAATAACTCCCTTCGTCTAATTCCAGATAATAGACTGCAAATCTACGGTTTTCGTTATCCGGGAAAAGAGAAAAATTTTTTACTTTTCCGCCATCTTCAAGCAGGGGTTGAATTTCTGATGTTCTTACAATCTCATACGGACTTTTTGGGCGAACAGTCAAAGCGTCAAACGGCACCTTCATTCCATTTGAAATTTTCCACAATGTGGAAATCGTCGGATTCCCGTCACCCCGTTCAATTTGTGCAAGCATACTCTTGCTGACGCCGCTCAACCTTACAAGCTCGTCCATGCTCAATTTTTTTTCTTCACGCAGCCGTTTAATATTTTTAGCGACTATCATATTCATTGAATCCAAAAAAATCACTCCCTCTCTTGACATTATAATGTACTAGATGTATTATTATATCGTACTAGTGCGATATAATAATCTTTTTGTACCATTATACAATTTTAACTTGGATTTGTAAAGAAGAAAGGCAGATTGAAACTATGAAACGAGAACATTTTTCATCACGGCTGGGATTTATTTTAATTACCGCAGCCTGTTCCATCGGTTTGGGAAACATTTGGAGATTTCCCTATATAACCGGAAAGTACGGCGGCGCGTCCTTTGTCATTTTTTACTTGATTTTTTTAGTAATATTGGGCCTGCCGATTGTAGTAATGGAATTTGCGGTGGGGCGGGCAAGTCAACGAAGCACCGCATTGTCATTTAATATTTTGGAGCCGGAAGGAACAAAATGGCATTGGTTTAAATATGCAACCATCATTGGAAACTATCTGCTGATGATGTTTTATACGGTAATCAGCGGCTGGCTGCTTTACTACTTTTTAGAAATGGTAAAGGGCAGATTTGAGGGACTTACTTCAAACGATATTTCCTATCTATTTTCTGATTTGCTTGGAAACCCCATTGCCATGATTGCATGCTCCTTTGTTGTGATTGTTGTTTCCTTTGGCATTTGTGCAATCGGCTTGCAAAAGGGTGTGGAGCGCGTTACAAAAATCATGATGTCACTATTATTTTGCCTATTAATTGTTTTAGCTGTCAGGTCTGTCATGCTTCCCCATGCGGAAATAGGATTGCGCTACTACCTCTATCCGGACTTTGGAACCATGCAGAAAATCGGATTGCCTGAATGTATTTTTGCAGCAATGGGGCAGGCGTTTTTCACATTGAGTATCGGAATTGGTACGTTATCCGTATTCGGAAGCCGAATTGATAAAAGTCATTCTTTAACCAGTGACGCGCTGTATATGGGTGTTCTTGACACTGTGGTTGCACTTCTTGCAGGACTGATTATCTTTCCTGCCTGCTTCAGCTTTGGTGTAAAACCGGACAGCGGGCCCAATCTTCTGTTTATTACATTGCCGAATATTTTTAATACAATGAATGGAGGCCGCCTTTGGGGAAGTCTATTTTTCCTGTTCATGGTGTTTGCCGCTATTTCCACCGTTATTGCGGTAATTGAAAATATAGTCACCTATGGAATGGATTTAACAGGCTGCAGCAGAAAAAAATCAGTTTCTGTAAATCTTTTACTGCTGCTGTTGCTGTCATTACCTTGCGTGTTTGGATTTAACATCTGGAAAGAGTTTGAACCGTTGGGAACTGGCACAAGTGTCCTTGACTTAGAAGATTTTATTTTAAGTAATAATCTGCTTCCATTGGGCAGTCTTGTTTTCCTTTTGTTTTGTACCCGCGGTTATGGGTGGGGCTGGGCTGATTTTTACAAAGAAACGTCCATTGGAAAAGGCTTGCCGTATCCCGGCTGTGCAAGAAAGTACATCAGCTATATACTGCCAATTATCGTACTTATAATTTTCATAAGTGGCTATTTATCACTGTTGAAATAGAAAGAGGTTAATATGTTCCGTTTATATGATTTCCTGATTTATTGTTTTATTACGGCTTATACGCCGGGCGCTAATAATCTGCTGTCCATGAGCAATGCAGTACGCTTGGGATTCCGCCGGAGCGTCCGATTTAATCTCGGCATACTGGCGGGATTTACAGTGGTTATGTCTATTTGTACCGCCTTTAGTGCAACGCTTTATTCGTTTCTTCCGAAAGTAAAAATTGTCATGCAGATATTGGGTGCTGCCTATATGTTGCATCTTGCATGGAAAGTCTGGAAAAGCTCTAATGAATTAAGTGCTGACGGCGGGAAAGAAGCCAGCTTCCTTTCAGGTATGGTATTGCAATTTGCCAATCCTAAAATTTATATCTATGCAATTACGGCTATGTCCCTTTATATTTTACCTGTTTATCATTCTGCTGCTCCATTGATAGGGTTTACTGCCATACTATCTCTAATTGGTGCTTCCGGCTCTTTCGCATGGGCGTTATTCGGAGCAGCATTTTGTAAGTTTTTCTCCAAACATACCAAACTGGTAAATGCAATCATGGCTCTTCTGCTTATTTATTGTGCTGTTTCCTTATTCCTTTAAACGCTGATTTGAAATAGAAACCCGGAATATTCATTCCTTTTATGAACACAGCGGCTTTGGAAAATCAAAGCCGCTCTAATAACAGTACACCCGCCAGCTGCAGTAAAAAGAACACAAACAAAATCATGCTATACCTATCAACCGTAAACGGCAAAAGGCTGATGCCATTCTCTTCGGTACGCCCCTCTCCCCTCAAAAAGGCCCTGTGTCCCTGGACCGTATAGCGCTCCGTCTGCCCTGTCACTGGTTCTCCCAGCAGACAACTGAATACATACCCTGACAAAAAGGTTATTACGGTGCCAAATGCAGAATTCCACATCCAGGTAAACCCAGCTAATCTTCCAAACAGCAGCGTCATGATAAAACCAATTACAGCACCCCATACCGTTCCTTTATCAGTGGCTTTTTTTGTAAGCATGGCCAAAAGAAAAATACCGCAGGTCGGACCGCTTATATAGGATATATAACTGCCGATAACCGCCAGAATGGATTTTGAAGTGCCTGAAAAGGCCAGCATGGTAATGATATATATCAAAATACCCCAAAGGGCTGATACCAGCATGGAGGTCTTCAGGGATGCCTCTTTTCCCTTTTTTATGTATCTCTCATAAATATCCTTAGTAAATACCGTGGACATGGAATTCAGCAGGGAATCCACACTGGACATGGCTGCTGCGAACAGGCTTGCCAGAAGCAGGCCCACCAGTCCCACCGGCAGCCCGCCGATGAAACGAATCATCACATCATTGGCATTTTCAAAAGCAGTTCCTCCAAACTGGATGAATAGTAATGTCCCCAGAAAGATAAAAAGGAAATAGAGGACATTCATCATAATACCGCTTACAACAAATGAGCGCTTTAATTCCCGAATGGATTTTGCGGTAAACATCCTTTGTACCTGGGCCTGGTCAAAGGAAAAATAACGCGACCACATAAACAGTCCCCCCACCAATGCTGCCCAGAAACCGTTCTCATTAGTCAGGGAAAACTGCCAGCTGGTGTCCAATGCCTTCAGCTTCCCGGCAGCTCCAGCCATACGGACGGTATCCAGGAATCCAATATCGCTCTTTGCGAACAGAAAAATCATCCCGCCTATCAGGCCTCCCCATATTACCACCAGCTGAATGGCATCTGTCCAAATAACCGCCTTGATTCCTCCAGCCATTGTATAAACCACCGCAATCACCACGATGACCGGTATTATGGTATTGATACTGACACCCATAAACCTTTGCAGGACCAGGGAAGGAACAAATACCATGGAGCTGACCTGAATCAGAGAATTCAGAATGAAACCCAGTACTGCTACCATGCGGGTTTTAGGGCCCAGGCGGAGTTCAATATACTCGTATACAGATGTCAGCTTTAAATCATATAGCATAGGGACAAAAACAGTTGTGCTGATGAACAATGCCAATGGTACTGTGATATTCTGCATGAATGGCAGCAGGCCGCTGTTATACCCCCATCCTGGTCCTCCCACAAAACTGTTGCAGCTAATCATGGTGGCTGCTATGGACAGACCAATCGGCAGCCATGGCAATGAACGCTTTGCAACAAAATAATCTTCCTGGGTCTTGTTGCTCTTTCCCATGATAAATCCTAACACAAGCATCCCTAAAAGATAAATGAGAATGATTGCAGCATCTATGATTGTAAATGTCATTGTCATGCCTGCCTTTCTGTTGTAATTTTATATGGTCCGGCCTGATGGCCCGGGTAATTTTAATCAGTCATGGTTCAGAATCTGGCGTGTCCTCTCAAAGATATCCAGTCCCTGCTGTTTGAGCCAATAAGGAAGGTCAATTAAAACCCAGTTTTCAGATAGCTTGTCACCCCTGCGGCAGTAAACATCCACCACCTGCATATCTCCACGGCCGCCTCCGGGTAATCCCAAGAATCCCCCAATTGGTGTATTGGTCAGATTCGGCCAGCCAAAGAAACAGGCAAAGTTTCCTTCTGCAAACCGGCAGACATGTCCGTTAAAGGTTTTATCCTTCAAATTATTGCGGAATGGGAGCTGATGCTGTTCCTGGTAGCGCGGAATGGTATAAGAAGCTCCGATTCCCCCTGGGCCGTACCAAATCATGTCCGAAGCCCATGCCTTTTCCAGGACCTCCGGCGGGCATCCCATTGCCCCGCTCTTATTCAGCTCATCCAGGTCATCTACCATCTTATTCACCAGAGCAAGGGTCTTTATCCCTTCCTCTTCCGGCGCGTCCTCTAACAGGATTCCATCATGGTACCTGGGGCCAGGATAGATAAAATAATTTCCTGTTGATGGCGGAAGCGGATTTTCACCTGCCTGAATCATCAGACCGATTAAATCTACGAACATACCACTCTTGCAGATTTTACCATCCTTAACACAGCTGAATTCCGCATAACGGAGACTTGCCATCTTTCTGGTATGGCGAATCCCCAGAAAATCCTCATCAAACAATCCCATCAGATGCCCCATGCTCATGGCCCATTCCTCGCCGCTGATTTCATTTGTACCTGCAATGAAGATGTCCTGCCTCCTCTGCATATGGCGAAGCGCTTTTTTTAAAGGTATCCAGAATATTTCCGCCACTGCTTCCCTGCCATTCTGTTCACGGAATGGATATACCCCTTTCCAATTGTAATCCTCCGTCATAAATTCCCGGAGAACCTGCGGCACCTGTTCCGGGCCGGCCTTTTCCAATGCATCAAAATATGACAGTACTACTCCTTTTGTTTTCTGATACTTTCCCATCTTATAACCTCCTGTGTCTTATTCCTTATCTGCTGTTGTTTCTTTTTTCTGATATGTTTCCGGCAGGAACATCCATATAGCCGCGCCTGCCACAAATACTGCCATGGAGACCATGAAAATCCCCTGCATCCCCATTGCTGTGGAACCAAGACCTGCAATGGCCGGAATGGCGAATGTGGATATGATTCTTCCTCCATTAAATGAAATCCCTGAAGACAGGGCGCTGAACTTTTGCGGGAACAATTCTGTATAATAGGCACCCCAGGCACCGGAAAAGCCAACTGCAAACCCGAGAAATACGGATACTATTTTAAGCTGGACAATGTTCCCGGCTCCTAATCGCATGAAGAGGAACACGAACACAGCACTGAGCGCCATTCCAATCAGAGGTTTTTTACGTCCGAATTTGTCAGAAATAAATCCCCATATGTTATAACCGATTAATTGTCCGATTCCCTGAAGGCTGTATATGCCTCCGGCAACTGCTGCACTCAGTCCCAAAGAGTTACGCAGATATGTAGTGGCATTATTGGAAAAGGCCGAATAGGCTGTAAAGTTTGCACCGGAAAGAAGGATAACGCCCAATCCAATCCACAGGAACTTGCCTTTGTACATATTTAGATAGCTGATTTTCTCATTCTGTTTCTTTGATGTCTCATTTAATTGCTTCGTATTCTGATAATCGTTTGGCACAAATAGAAATATCATCACCGCACCCACAGCCGGCGGTATAATTGCAGTATACATCAGCACCTGCCAGTTGGAATCTCCCATAAGAGAGTACAGCTGGCCCCCGAATATCATGGCTAAGGAAAAAAGACTGGTCAGAACTGCGGCTAATTTACCGCGGTATTTCTGCGGAAACAGTTCCGTCACTAAAGGCATTGCACATCCAAACACGCCTCCCAGGGTACCGCCTGTAACCAGCCTGGCCACCAGCCACACCGTATAGCTGCCAGGTGCCATCATGGGAAGGAACGTGGTCAATGCAATCAGAGATGCCACCACAATTAATGTGTACTTTTTTCCTATCTTAGCATTTAGGATTCCGAATACAATGGTCCCCGGAATCGTTCCAAAGGACATAACCGCAAAAATTGTTTCTGACTGCTGCAGTGTAAATCCAAACCCTCCAGCGGCTGCTTCCGCTATCATGGTAGGCTTAACAAAGGTTCCCACCATGAAATTGTAGCAATAAAAAAAGTATACAATGACGATGGACAGGAATGCAAGGCTTCTGCGTGCAGCCGATATATTTTTCCCTAAAATGATATCATTTTCTGCTCCAAATGCTTCTTGTGCTATTGCAGACATTTATCTCTCCCCCTCTATCATGCTATCATCTGTTTTTATATAAGCATCATCTGTCTCCAGGTAAATCTGCTTCAATACATCTAAGCCATCGAATGTAACCCACTCTTCCTGAATTCGGTTTCCTGCAATCCGGTAATGGTTAATTCCCAACATTTCCACCGGCTTCATGGATGGCGCGCCAAACATGCCGCGGCCTTCATGCAGTCCACGCAGCCTCCACCTGACAGCCACATCCCATTCATCCTCACCTGCCCGTCTATTGCAGGTAATACGGTCCACGCTATGGTGTGCATTGGGGAAGGAAGCTAAGAGGCTGATGACCATGCCCTGAATTTCCTCATAGCCAACCAGGTCCTTCCCGCATATATAATGGGTTACAGCATCCTTTGCATAGTATGTCCTGATTTCATTAATCATTTTGTAGTTAAATACGTGGCTGTGCATCTCCAGCATCATTTCCCCGACACTGTCATCCTTGGCTCTGTATTTCTCAGGAAAGAATTGTCCCTCCATGGATTCTCCCAGGCCGTATCTGGACTGTAGGGCTGGGGTTTTTCCCTTTGCCCCTCTGGCCATATTCTTTGCAACCTCATGGACATCGAATCCCAGCTGTTTCACCAGCCACAGGTTATCTCTCACCAGCCACTCTTCGTAAATGCGGTTATTCTCAATGGCACAGTCAATGACCGTACGGAAATTCACCTTCTTTCCTGTTGCCCTGCCAAAGTCACTGTCACCGAGATTCGTAGCCGTGGACAGGACCCTGTGGGAGGAAAGATATCCCTTTGTATCATGCTTTGACCAGATAACCTGCTCACCAATCAGACGGCGGTCCGGAAATGAATGCAATGTCATCAATGTGTTGGCAACCACATCCTTAATTCCCACCAGATTCGTGGAAGCACAGTGCATGGTCACATCGTTATGGTACGTATCGTAAATGACCCCGATTCCCTTCTCCTCCCATATCCGATGGGTTATCTTAAGCACATAATCCACAATATCGCGGTACTCCCCATCAAAACCAGGCAGCTGCTGCTTAGATTCGGCCAGCTTCAGGTAATCATTGTAATCCGCATGTCTGACCGGATTCACCTCCTCCGTCTCACCATAATAAATCTTGTCATTGATTTGCTGTCTTTCCATCATCTGCGTTCCTTTCTCCTCTTCCTTTTTTGTATCTGCCATTTTCAGAATCACCTGGTCCTCAACACCAGTTTTTTCTTTCGCAGCAGATTCTTTTTCTTGCACTGCCATAACGTCCTTCTCCTTTTCAAACGTTTGAAATTATTATCAAAAACAAAGCCTTTTACAAGGCTAAGTATGAAACGATAAAAATCACCCATTTCACAGGGCCGGGCTATATCAAATCCTGTACAGACCCCCGTATCATTAAACGGGGATAGATTTTACGCGGATTTAAATCCTCCTTATTTTCAATGCGGCAGATAAGGGAGTTGACCGCATTGGTTATAACCTCCTCCCTGGGGTCTGCGATGGTGTCCAGAGGAATATCCAGATAGGAAATCAATTCGATATCGTTATAACCTACGATTGATATGTCCCCCGGGACATCCATCCCGTAGTATTTTTTCAACTGCTGGACAATGGATAACGCAGGAAGGTCCTGCTGGGAAAAAATTCCGGTAAATTCACGTAAATACTCAATATTCTGACTTACAAACTCCCTCTGGGATTCAAAGTCCATCCGGGCTGTCAATATAGCCGGCTCTGCACTGTATTCCTCCATGGCGTCCATGTATCCGGCCGTGCGGTCATCATACATCTTCAGTTCCGGGTCACTGGAACGAATCGTCAAAATTTTCCTGTGTCCATGTTCCAAAAGGTGCTTCGTAGCCCAGTATCCTCCCTTCCTGTTATCATCCCAAAAAAAGTTATCCGGTATATCTGCAGAGTAGGGCGGTTTAAAATAAACATATACATAAGGAATATCAGCATTACAAAGAAATCTGTATTCAGCCTCTGTGAGGGTCTTTGAAAAAATAACCAGACCATCCACCATTTTTCCGTTGACCATTCTCAGGATGTTGCTCTGTGAATGGATATTTTTATTGGGCTGTATAAAAAAATCATATCCGCAATTTTCAACTGCTCTGGTAGAATATGTTTCAATCTCATTAAAAAACCATCTGTAATCTGGTGCATTGAAATTATCTGAAAAAACAATGCCAATACGGTTTGTCTTTTTCGTCACCAGACTGCGTGCATTGGAATTGAATGTAAACCCAAGACGCTCCGCCTCCTCTATGACACGTTTTTTTGTTTTTTCTGCAACCCTCGGGTCGTTATTTAGGGATAGAGAGACAGTGGAATAGCTCACATTTAAATTTTTGGCGATATCTTTTATTGTCATGTTTGCTTTTTTCCTTCTTGTTTTTCTTAAGTAAAGTGTAATTTAAAACGTTTGAAAAGTCAAGACTCAATTTCCATATTATATAATTTTATTGAATTATCACAATATGAATTGGTTCTTTTGCACAAAAAGATTTTACTTATATTCATATTACCTCTGTACTCATTCACTGATTTCCTCTCTCTCATATTCCCCTGGAGATTCCCTGGCAAACGTTCCAAACATGGTTTCGGATGCTCCCACGCCGGGATAATTTCCAAACACCTGATTTCCGCTTCACGGCGCTCAATCCCCACGACCATGTTCCCGGTGCAATTTCCGCTAATTTCGCATCCGCCATTTTTATTCTTCTCATTTTGCTGGCATGGGAACGAAAAAGGCCAGGGACATTCCCCAGCCTTTTTACTTCTCTTAAATTGCCTATTTTTCAAATTACCCAAATGACTCCTGATTACTGATTTCGTCAATGTAATAGCCAACATCCTCTGAATTATTCTTGTAAAGTTTCATATAGAGCGTTCCGGTCCGCAATACAGCATTTGTCTCAGCGTCAATTTTTTCATAATTCAATTTCATATACAAAAAGGTTCCATCAGAACTCTGTTCACAGTCAGTAATCCTATACTTACTTCCTTTTTCAGTGGGTATTCCTTTTAATTCTCCCTGACTTGATTGTGGTATGTTTTCAGGATTCAGGCCTATATTAAACACCGCATAATATTTATCAAGCGTCTTAGGTCAGTTTACAAGGAACTACACGCAGACCACGAAACGGGGGCTGCTGACAACAAATAAAGGCTGAGTATCAAGCACCGGGAAAGTGCGGGATATTCAGCCTGTTTTGTTGTCAGGGGTTTCCAAAGGGGCTTGCCCCTTGGCACACGACTTTGCTCGCAAAGTGTAGTGTGTTATACGCTCTGTCGGCGTTGCCGTGAAAATGCCGTTGCCGCCGGAGAGGGCAAGGGCATTTGAAGCGGCAGGAAAGCAGGGCTGTGATTGCGTGGCGTGGAGCCGCAAACGCAGGACTGGTTTTATCAGCAGACAGGGCGTATATGAAAGCCCCCGTTCCTCGTCCCACGCCGGACTTCGGGACAAAATGTCCCGAACTTGTGGACACACTCACGAAAAAACAGACGGATTTTTCTCTCAAAATTGAAATGGGCGGGAAGCCGTTTTAGGGCTTTGCTATTTCCCCGATAAACTTGAAGTTGTACTTATGCACAGGCAATCAAGCATCCCGTTTAATCAAAGCGGCATCGGAGTCCGGGCAATCACAATGACTGCCAAAACAGCGCCCGCAAACGCTGCTGCGCCGATAACTGCCGCCGTTTTTTTGCTGAGGTTCTTCTTTACTGCCTTACAGATTAGCATGGCGCAAACCACGCAAACAGCCGCAACCGCAAGCGCAATAACCAGCGTCTCCCATAACCATGAAAGTTCGTATAATATTCTCATTCGCTCACCATACCTTTCTCTTGCAAACTGGAAGTTACTTTTTCATATACACGCCTTTGCCAAATCCCGATTGAGATTTCACCTGTTTTAAGAAATTTAATAACTGTTATATTTTATTATTAAATTCTTCGCAACCCCTTGAAAACACTGGATTTGTCGCAGGTGAGCTTTCCCTTATTATTTCCCTTGTGTTATATCGTCCCATCAGTGTTTATGCACTCTGATAAGGGCAAATACAAGGGCAAGAAAAATCTATAAGACAGTATAACACAAAATAAAAGTGACATGGTGAACTGATTGAAATGCTTCTTAATTTTTGCTACTACTGATTGATTAAATGATAAGGAGATGGGATACGATGAGAACAATATTTGCAGAATACAATCCACAGTGCAACAGCATTGATGTATATACTAATACGGGCTATATACTCCGTATTGATTGTTGGGAAGCAGAAAAAAATTTAAGAACCACACCTGGATCTGATTGTGCTTTGACATCGCTTGCAATCGATGAGCCATTAGAATATGCAAGGTTATATCTTGATGGGAATTTACAGATGTGGGTAGATGCTGAAGATTCATTAGAGTTATGATTATTCCAATCAAAATCTACTAGAATTTATTAAAAATTAGCTTCATAATTTTAAAAGGACAGCCCTATTGCTATGAGGCTGTCCTTAAAAATACAATAGATAAACCTAGATTATTCTTGCTACTATCTGATTGTTAAATTTTCTGTATTCCATATTGCAAATCTCCCTTTTCGCAATATTTTATTAGTATGAATGCCAGAATCGCTGAAAAAACACGTGCCAATACCGTACTCCACCATATCATAATCTGTCCACCAAATAAAGGTGGTAAAACAAGCATAAATATCAGCATCAATACTGGTTCAATGAATGTAAGAATGTATGACAATCCACTTTTTTCAGTAGCATAAAATCCAGCTGTCGCTATTCTGGTAATCGCAACAAATGGTAATGACACTAAAAATATAGGTACAATTTTAGAAATCTCAATACTTACTTCATAAGAAGCTCCGAAAACCCCTCCAATATTTGCTCTGTTTACATACATGATAATTCCACCACAAACAGTAAGAATTATTGCAAAAATGTATGCCATTCTCTGAACTCCTCTCAGGCTTTCTTGATCCTTCTCACCATAAAAACGGCTCATTAAAGGTTGACTTCCATCACCTACGCCCTGCAATATGAGATATATGATACAGATAATATAGGATACACATGCATAAGTTGCAATAGCTTTTTCTCCCCCATAAGAAGCGGAGAATCGGTTTATAAACACCAATGAAATATTAGGAGTCAATGCTAGCCCAAATGGTGCAAGACCTACTCTGAATATAGCGCCACACATTTCTTTTACATTTTTTAAGGATACATACACATAAAACTTTTTATTATATAATGCGTATATGATTGCAATTGCTGCAGTCACACCCTGTCCGGCTATTGTAGCTGTGGCTGCACCTTTCATGCCCATTTCATATATCCATACAAAGATAAAATCCAGAACAATATTGGTTATGAATCCACCAACCATCGCAAACATTGACCAGAAAGAGTTTCCATAATTTCTAATGAATAGCATCATTCCAGTTCCAAGAATCTGCAATATTGCTCCAAGTGCTATAATTTTGATATAATCTGTCGCATTTGTTAATATAATTCCATCTGCTCCAAGCAATCCTAAAATTTTAGACGAAAAGGAGTAAATAATTATGGTACTGATAACACTTACTATTACAAGAAGCCACCAGCTTGTAGCAATAAATTCTTCTGCCCGTTTTCCTTTCTTTTCTGCTGCATTAATTGAGTAATAAACAGCTCCTCCCATACCAATTCCTGTTCCAAGAGCCTGAATCAAAGCCTCAATCGGATATGCAATATTAATAGCCGAAAGTCCAGCATCTCCTATGGTATTGCCTACAAAATATCCATCCACTATCGCATATATTCCTGATAATGCAAATGCTATAATAGATGGAATAACATATTTAAAAAATAATGATTTATGATTCATTTTTCTTACAATCTCCTTCCTTGAAAAGTCTGATAAACAGTTCTGTATTATCATTAAGACTTTCTATATTCTCTAATCCCATTTTTTCGATTACATATATTTCTTTTGAGTGCAGTTTTTCTATGATATCTTTCGTATATTCCATTCCTGATTCTGTGAGGCATATCAGCTTATTTCTCTTGTCTGAATCATCAGATACCATATTGATGTATCCTTTTTTCTGAAAATCTTTTAGTATCGTATTTACCGTTTGCTTAGATATATTCCATTCTTCACTTATCATTTTCTGCGTGCATCTTCCATTACTTTCATAAAATGAATACAAAGCAAAAACTCTATTTGAAGACAGTCCCTGATCCTTTGACCATTCCTCATACATTGCTGTACATTCTTTCCATAAAGCATAATATCGTTGCAACTGTATTATCATATTATTATCTTTTCTCATCTTTTTCCTCCTTAAATTAGTACGAATCCGGACTTTTATATTATAGTCCGAGTTCGTACTAATTGTCAAGATTTATTTATATACTTTTTCTTTATATAAACAATCAATAGTCCCTTACTAAGGACAAGAAGATTATGAAATTTCCCTGCCCTCTTTTAATAATATCCTCGTTCTTCCATCCAGTCTTTCACATAACATCTGATTCCAATATAAATAATATGCGACAGTAATAGCAATACAATAAGATTTATCGGATTAGCGTTTTTAATCCATTCTCCAAAGTAAATTACAACAGCTGTACTCGTTATCGCTACCACGATACTGATGATATCCCAACAATATTTCCGGTAGATTTTTCCTACCTGATAACCAATCCCGATTATCAGCCACCCGGTTATTACGAATAAAATTGCCATGACAGTACCGGCAATCAGCCAATACACAATCCCGGAAAGAATACTGTTAGGTATTCCACTGCTTAACTGTCCGAAAGAGTCTGCACCTGTCACAAACTCCCGAAATAAACTTCCCATTCCTTTTCCTAACGCACCGAAAAAGACGATACAGTCGTTAAGGAAAACCGGCGAAAGAATCGCAGTAAACAGTGTTGTTGTTATGCTGTACCATGCCAGTAGAAACAAGATACTTTCATAACCAATCGTCATATTTTTATATTTCTTTTCTAACTGGCTTTTACGGCTATCGCATTTTTCTTTTGCTTTCCGGTAAGCAGTACGGTCACATTTTTCACATTTCTCATAAGGCACTTTTTTCTCAACAGCTACCTCTACCGTCTTTTGGTGTGTCTGTGCATAAAGTTTTTCCTGCTCTGCTTTTTCATACTTAAATTTCCATGCCACGGCTTCTGCGTCGGCTCTTTTCCTGCTGTCTGTCTCGCTGGTCAATCGTTCCTCTGTTTGCCTTAATCTTGTCCGCAATGCTTCGATATTCTCGGCTCTGTTTTCGCTGTTCAATTTCTCGTTCAAGGTCAGCGATTCGCTTAGCTGCCTGTTTAGTTCCTGGATTGTCTGGTCTTTCTGATCCAGTTCGTCCTGCATCTGTTCGGTCATCAGCAGAAGTTCTTCCACCTGCCCGACGTTCTCTAAGTTTCTGCATTCGCTCATCGATCTCCCTCGCTTTCTCTATCTGCTGTTTAAGGTCAGCAATTCGCTGTTCTGTTTCTGCAATAAGCTGTTCTCGTTGTTCAGCTTCTGCGTTAATTCCTGCCATTGCTGATTCTCGTTTTCCAACTGTTCGATTCTGGTTTTCTGTTGCTCGATCTGTGAGAGCAGTTCTTCTGTATCTGGCAAAAGATTTAGCAGCCTGGATAATTCGCTGTTTAAGCTTTTTAAACTCTGGTTCTGCTCCTGAAAAGACAGGAGCTGCCTGTCCCGTTCCTGCAATTCCTGTACCATCTCTGCCATAATATTCTGCTGTTCCTCGATCTGGTTTATCATTGTCTCCATCATGGGAATGACTTCCCGGCTTTCTTCTAATGTCACGCAATCGCTCCTTCCATTGTGTTAATGCACTGGATACTTTTCCAAAAGAAATCTGTATTTTATCCAGCAGTGCATTTTGTCTTTTTATGATCTGGTTTTCCTCTACTTTCCATGAAGTAGAGGATGTCTGTCCGTTTTGAAATTTCTCGTCAATTTTTCTGGCATCTGCGCCCTCATGGATCGTCGGTATCTCTAATTTTCCCTGCCTTGCATAAGAACGGTGGTCAATGTGATTTTCCGTTTTCAAATGTGCATTACAGACGTTTGCCCATTCGCTCCGCCATAGCTCACAATTTTTCGGATTGTTCCACCCGGTAGCATCGGTTAATACACGTTTCCACTGTTTACGGTTCCTTGTCCCGACTTTCTGGACTCCATTTTCATCAAGTACGGGGATTCGGATTCCATGACGGTCAGGGTCCTTTTTATCCTGCCACCAGTCCGGATGGGATTCATCCACCACGATATTTCCATTTTCATCTCTGACAAACTCCCAATCCTTGATTTCTTTGTTACCCCATGAGTGGTCTGAATTGAATGGTCGCATCGTCACCAGTAAATGCACATGGGGATTACCATCTCCTTTATCGTGGATACTCCAATCCGCACACATTCCCTTATCTACAAAGGTCTTTTGAATATATTCAGTTGTATAATCAATCTGTTCCTGTCGGCTCCATTCTTTCGGAAGTGAGAACTCAAATGACCTGCCGAGTTGTGCATCTGAACTTTTTTCTATCCTCAAGACTTCATTCCATAAACGCTGCTTCTGAAAAGTAAGTTTGAATTTTTCCAGTGCAGCATTTTGGTTATCTGCCCTTTTATATCGGACAGATTTCTGGAACCGTCTGATATTTTCAGCAGGTACATTCTGCCATTCCTGTGGTGCATTTTCACACATCAGCAGGCTGGTATAAACGACTTCTTTTTTTGAAGTATAGTAGCTGATCCTGCCTGTTTCTTCATTTTTCATCACATCGCCATTGAGATAAGCAGACGCCGATATGATGGATTTTCCTTTGCTGCGTCCAACAATCTTTACTGTATAATGAAAAATCGCCATGCTCCGTTTCCCCCATTCTGCCGTATCCGGCTTTGATTTCCGGCAGGTAACGTTTTTCCTAAAAGAAAATGGTATCTGCCGGAGCACCCTCTGCGTAAGAGTGCCCTGTGCATAACAGCCTGCATGGAATGTGCCCCTCTGGCGAAGAGTGCCTCCTGCGGCATGAGCAGGTCTGGCTGAAAGCCCCGCCGACGGAACGAGCCCGGCAAGCGTAAGCACAGACCGGTTGCCACCTGTGGCAAACTTATACGGACGACCTCTGGTTGTCCATAAGTGCGCCCTTCATAAAAAAGCAATGAAGGGAATGGAAACTCCACTCCCTCCGGCATTACACTTCCTCCGTATTTGCAACTGGCTCTTTCTGCATTGCCTTTGAGAAGAATTTCCCATTTGCTTCCTGCCTTTTTAAGAAGCCGATCAGCTTTGGGATATCATCTTCCTCAATCGCAGAACCCAGTACCGATTCCACTGCACCGCCAATCTGGCAGAGCCTGTGTGTCCGTTTTTTGGTTTCCACATCTTTCTGACGTTTCTTCAGTTCCCGTTTCTGTGCTGCATACTGTTTTGCTTTCTCAAGGCTTTCCTGTTCTTTCTTTTCCAACTGGAGCATACGCTCCTCATAACTCTTTGTTGATCTTGCCATAAATATCATCGTCCTTTCTTTTTTTCCAAACATAAGTTTCCTGTTGTCTGTCAGACGAAGTACATGGTATAATCTGCTTGCGTGTAGGTATATCATGACTCCGGTCTGATAGAACCTTTGGCGGTTTCTTCGGGAACCGCTTTTTTAAGTTGAACCGTTTCTTGTGACTGCTTTCACATTTCCCTTATCCCTCAAGTCCCTGCCCTCGTTGGCTTCCATAAAAAGTTCCAGCATATCCGTTTTGATCAGGACTTTTCTCCCAACCTTCAATACCGGAAGTTTCTTCCACTCTACCAACTTTCGCAGGGTGTTCCTGCCAATTCCCGTATAATCAGCAGCTTCCTCAATAGATAAGGCAATCTTTCTTTGCGTCATATGACCACCTCCTTTCGAATTGCATTATGCAATTTCATTTGTGCTGTCAGTATAGCGTGTTTATATTGCTTTGTCAAGCATTATGAAATTTTGCTGCTTTTCTTAAAATTGCATATTGCAATATATTTTGTTGCGTGGTATAGTAATGACATACCGAAAAAGGAGGCACATCAGCATGAAAGATAAAGAACTACGCAAGCTGATCGGCAGCAGGGCAAAACAGCGCCGTCTGGAATTAAATCTGACACAGCCTTATGTCGCAGAGAAGATGGGAGTTACCGCTTCCACAATCCTGCGTTATGAGAATGGTTCGATTGACAATACCAAAAAGATGGTACTGGAAGGTCTTTCGGAAGCACTTCATGTATCGATTGAATGGCTCAAAGGGGAAACCGATGAATATGAAACTGATATTACGGATAAGAAAGAATTGCAGATTCGTGATGTGATGGGCGATATTCTTAAACAGTTACCTCTTGATCTTAATAAAACAGAAGACGCTTTTTCTAAAGACTTACTGCTGTTAATGTTAAAGCAATATGAACTGTTTCTGGATTCGTTTCAGTTCGCCTGTAAAAATTACAAAGGCAGTACTAAAGATGTGGACATTGCTAAAGTAATGGGATTTGAATCGAAAGATGAATATAATGAGATTATGTTTCTCAGGGAGATCACACATACTGTCAACGCATTTAACGATATGGCAGATGTTGTAAGGCTCTATTCAAAGAAACCGGAAGCGGCAGAACAAAGGCTTGCAAATCTTTTATCCGAAGTTATGTATGACGATTCTGAATCGGTATAGTAAGGCAACCGGAGTTGTGATACAATGAGCACAAGCGAGTCAGGCTGTTTACAGATTTGACGAGCGGCGAATTGGCTTATGGACTTGTCCATAAGATGCCTACACGCAAGAAGCATTTCAACAGTTCCGATTGTCTGATATCGAAAGGAGACATACGATTATGGCAAAAGGATCTGTTAGAAAAAAAGGAAAGAAATGGTACTATCGCTTCTATGTAGAGGACGCAAGCGGAAAAATGGTTCAGAAAGAATATGCCGGAACCGAAAGTAAAAGTGAGACGGAAAAGCTTCTCCGCAAGGCACTGGAAGACTACGAAGATAAGAAGTTTGTTGCAAAGGCAGATAATCTTACCGTAGGGGAACTTCTGGACATGTGGGCAGAAGAAGAACTGAAAACTGGGACACTCAGCAACGGTACAGTGGAAAATTATCTTGGTGCAATCCGATGTATCAAGAAACACCCGATTGCAGACCGAAAGCTGAAAACAGTTACTGCCGAACATTTACAGGGTTTCCTCGACCTGCTTACATTTGGTGGTGAGTTTCCAGATGGGAAAGTAAGAAAAGGATACAGCAAAGATTATATCCATTCTTTTTCCGCAGTGTTACAGCAGTCATTCCGTTTTGCAGTATTTCCAAAACAGTTAATCAGTTTCAATCCGATGCAATATATCAAGCTGAAACGACAGGCAGAGGAAGTTGACCTCTTTTCTGATGATGAAGTGGAAGAAAGCACACAGCCGATTTCACACGAGGATTATGAGCGACTTATCAAGTATCTGGAAAAGAAAAACCCACCTGCCATTCTGCCGATTCAGATTGCGTATTATGCTGGACTCCGTATCGGGGAAACCTGTGGTCTTACATGGCAGGACATTAACCTTGAAGAACAATGCCTGACCATAAAACGCAGTATCCGCTACGACGGCATGAAACACAAAAACATTATTGGACCAACGAAACGGAAAAAAGTAAGAATTGTTGATTTTGGAGATACTCTGACTGAAATACTGAAAGCTACCAGAAAAGAGCAGCTCAAAAACCGGATGCAGTATGGCGAACTCTATCACCGCAATTACTACAAAGAAGTGCATGTGAAAAACAGGGTCTATTATGAATACTATCATCTTGACGGTACACAGGAAGTCCCGGCAGATTACAAAGAAATCTCCTTTGTCTGCCTGCGACCGGATGGCTCCCTGGAACTGCCGAGTACACTCGGCATTGTATGCAGATCAGTGTCAAAGAAACTGGAAGGATTTGAAGATTTCCATTTCCACCAGTTACGTCACACCTACACCAGCAATCTGCTTTCCAATGGGGCTGCACCGAAAGATGTACAGGAACTGTTAGGACACTCTGATGTCAGTACCACAATGAATATTTACGCTCACTCAACAAGAAAAGCAAAACGGGATTCCGCAAGACTTCTTGATAAAGTAGCGAGCAATGCTTAAATCAAAATTGGTTCACTGAACCAATTATTGATATGCAATGCGACAAAAATTCCCCTTATTTCCCTTGCGGATTCCGCATAAGGGCAAAAATAAGGGAAAATACATATCATTTCACTATTTAATGGGCTGAAAAGCCTGTAAAATAAGGAAAGTTCAGGAAATCTCTCCACAAATTCCGATTTATCCCTTTACTTTCTCCCCCGCTGCGGTTTTGGGTTTTTCAGCAAGTCCGACTTCTGCGCAATCCTTTTCAGCCACTTTCTTTCTTCCTCCGACAGCTTCCCATAGTTCAGCTTGAGCCGTTTACAGATAAACGCCATCGCCGCCTGTTCCGGGTCGCTGCCCGGAGTGGACGCTGCTTCTGCGGCTTGCAAAAAATCTTCCAGAGGATTGTCCTCCGGGACGCTGAAAAAATCGTCCTTATGGGCTTCCCGCAGGTCAAGGGCTATGCCGTTTATGTCCTGCTGTATTACATAGCGGCAAAAGCTGTCATCGTCAATATGGGCGGCGATAAGCTGCCTTAGCTGCGGGTCGGACAAGCCGGGATTGTGCTGCTTCATAATGGTTGCGCTCATAATATCCACAATGGCATTTGCGCTCTGTACCTGCTTGACTGCCGTTCCGTTCACATAGATTTCAAGGTCAGCCATGAGCCGGGGGAAATCCGGGTGTACCGCCAGTTCACACAAGAGGAAATTATCCACCAGCCCGCTTTTCAACAGTTCAATCATATCATCACTCACACGCAGGTCTGCAAGATCGGCGTTTGGGTGATTTTTTGTTTCGGACAGCCCCAGCAGGTAATCGGCGGTCACGCTGTAAAACTTCGCCAGCTTGATAAGGGCATAGTGGCTGATGTCCTTAAAATCCTCCGCTTCATAACTGCCCAGCGCAGACTTGGAGAGGTGGGTCTGCTCCGCAAGCTGTTCCAGCGTCAGCCCACGCTCTACACGCAGGTCTTTTAGGCGCTCTTGAATGGTTAAAGCCATATTTTGTTCCTCATTATATTGCCGTTATCATATTTTCTAACTTAAATCTTTCGAGCTGCGGAATGTTCTTGGCAGAAATATTTAGGCCATATTCTGGTTTCGACTTTTTACCCTCGTATGAATGGTAAACAAAAGTATTACTACTGTCGTTATCCCATGTGGTCGCAGGAATTAAATATTCTATGGGGTGTTCGCCATCATTTAGCAAAAGCAAGAACAAGTAAAGTGATTGGTCTGAAATATCAAAATATTCCTCCCGCATAAAAACATAGCCTGTTCCTTTGCGAATGGCTTTAACTTGAAACTTCAAAAATCCTCTCTTGCTTTCTGCAATAAAATCTATTCCATGGTCATCAACCTCGGAAGTATAAATGCTCACTCCATAAGAGGCTAATGACATTTTTGCGTAGTATTCACAGAACGTCCCCAGCTTTTGCCGGGTGAGGTCACTTCTTGACCAATTTAGGTTATACATTTCATTTCCACCTCCTGCTACATTTCTCTTTTTCATTCTACCACAATTCCGAGAGCGTGGAAATAGGCAGTTTTTTTGGCGGATTTCCTACCTCTTGGATATACGGGACGAACGGTCATTTAGGTGTAGACTTAGGGTAGTTCATCGATGGACAGCACCTTGAAAACCGAATGACCGTCCGAAAAGAAATACCCCGGCCGGGGAAGCACCGCAAGGAGACGGACTTCTGGACACTTTGTCCAGAGGTCACTTCGGGACAAGTGTCCAGAAGCTGCGGGGAGCGTGCCAACGCCGGAACACGCCGCAGGAATGGGGCAGGAAGCCTTTTCGGGGCGAACGGCAAAAGCGAAAAATGGAGGGAACGCATGAGAGATAACCCCTATAAAGACTTGCCACCGCTGGAACGCAGGCCGGACGGTTCCCTTTACCGCATGACCCCAGCGCAGCGGAAACAGGCAAACGCCCTGATCCGCCGGGAGTGCTGCTGTTATGAGGACGGGAACTGTATGTTCCTTGACGATGGGGACACCTGCACCTGTCCGCAGACGGTTTCTTTCTCGGTCTGCTGTAAGTGGTTCCGCTGGGCGGTTTTGCCGCTGGACAAGACGCTGGAAGCGGAGATTTTCCGGGATAAGGACTTGAAACGCTGTGCGGTCTGCGGCGGTGTGTTCGTCCCTAAATCCAACCGGGCAAAGTACTGCCCCGACTGCGCCGCCAGAGTTCACAGGCGGCAGAAAACAGAAAGTGAACGGAAAAGGAGGTCTACTGTGGACAGTTAGGGGCTGAAAAGTCCTTGATTTTCAAGGCTTTGCAAGCACAGAACAGGGGCAGGCAATAGAAACTACCGTCTGCCCCCGGAAACAGGCTTCTAACCGTCCACAAAACACGATATGGCAAACACCATTTATATCCATCAGCCGGAAAAGGCGGTCAGCTTTACCCGGCTTCCCAATTTCCTTTTTGAAGCCCCCACATTCACACCCCTGTCCAACGAAGCAAAGGTTCTGTACGCCTTTATCCTGCGCCGGACAGACCTATCCCGAAAAAACGGCTGGGCAGATGAATACGGGCGGATTTACCTCTACTATCCCATTAACGAGGTAGTGGAGCTGCTCCACTGCGGGCGGCAGAAAGCGGTCAATACCCTGCGGGAGCTACAATATGCCGGACTGGTGGAAATCCAGAAGCAGGGCTGTGGAAAACCCAACCGCATTTATCCAAAATCCTATGAAGCGGTTTCAAACACCGACTTCAAGAAATCCGGTTATGGAACGCCGGAGGACTGAAAACCGCACTCATAGAGTACGATAATCAATCCTCTTGAAGTACGAAAACCGGACGGTATATAGAAATACAGAGATTAAAACGATTTTATTTATATCTATTCCATTCCAATCCTATCAGAGATAGTTTCGGCGGGATTTTCCCTGTGGAAAACCCGCTGGAAAAGAATGGAACGAGGAAAGGAGCAGAATGGCACAACACGCAATCTTGCGGTTTGAGAAACACAAGGGCAACCCGGCAAGGCCGCTGGAAGCCCATCACGAACGGCAAAAGGAACAGTACGCCAGCAATCCCGACATTGACACCAGCCGGAGCAAATACAACTTCCACATTGTTAAGCCGGAGAGCAGGTACTACCACTTTATACAGAACCGTATTGAACAAGCTGGCTGCCGCACCCGTAAGGATAGTACCCGGTTTGTGGATACGCTGATTACCGCCAGCCCGGAGTTTTTCAAGAAGAAGCCCCCAAAGGAGATACAGGAATTTTTCCATAGGGCGGCTGATTTCTTAATCGGGCGGGTAGGCCGGGAAAATATCGTATCGGCAGTGGTACACATGGACGAGAAAACACCCCACCTGCATTTGGTCTTTGTCCCTCTGACAGAGGACAACCGCCTGTGCGCTAAGGAGATTATCGGCAACAGAGCCAATCTCTCAAAATGGCAGGACGATTTTCACGCCTATATGGTGGAGAAATATCCCGACTTGGAGCGTGGGGAAAGTGCCAGCAAGACAGGCAGGAAGCATATCCCCACCCGTCTGTTCAAGCAGGCGGTCAATCTATCCAAACAGGCAAGAGCCATTGAAGCCACGCTGGACGGCATTAACCCGCTGAATGCCGGAAAGAAAAAAGAGGAAGCCCTCTCCATGCTGAAAAAGTGGTTCCCACAGATGGGGAATTTCTCCGGGCAGTTGAAAAAATACAAGGTCACAATCAATGACCTGTTAGCGGAAAATGAAAAGCTGGAAGCAAGGGCAAAAGCCAGTGAAAAAGGCAAGATGAAAGATGCGATGGAACGGGCAAAGCTGAAAAGCGAACTGGACAATTTACAGCGGCTGGTTGACCGTATCCCGCCGGATATACTGGCGGAACTGAAACGGCAGCAGCGGCAGCATGGAAAGGAAAGGTGATTTTATAAGTACCACTATCAGATACAAAAAGGAAACGGAAGTCGTGACTTTTCAAGGCAGGGAAATCACGCTGGAAAACCTCTCCCCGGTGTTCACGCCGGAGCAGGAAGCGGCAAAACGCCGGGAACTGGAACAGCAACTTTATGAGGTGTTCCGCAAGTATGCCGACAAACGGCAGAGTGAGGAAGCCGGGGCATAAGGTTTTCCAAAGCCATCGTTGATTTGCGGGGCTGCTGACGGTATAATAAAGGTGTCAGCAGCTCCGTTTCTTTTTTAAGAAAAGGAGCGACAATATGAATAATCGAATAGACGCAATCTATGCAAGGCAATCGGTAGACAAAAAGGACAGCATTTCCATTGAAAGCCAGATTGAATTTTGCAAATACGAGTTGAAAGGCGGTAACTGCAAGGAATACACAGACAAGGGGTACAGCGGCAAGAACACAGACCGTCCGAAGTTTCAAGAACTGGTGCGGGACATCAAGCGGGGCTTGATTGCAAAAGTCGTGGTTTACAAACTCGACCGTATCAGCCGTTCCATTCTGGACTTTGCCAACATGATGGAGCTGTTCCAGCAGTACAATGTGGAGTTTGTGTCCTCTACGGAAAAGTTTGATACCTCCACCCCGATGGGGCGGGCTATGTTGAATATCTGTATTGTGTTCGCCCAGTTGGAACGGGAAACGATACAGAAGCGGGTAACGGACGCATACTATTCCCGCAGTCAGCGGGGCTTCAAAATGGGCGGCAAGGCTCCTTACGGCTTCCACACCGAGCCTATCAAAATGGATGGTATCAATACAAAAAAGCTGGTGGTAAATCCAGACGAAGCGGCAAATATCCGGCTGATGTTTGAGATGTATGCTCAGCCCACAACCTCCTACGGGGACATTACCCGGTACTTTGCCGAACAGGGGATTTTATTCAACGGCAAAGAGCTGATACGCCCCACGCTGGCGCAGATGTTACGCAATCCTGTCTATGTGCAGGCAGACCTTGATGTGTACGAATTTTTCAAAAGTCAAGGGACGGTCATTGTCAATGACGCTGCCGATTTTACTGGCATGAACGGCTGCTATCTGTATCAAGGGCGAGATGTGAAGCCCAGCAAAAAGAACGACTTGAAAGACCAAATGCTGGTACTGGCTCCCCATGAGGGCATTGTTCCCTCCGACATCTGGCTGACCTGCCGCAAGAAGCTGATGAACAACATGAAAATCCAGTCTGCCCGAAAAGCTACCCATACATGGCTGGCGGGAAAAATCAAGTGCGGGAACTGCGGGTATGCCCTTATGAGTATCTTCAATCCCTCCGGCAAGCAATACCTTCGCTGTACGAAACGGCTGGATAACAAGAGTTGTCCGGGGTGCGGGAAAATCATTACTTCGGAACTGGAAGCGGTTGTTTATCAGCAGATGATAAAGAAACTGGCAAGCTACAAGACGCTGACAGGCAGAAAGAAAGCGGCAAAGGCAAACCCTAAAATTGCCGCCCTGCAAGTGGAACTTCTCCATGTGGACAGCGAGATTGAAAAGCTGGTGGACAGTCTGACGGGTGCAAACAATGTTCTGCTCTCCTATGTGAATGTGAAGATAGCGGAACTGGACGGGCGCAAACAGGAACTTGTGAAGCAGATAGCCGAGTTGACGGTGGAAGCCATCAGCCCGGAACAGGTCAATCAGATTTCCGGCTACCTCGACACATGGGACAATGTATCCTTTGACGACAAGCGGCGGGTGGTGGATTTGATGATTACCACCGTTGCCGCTACAAGCGACAGCTTGAACATCACATGGAAAATCTGATGGGTGGAACCCCTCCCGTCAGATACCTACCCTGTGTAGTCCCTTGTAAACTGTACTTTTTCACGGTCATAATATCCAATTCCATCTTCTATACGCAACGGAACGAACATTGTAGTTGTATAAGAATTCTTCAGATGCTTCTCTGTATCCGCAGCCAGAAGGGAATTCATCAAACTCTGTCTGTCTTCATACATTAAATCCCTAAGCTGCTTATATGTAAAAGATGGAACATTAAACTGATCTTCATATAGGTTTAGAAGTCCCTCAGCTGCATCTTTAAAAATCTCTTCCTGATATGAATTCAACACATACTTCCGGCGCACAAATCCCAGCTTCCATGCGCCGTTTTCATCAACCGTATAACCATCAGGGGTAAGTGTATCGCTCAGCATACGTCCTGTATCATCAAAATAATAACACTCGGCAATCCCATCCCCATTACCGTCAATCCACATCCATGTGGATAACGGAAATGTTCCATCTCCATTATCATACCACCATGCAGACAAATCCCCATTGATTCCTTGTTTCCATGTACCGGCTGCTGCTTCCCGTATTAAAACACTTGAAAAGAGCATTGAAAATGTAATCATAGCTATCCATCTTTTTACGGTCATCACTTATCTTCCTTTCGGTAGTATTTTCAACATCGGATATAGAAATTATAGCATATCTTCATAGGATTATACAGTAAGTTTTTGAAAGTCCATCCTCCACATACTTACAGGCTTCAGGCAGATTATCTTTAAAATCCAATATTCCGTTCATCAAACCATAACTTAAATAGTTATCCAAGGAATCAGTATCCATATATACAACTTCCCTGTAGCCAGCCTGACCCGGCTTAGCCTGCACCTTGATTCCAGAATATAACAGAGTCTTGGTTCTCTGGTAGAATGTGGGGATATATGAACTGTTATAACGCGCACCAGAAAGGAAGAGAACCAGCTTTATGATGTGTGGCGAACAGCTATTTATAAAATCGACTTATATTTTCTAAAATCAAAACAGGCACTTTCCTATAAAGTAAAAAAAGAATCACAAAATTGATTCCCAGTGGCCTGATAGAGTGTATCATGATATATGTCCGCAGATGGCCGCACAGATATAAATTTGATTCTCGACATCATCTGACAGCCATGTACTGCCAAACTGCGTACGTGTCCGTATTCGACACATAGCAAGTCTTCCTACATCTATGCACACACCATCAAAAGTAAATAGTAAGTTTGTAAGCCCTTCGTGTTCAAAGACTCATACCCCAATGAAACTTTGAGTCACCTATTAAGATACCTTCTTCTTTTAATAATCTATTAATCCCCTCTATCCATTCCTTTATTGTACAATTCCGGCATAGGGTGAAAGTAATGGAATGTACATGTTATTTATGTTAAAATGGAACTAGGAGGTAGCTAAATGGAGCCTAAAAATAAATTATATCAGATTATTTACGATTACTACGTTACCAGAATTCTCTTTGGATATTACAAATTTGGTGATACCTTTCCCACCATATCAAAAATCAGTGAATTATTTCAACTTTCCATACCAACCGTCAGAACAGCGCTTACACTTCTGGAAAAAGACAGATATATAAAAAATATGGCCCCTAAGGCCGCCAAGGTTATCTATAAAGCGTCTCAGGATAATCTTATTCAAAATATTTCTGATTATTTACAAGCCCGGAAAGAAGGGCTATCAGATATTAAACAAGTAAATTTTTTGATTTTTGGTCCTTTATTAGAAGCGGGCATCAGCCGATGGGATAAAGAGGCCTGGAATACATTTTGGCAGGAAATCAAAAATAATAATTCTGATGAATTGTCTTTTTCCATACGGTTGTATATAGCCGCGCTGTCCTCATTAAAAAATGATTTGATTCTTAATTTTTTCTGGGAAGTAAACCGCTACACGCGTGTTCCCTATCTACACAGTGAACATGAGATTATGAAAGAAATAAACAGGAATGAAATCATGGAAGAAATGATTAAGAAAATAGACATACTTCCCAAAGAAAAAATTGCAGCATATCTTTGTGAGGAATTGGGGCTGGCTTATGAACATGCGAATACCTATTTGGTTTTGACAAGGCAGATAATAAAAACGAAAGCTTCCCAAGATGAGGTTGAGCAGATACCCTTTGAGTGGAAATTTTATCACAAGCGTTCTCAAATTCGTTATTCGCTAGGGGCGCAGATTATTCAGGAAATTTTGAGCGGACGCTATCCGGTGGGAAGTTATCTTCCATCCCTTCCCCAGATGGCAAAATATTACAGGGTATCTTTAATTACCATACGGCGTACGCTGGTCTTCTTAGCAGATTTTGGTGTGGTGAAATCCTATCATGGAAAAGGAACGCAAGTTTGTCTTGGACAGGGAGAAATGAATTTATCTCATGATAATGTCCATATTGCCCTAAAATATTTTTTAGAGAGTATCCAATTTCTCGCCTTGACAATTCGTTCAGTCTGTCGATACACATTTCGCGAAATTAGTGCAAACACATTTCTTGCGTTTAGTCAGACCTTAAACCAGATACATGAAAAAGAGATGGATTATATGATAACTGACGCCTTTCTGACTTTCATTACAAAATATTGCCCAGCGGCCGCAGTCAGCCATTGTTACCATAAACTAGGAAAATGCCTGGCGGTTGGTTTCCCCTTTTCCCTTCAGCATTGGAGAGCGGAAGACTATAGGCAGATGTATCCTAATATGGTGCTTAAGGTTATCAAACGTATAGAATGCCAGGATATCGACGGAATGATTGAACAATGGGGAACTTTTTTTGAAGAACAGGAACGATATTACAGTACTTTATTAGTGACACAAAAGATAAGGGAATTGTAAAAAATAACGGCTTTGAATAGTTAAGTGTATTAAAAAAGCACATAAACCCTGACAATAAATGTTAAGGTTTATGTGCTATAATGGCATCAGCGTTGATGGTTTGAAAAGCAGATTCTCTAAAATAGTGTACTGTATCCTGAAAAGACATGTTATTCGAATTAACAAAAAATTTGAAGTATCGGTACGGACTATATACTGTAACTTGAATAGAATCAGCGGTCCAGGCCTACTCTAAACACAGAAATCATTCTGCTGATAGTAAATATGGTCAAGAATATTTAATTAAATCTAAACCCGCTTCAACTTTGACCCTTTCATGAGCTCGTATCTTTTGCCCCAACTGACTCTACTATGTACTCGGTACCGGCACAACGATAAACGATTCAATCATCTGGTACAGGCGAGCTGGGTCTATCGGTTTTGCCAAGTGCCCATTCATTCCAGCCTCACCCGCCTTCACAATATCCTCATGGAAGGCATCAGCTGTCATGGCGATAATCGGAATCGTCTTTGCTAACGGATGGCTGGACTGGCGAATTGCCCTTGCCGCCTGATAACCGTCCATAACCGGCATCTGCATATCCATCAGTATTAAATCATAAGTCTCCCCTTTCCTGAGGAATAAATCCAGCGCTTCTTGCCCATTACAAACACAATCGATCTCTAACCCAACCATTTTGAGCAACTCCACCGCTATTTCCTGATTGATTTCATTATCCTCTACCAGTAACACATGGTGTCCTTCCAAAATATCGCTCTTTCTTTTGCTCCCGATATTTTCAGTCGCACGTTCGATACCAGTCACTGTGAGAAGCATATTGTACAAAGTTGAGGCAAAAATAGGCTTAGATAAAAATGCATTAGCACCTGCTTCCCGTGCGTTTTGTTCTATAGAGGTCCAGTCATAGGCGGTCATAATAATAATCGTGGTATCTGGACCCACGAACTCCCGAATCCTCCGGGTTACTTCTATCCCATCCATGTCCGGCATCTTCCAGTCGATGAGGCACACATCGTATACTTCTCCGATTCTATGGGCAGATAAAACCTCTTCCACACATTCAGCCCCTGTCTGCACCCAGTGTGACAGAATCCCCAGATTCTTCAGCAATAGCGCGGTATGGATACAGCAGTCCTGGTCATCATCGGACACAAGAACCTTGAGTGCTTTTAATTCCTGATGATTGCAGGTAAAAGCATTTTCGCTTGTTCTATCTACATCAAAGTCTAATTCTACAGTGAAGGTAGTACCCTTTTCCAATTCACTTTTTACCGCTATAGTACCGCCCATTAAGGTGACCAGATTCTTAGTAATAGACAATCCCAAACCTGTGCCACCATATTTCCGGCTTGTAGATACATTTTCCTGCTCAAAAGGCAGAAAAATTCTGTTCAAAAATTCCTCACTCATACCAATTCCGGTATCTGTTATCATAAAGCGAAGGCGTACCCGTTGGTCCTTCTTTTGTATCTGGCGTATTTCCAGACGGACAGTACCGTTGGCCGGTGTAAATTTGATAGCGTTGGAAAGGAGATTAATCAAAACCTGGTTCAGACGCAACGAATCACCAATCAATACCGTATCGGTAAGATAAATCAAGTTCATGGAAAAATTAATATCTTTCTCAGTCGCCTGAGGATAGAAAATGGAGGTGAGAGATTCGGCCACGCTCTCCAAATTAAAACTTTCGCAGGCAATGGTCATCTTTCCCTCATCAATTTTTGACATGTCCAAAACATCATTGATGAGTGTCATCAAATGCTTGGAAGAATAGGCAATTTTTTTCAGGCAATCTTCCACTCGTTTGCGATCTTCTATATAAGCTCCGGCGATGGTTGTCATACCAATTATTGCATTCATGGGCGTACGGATTTCATGGCTCATACGGGAAAGAAAGTTCTGCTTAGCCGCGTTCGCATTCTGCGCATTAACCAGTGCATCCCTGAGGGCCTGCTCTCTCTGTATTTCCTCTGTCTGGTCAGAAATGGATACAATATAGCGTGTTATCTTTCCCCCTGCAATCTCAGGATAGCACCGAATCTTAACCCATCGTATTTGTTCTGTTGTAAGGTACATCCGTAAATCTATGCTCTTGCTGTCCTCCGTATCTGTACGCCGGATAAACTCTGCAAAAGCATCCTGGTCTTCTTCGATAACCAGGTGCATCAGCAACTCCGCCTTCTCCATGATGGCGGAATCTTTTATTCCAAGAATATGCTCACAGTTAGCGCTGACATACTCCAATACGTCTTTCTCCTGATTATAAATCAGAAAAACCTCATCCACATTAGAGGAGAGGATATCAAATAAATGTTCCCTGTATTGAATCTCTCTGATATTTCTACGTTCCTGCCAAAATACAAACAGAAAGAAGGCAGGAAGAAAAGTTGTAAGCACCACTGATGAAATGATAGCAATCGCAGATGTATCCGCCGCATTCTGCTCCAAATTTCGAATTTTACTGTCTGCAAAAGAAATAATGGTATCCAGAGCCTCCCCTACCGCATTATATTTAGGATATAAATATTCCGACACATATTGAGCAGTTTCTTCTCTGCCCATGGGGACAATGATTGGTAATGCCTCACTCTGCGTATGTTCCAAATCCTGCATGGCCGATAACAGCTGTTCGGTATCTTCAACCGGTCCGAGGTATTGGCTGGTAATAATTTTAATAGAAGCATACTGCATGTCGTACCGGTTATTCAGTGTCTGCCCTACCTCGACTATATCGGATTCCGGATCCGCAACTAAATTCAGCAAAAAACCCTTCATGTCCAGAAGCCGCGACCTCATGGCCCTGGATTCGTTGGAAACTGTATAGGGGTGCTCATAAATCATTGTGGCTGTTTTACGTAATTGATAAGTGGAAAAAATGCTGAAGATTGATAAGCCGATTGCACACACACAGACCAGGGCCAATCCAATATCTTTTACACTCTTATTCTTTTTTTGAACATTCATGACGCTGACTCCTCTTGCCATAAAATGAATACCTGAAAAAATTTCTTAAACATCAGGAACTCTAATTGCCCTCTTCCACATTTTTTCCCAGCCGGAAACGGCTAGCCATTCTGCTTAATACCTGAGCCTGATAAGATAATTCCTCGCTGGCAGCCGCAATTTCCTCCGCCGTAGCGGAACTGGACTGAATCACACCTGATATGCGGCTTATTTCCTGCGTAATTTGTCGTACCGATAGTTCCTGCCTAACAGAAGCTTCCGTTATGGAATGAATCGACTTCGTTATATCCTCCACTCCATTTACTACGTCCATCAGCGCTTCTGCCGTGCGGTCTGCAATCCGGTCACCCTGTTCTACTTTTTCCAGGGACTTTTTTATCAAATCAGCCGTGCTTTTGGATGCCTCAGATGATTTGTTTGCCAGATTACGTACTTCATTCGCCACAACCGCGAAACCGCTTCCCATATTCCCTGCCCGGGCAGCCTCTATCCCCGCATTTAAAGCAAGGATATTGGTCTGAAAAGCGATGTCCTCAATGGTCTTAATGATTCGTCCGATTGATTGTGAACTGTGGCGTATTTCTGCCATTGCTGCCAGCATATCCTGCATCTGTCTGCGGCTGTCTTCCGCATCCATCTGCACTGTCTTTGTTTGTTCATTCACTGCTTGGGCATTCTTCACATTGTGCTCTACCTGTTCCGATATGTCGCTGATTGCACTTGACAATAATTCTATAGAGGCAGCCTGCTCTGTCGCCCCCTGGGCCTGAATCTGTGCTCCGGATGATACCTGTTCCGACCCCGCTGCCACTTGCAGAGTAGACTGATTAATTTGTAATAAGGTATCTTTTAAATTATTTATAATCCTGACCAGAGAAGACCGCACGGAATCCAACTCACCCACGTAGCTGTCTTTTGCCCGGCTATGGATATCAAAGTTCCCCTCTGCCATTTCATTTAACAGATATGTCTCATCCTGGATTACCGCTGTAAGTACGGCAATCATACTCCGCATATCATCGGCCAATTTTCCCATCTCATCTCCGGACTGAAAGGTAATTCGGGTAGTTGAAAGCTGTCCGGCCGCTATGTTCTGCGCTGCCTGTTCCAATTCCACTATCCCTGCCGAGATTCCCCTGGTAATATACACACAGAAACCAATGCTAATGATTACGCTCACACATCCCAAAATTACCAGCATCGTAACAGCACTGGCCTGCCGTTCCTGCAGTTGTGTCATCAACTGCAGTCCTGTTCTGTTGCCGCTTACAATCAGCCCATCCAATTCCTTTTGAGCCTCTTGGATTACCAGGATATTGTTGCTTTCCATAAAAGCTGCCGCTTCTTCATTTTTATTTTCCTTCGCCAATGAGAGAACATGTTCCCGCATTGGCGCAAGCCTGGCCAGGCAGTCTTCCAGCCGTACTACAATTTGTGAATCTCCCAAAAAATGTTCTTTAACGATTGGAAGTTCGTCCCTGATTATACTTGCCGAATCAAAGGCATTGGCAGTTGCCTCCCCAATTATCTCCTCATCTGTATTTACAATGGCACGGTAGGTTGCCTTCTGCATTCTTTCAAAATTTGAGTGGATTTTGTTGGCACTTTCATTAACAATAAATGGTCCATCATAAAAGGCTTTTATTTTTGAATTCAGATTAACTAAACTTATGATGCTGATACAAAAACCAATAATCATCAACATCAGAATCGTTGCAAATGAAACAAACAGTTTCCTACCTATAGTAAACCTTTTCATGCTACCCCTCCATTGTGTTCCCCATCATTCCTGCCTCGGCCCTTTAACTCTGCTCATGTGCTAACTGTAGTCTACCATAATACGTCTATATTCGCAATTCATTTATTTTTTATGGGTATTATCAAAACAGTAGAACATAAGCGCCTATTTCCATCTGTCCATACCGACTGTCAGGAAAGCGCTGGCACTCCTGGAGGACAAGAACTACATTAAAATTGAGGCTCCAAAAGCAGCTATGGTAACCTACATGGCTACCGCCGATGATTATCTGCGCAATATCGCTGTTCATCTGTCAACCTATAGGGACGGCATTCTGGACATGAGACAGATGAATCCGTTACTTTTGTGTCCTTTACTGGAGGCCGGCATAAAGCAATGGGATGAAGCAACCTGGGAGAAACAATGGAGTGAAATTAAAAACATTGACTTTGACGGAATGTCCCTTTCGATACGGCTGTACACGGCCGCCTTATCCTCCCTTTATAATGATTTAATTCTTACATTCTACCGAAAAATAAACTTCCATGCCCGTATACCATATCTGCGCAGTGAGCATGACATTATGAAAGGAATAATAGAAACGGTTGATACGCTCACAAAAGATGAAGTTGGAGCCTATCTTACCAATAAATTGGGAACAGTTTACATAGATGCTTTTGCATATATCCTTAAAATCATCCAAACGCTCTCCGCACAATTTCTGGAAGGTGAGTTTACCCAGATTCCATTTGAATGGGATTTTTACCCCAGACATTCTCAAATCCGTTATACATTGGGAGCGAAGATTATATTGGAAATTTTGTATGGAGCCTATCCCGTTGGAAGCTTTCTTCCCTCCCTAAGCCAGATGGTAAAACGTTACCAAATCCCACTCATCACCATACGCCGTACCCTGGCCTCTCTGTCTGACTTTGGTGTAGTAAAGTCCTATCAGGGGAGGGGAACACAGGTATGCCTTGGACATGAAAATGTGGATATAAGCCGAGTTTCTGTTCAGTTTGGTCTGAAACGCCTTTTAGAAAGTCTCCAGTTTCTGTCATTGACAGTTAGTAACGTTAGCCGTTTTACCTTTGAACAGGTTTCTGAAGAAGCATTATACGAATTTCTCCAGACTTTGAATCAAATCTATAAAGAGAAAAAGGACTATCTTATTGTGGATGTTTTTTTAACATTCATAACAAAGCATTGTCCATGTACCATAGTCTGCGAATGTTACTGTAAACTGGCGGAATGCCTCGCCACTGGATATCCCTTCATACTTTTAAAAATGAAGGGAGACAATTACAAACGATTATACTCCACTCGGATTCTCCAGACGATTCAATGTGCCGAATGTATGGATAGAGAAGGGATACTTGTGGGATGGAGTGAATTTTTTGAGGAACAGAGGCTGTGGTATAGAGCTTTTTTGTTGAAGAAAGGCGTTGATACCAGGATGCCGTAAAATTCTTAAATTCTTCATCATAGACGTCCAGAATTGTTGGCCGCTTGCGGAGTATGGTCACTAAATACTCTGTCTGGGAAATTTCCTTTTCAAAGGCTTTTTGATTTTGCAGCTGCCGCAGCCTCTTCCTGGCGTTTTCCAACTGCTCACCCAGCCGGTTTTGTTTTTCTATAAAAATAGCAGAGCCTATGCCTCCCTCTGTAAGTACCTTACTCAGCATATGACTCTGCATTTTAATTCCCTGTATTTGATTTTCGATTTGTTCGATTTCCCGCTCCTGCTCCGGATTAGTCTGAATCGCTTTTAAGGCGGCCAGCATGGGAATCAGTATCTCTTCGTAGTTGCTGGACAGGCGGTTCCAAAGGCGGACGAAGGCGGCCTGGATTAAATCCTCTCGAACCGCTTTTTGACTGCATTTTTTGCTGTCCTTGATATGCTGATAGCAGCACCACTGAATCTTCTCATACGGCTTTCCAATGTATATTTTCTGCCTGCGGAAGTTTGTTGCGCACTCTCCGCAGACAATCCGCCTGCTGAATACATATCGGTTAAGCGCTGGATGAGCTGGAGGTAGAGGAGCGGTTATTCTATCAGTGATGGAAAAACAATTTAAATATATCGGTCCTCTTATAAAAGAAGCACGCCAAAAACTAGAAATGACACAAGAACAGCTAGCTAAACATATTGGGGTAACTGCTCGTTGAAAGTGAACAACAATTTACCCGTTTGTTTCATCTTTTAAGTGACAGAGATAAAAACATTATACTTTCCACAATGCAGACAATGCTTGATTTAAAATAACTTATCTTAATAGCAGGAGCCAATCAAGTAGCAAATCAAGGTAGAGAAGATCGTTTAAATCACCTTCTCTACCTGATTATTGTTTGCTATTTTCCCTTAATTATAATACTGAGATACTAACATCCCTTCTTTTATACCTATGATAATCAGCCTAAACCTTTTCCTTCCTCTAACGGCGTAACCGACTTAACTGCTGCCTTTTCAAGCATATCTTCAAAAAACCTTACTCTTCCCGCCTGAGAATCTACCCCAATCACCAGAGCACGTCCTTCCTTGTGCCTGATTACTACCGTTATCGTATCGGCCGAGGTAGCTGAACCACCCAAAATGTTTAAGCTGCCTTCCTCTGCCAGCCCATGGGAAATCACAAATTCCTTTGCAAGTTCCTTTGCCAATTCAACTGTAACCGGCTTCTCGCTGTTTTTCCAGTCCGTATAACTTAGATGGATACCTTTTACGGTTCCCTCTTCTGTAAAGGACACATCGTACATAGGTTTTGTAGCAATATTCTCCATGTCAATCACTGTAGTTTCGTCAACTGTCCCCATATTAAGTTCATCTGGAAGGAAAGTTACCGCTACCTGCTGCTCTACATCGTATTCTGGCAGTGCCTCCATATGCTGCACATCAACAGAATATCCGGTTGTATCTGCCAGATTGACGTCGAAATATTTACTCAACGCCTCCTTTGCCGAAGCAATAAAAACATCATCTGATTTCACTTGACCGGTTTCCTCCCTGTTTCTGGCTTCCTCATTCGAATTCTGCTCTGACGTAACGTTATTCACTTGCTGCGTTTGAGGTGTCTGAGCAGAAACGGTCCCACAGCCCGACATACTGAATACAAGAACTCCCGCACAAAATACGCCTATCATTTTTTTCTCTCTTCTCATAGTCAATCTCCTTTTCTCTTTCAACCATTTATTTGGTATGGCGCTATTTTATCCGGGAATTGTTTCATGTTTGTAACATGGAAAAAGGATTTTAACTTTAGTTCCCTTATTTTCTCTGCTTTCCAGCATAATTTCAGCATGGTGGACTTTTACAATATCCGCGCAGATGGAGAGTCCAAGCCCTACCCCATTATTCCTCCTGCTTCTTACCTTATCCACCATATAAAAAGTCTCAAAAATCTTCGACTGTTCCTCCTCGGGTATTCCTGTTCCTTCGTCTTCAACCTCCAACACCACACGATTTTCTTCTTTCCATGTGGAAATTCGTATTGTATCACCGGACATGGAAGCTTTCCTTGCATTATCTGCCAAATTCCCGATGAGATTTAAAAGGAGATCTTTCTCCCCCGCCACATAAACCGGCTCATCTGGTGTATCAAATACCAGTCTCATCCGTGCCCGCTTTATGGATGGTTTTAACACAGCTTCTGCCTCCAACAGCACCTCCCTCAAATCAAAAGGTATCAACTTAAAATTGTGGCGTTCCAGAAATACGAGCTGGAGCATCATCTCCGATAATTTTTCAATCCGCTTTCCCTGCCTGAAAATTCGCTCTGCCAATTCCTGTGTGTCTGCCCCATCATTATCCGAGAACCGCAGTAAATCCGCATAGCCAACAATGGCTGTGAGCGGTGTCCTCAGTTCATGAGAAAAATTGTCTATAAAACGCCTCTGTTCCTCTGCCGTCTGTTGGAGCTCTGTTATTTTATCCTCAATGACCCGCGCCATCTCATTATAACGTTCTGCCAGTTCACTGATCTCATCCTTTCCCTGAACCGCTACATGACCTGTAAAATTGCTATTGCCCATTTTTCTGACTGAATCTGTCAAAAGGCGGATTGATTTTGTTAAATGTCTGGATATACCGTACATCCCGGTGGACAGAACAATGATAGACAGCAAAAAAAGGGTAAAAAAGTACTGGTACTGCCGACTGCGATTCCTGATAAACACTGTAATATCCATAAAGCTGGTATTCCTGTATGAGTTATCTTGAGCGGAAAACAGACTGGTCAGACGGAGAAAATATTTCTCTCTATATTTCAAAACCTTATATTGAGGAGCATAGACAACATCCCGCATCTCCATCACCGGAAGTTCAAAATCCAGATTACTGTACACAGGCTGTTCCACTCTTCTATAATCTGTAATCTCATAATAAACTCCCTGAATGGACGGGCGGTTTTCCATATATTCTCTCATATAGGCGTTCGCTTTTCCCATCCCTCTCCTGGAATCGCGTAAACTGCTGATGTAAAGATACCAGTTTAATCCTTCTGAAATACTTTTCTGCTCCTCCAGCAGCTGCGTTAAATTAATTTGAAACACTTCCCGCGCATTCTTCTCAATCAGCAGAATACCGGTCCCCATGTATACAGATAAGAAAAAGAGAAGCGGCCACAGACAGAACTTCTGCCACAGTTTCATGTCTCTGACACCTCAAATCTGTATCCAATCCCTCTTACAGATATGATATAATCCTCTAACCCCATCTTCCGTTTCAGACGCTGTACATGAATATCCACCGTCCGGCTGTCCGGATCATATTCTCCTCCCCATACCTCCTCATAAATACGTTCCCTGTAAAGGGCAATATTACGGTTTCTTAAAAATACCAGAAACAAATCATATTCTTTTGCAGTGAGTTCCACTAACCGCCCGTTTTTTTTAACTGTTCTCGACAACGTATCAATTTCCATTCCTGCCACCGAAATCCGGGACTGCGTTTTATAGTACCGTTTTAAAACAGCTTCCACACGTGCTGTCAGTTCGGCCAGTTCAAACGGTTTCGTAATATAATCATCTGCGCCCAGCTTAAATCCCTTTATCTTGTCCTCCAAACGGGCCTTCGCCGTAATAAAAATAACAGGAATTCCTAAATTCTTTATATACTCCATCAGTTCATAGCCAACCACACCGGGAAGCATAATATCAAGAAGAATTAAATCATACCGCTTTTCTTCCAGAAGCCCGGCGGCGTCAGTTCCGTCGTAAACACATTCACATTGATATCCCGCTCTGGTCAGCCCTCGTGATATGATATCTGCGATCATCTCTTCGTCCTCTATAATCAGGATTTTCAAACTCATCACTCCCTGGCTTTATTATTTCAATCTACGCTCGCTCCCTCGGCCTTCTGAAGCATAACATTAAGCTGAAATGTCTCCCCGCTGCATACATATTTCGCAGTTCCATAATACTTTTCCGAGCATCGCAGAATATTCTGAAACCCGAGTCCATGTTGAACCGTATCTTTTTTTCTGGTACGTGGACCTACGCTGCTCTCCGCCTCGAGCAAAACGCCATCGCAGCTATTTTCCACATTCATTAAGAACATGTTATTTTTACAGAAAGAGCTTATCTTTATATATGTCCTGGCCTCTGAATCCTTCTCCAGCAAGATCTCACAGGCCTCCAGGGCATTGTCCAGACTATTGTTCAGAATGATGCTCAGGTCAAACGCATCGATACCAAAATCTTTCGGGAAGCGGAATTCACTGTCAAACTGTATCCCCCGGTCCTTTGCCCGTCTGGCTTTCCCGTTGAGCACCACGTCCGTCACAGGATTGCCGGTATGGATGGAATAATTCAATGTGTCCAGCGCGGTACCGATCCCGGAAAAATAGCCTGCCAATTCGCTGTCTTTCTCCTCCACGTCAATTCCCTGCGCCGCCAGTAAGCTCTTGATATCAAAGAGACAATTCTGCATATCGTGCCGCATGGAACGGATACCTGTGTAAAGTTCTTCAATCTCTTTGATATGGCCCTGCATCTGATTCACCTGGTTTTCCAGGATTACTGCCCGTTGCTTTTCCTCCACATAGACGACAAGCTTCTGATAAATTGTATAAGCGTACAGGATACACAGGAGGGAGGCCACCGCCATTAGCGGAATCATAAAATATAACGTCATGCTTTGAAGCGGGTCGTCCCATGTTGCCCAGTCAACAAATACGGAATTCCACACCAGGAAATAAGCTGCTCCTGTAAAGATAGAATAGACAATCGCTGCAAATGCCGGCGTCAGCAAAAAATACAACTCGCTTCGGGGAATTCCTTCTGTATTCTGATTTACTGCACGCGCCAGTTTTCTGACAGAGAGGACTATCACTGCGCAGGAAACAAACAGCATCAGACATTTCTCCCAATCTAAATAAATGTTTACGATTTCTGACGCATTTATGGAAGCAGCTGGATCTTTCATGTAGGAATACAGGCAAAGCATCTCTGAGTTTTGGGGAAGCTCCAGGTAACTGCTGATCTCCTTAAAAAATAATTGTCCATAGGTGTAAAGTGTCTGGCACAATCCGAAAACAGCCTCGAATGTAACCGCAGCATATACCTTTTTGCTGAATTTCCCTTTGCAGACAAGACAGATAACTGCCAGTAAGAAAATCATTTCCATAACAGGGAATAAATAGTATAGACCGCGCGGCAGCCGAATCCACCACCGATACTTGAATAATGTAAAAAAGAGTACCGCCAGCAGGAAATGATTCACCCAGTGAAACCGTTCCAGTCTGGGTTTCAGAAACCGTTTTAGCAGGTATACAAGACAAATACTTGCTGTAAATGGAAGCAGGAACGATATATAATTAGAGAGCGCCACATTATTGATTGCATGATAGGAGCCAAATTCTTCAGTAAACTCCTCTTGCGTCAAAGTCGTACCATAGGATTCTGGCATCTCCTCCACCTTATAGCCATATTCCGAATCCGGGTCAGGCACCAGCAGAGAGCCGGTGGTTTCCGGAATATCGGATGATTCGGACTTCTCCAGAAGGGGGACGGATTGTATCAAAAGCGTATCCATGTTATCATTCCTTTCCTCTGCACTGGAGTACAGACATTAATAAAACATTTTCCATTAAATTTTTCTACCTGCCAAGCTGGGATTTATTAAACTTCTCTTATCGGAAAATACATATAGCCCTTTCCGGTTGCTGGGTCGGTATAATCGTGAACTGCTCCGACCAGAGAAATACCCTCCTCATTCATTTGACCAATGGTTTCTTCAAACACTCCATTATGGTTTTCAACAACTATATATTCATAACTTGGTATTGTCCATTTTGTCCATCCATCAGGTGCTTCTGCATGATCAATACATTCCACTCCAGCCAGATATAAGCCTTTACGAAAGCCATCTTCCCAGGGCTTAAATGAGTGAGAAATATCAGACATAGCACCCCATATTCCCACAATACTCCCGTTTGCGTCTTTCTTCGCCAGATGTGCTACTTCACTAAAATGACTATTTGCATCATTCCACAATTTCTGAATAAATCCTTCGCCATCTAATGTTGAGCCCTCTTTGCCAATGACAATAAATTCTTCCTTTATCACCTTAAACATTGTATACCTCCTCCGCATATTCCAATTTTTCAAAAACAATTCCTTATGAGAAATGCTTATTTTTTGTTATAAACTCCTTTTCACTTATATAAGCGTATAAGATCATTCACTAGTATTTCATCATTTGTAAATTGAATTTTATTATTGCTTAAAAATCCATCCAATGATTGTATTGTTTTTTCGTTAATAGAAATTTTCCATCTTTTGCTTAATTCTTTTTTTAAGCTGATATAAATATCATTTTTTAATGGCTCATATACGATGGAACACAGCGTATTTTTCTGACTGGTTTTGCTTAAAATATCAAAGGCTTCGTTTATTCCAAAGCTGCGGATATTATTTTGAATATATTCATAAGCACAAATATATCTATCGGCACCTACACCAGATACTTCATTATAATTTACTTCCTTAAACTTTCCATTTGGAAAATTTGTCATAATAATAAAATCATTCTGAATAGGGCTTACTGTATTGATACCATTTCCTTCTTCCAGAATAAACGCATCACCAGTTTTATCAGCAATCATAGTATGTAATCCTAAATCCGGGAATAACGGATTTCTGGGATATGAGATTACCCTTTTACCAAGAATTTCAAAAAATTCAGATGATTTTCTTGTTTTCTTTAGTGCCTCATCAAAAATATCAAAGGCACCCCAATCATTTTCGTCACAACCTGATTTAAAACCTGGACCATATTCTACTGCCTGAGTGCAGATAAAAAGACCCTCACTATTAAAATAAGCGATATCTCTGTATCTGTTATTTAATAAGGCTGAAAAATAAAACAGGTTCCTTTCATTAGAAGTATTGATTTTTAGTTTTAAATCAATTTCATTCGTATCGAAATTCATACCATAAATAGCTTTTTCCTGATGGTATACTGCAAAACTTGTACACATATTGAAGCCTCCCTTTCATGTATAAATATGAGTTCCTTGTCAATTCCAACGATGTTACTTTGGATGCGGCCGTTACTTATATTTCGCCATAAAACCAAATTTCACACTTATAACATCCATCTTCATCATTTAACAATCTATTTAGTTTTCTTTTTTGACCTTTGGTTTTTGGATTTTTCAAGCACTATCTCCTCGACAACCTGAAATTTAGCTCTCAACTTTATTAAATATAACCGTTTGCTCTTTCATGGATATTTTTCCGACTTGATAACCATATTCCGTAAGCTCCTTTTTGTATTTCAAAAAGGAATGGTCTATCGCTATCCCTGCTATTTTTGCAATTTCATCAAAAGTCAATGTGAAAGTCTGGCTTCCATTATCCTGTACATATTTCCATAAAGCATCATATTTACTCATCAAGTTTTTCTCCTCACAAATTCAAATGTGCACATAATGATTGATTAACTGTTCTTAGAAAAATCCGCTTTATAAAGCGGATAAACATTCTTCACAAACATGCGCAAGTTCACAACCCCAATCACACCAAAAACAATTCTGGCAGCAAGTTCTGGTACGCCGAACAGGACAATTCCATTCATATCACCGCCGTCAAAGGAACCACATAACACCGACAGATAGATAGGATCACAAAGGAGCATGCCCAATGTAATATAATAAAATGCTGCTTTTGCAACTTTGCTTTTTAACTGCAGGATGCGCCCCGTTAAAAAAATCAACATATAGCCAACAATGAAGGTAGCCAGCCCGCCAGCGATAGAAAAAGCAGCAACTTGCAGTTCCGACATAGCATCTATATCTGCTGCCACCTGTACACCAGGAAAAACGAGCTTTACACGCTCAAATGTTCCCATACAAAGTGCAGTAATCAAATGGGCTCCCTCATGGACGAGATAGTAGCAGACAACCGTCAAAAAAACACCCGTCCATTTTCTTAAATTAGCCGACATGGCAATCTTCCTCCTGCTCCAAATTCTATATCGTTTAATCTTATTCATTACTAACAGGAATCACTTCCATTTTCTTACTTAGCCAGCGTTTTTTATTTCCGTAACACAATGATTACCAATGTGATAATGGAAAGTATCGCTATTACAGCATAGACGCAATAAAATACGTTTTGAACAAGCAAACTGGGATTGTAAAATTGGCCTTTAAATGCATTCGTGGCACACAGGAATATTGTTCCTATTATGCATAGAGTTAGTTGTATAAATAGTAAAACACACCCGGTTCGATTTACCAACATTCTTTTGTGAAAAATAAAAACCAAAACAATACTCGCACAAAATAGTACTGTTAGAATAGGTTCAAGTGATGCCAGTTTCATTACTATTGAAATAGGAACTTCCCATTCAGGCCCAGCTTGATTTAATCTAACGACCTCAACCATTAGAACCTCATATGCAGTCATCAGCAAAACAACAACGATTAGCATAACCAACCTCCTATCGCAAGTTTCGTATGCTTCCTTGTTTTTATTTATATTGCGGAACGGTTTCCACAGTCATACCGCTGTCTTCAAAGTTCTGGAGGTTTTTTCTCAGACTGGGGTACTCTCTGTAGCCACGGCTGCCATCGATAAGGCCCAGCTCCAGTAAGTCCACCGATTCGGCCTGGTTTAAATCGACGCCGGTGTAAGTCGTAAGTTTACCGTCCCCGACCTCGAGCCTGTCATAGATGCCCTTTGCCCGCATCTTCTTCTCAGTCTCCGCCATCAACAGGGCGAGCTGCTCCTCGGAAAGTGCAGCAGTATCGAAGGACAGGGAATCGATCATGAGGCAGCCAATCACGATGTCGCCGCGGGCCGCGATATAATATACACTCTCCTGCTCCTCAGCAGAGAGGGTACAGGTGGACATGGTGAGGTCGGTGTAGTCATAAAAGCCGCCGGTCAGCAGGTTCATAAACCCCATGTTTTCAATCCCGTCGATCCCATCTTTCTGTCCCATAGTCAGTTCACGTTCCCCAGCGTCACCCATGACTGCCTGCTGGACGCCCTGGCCCAGCCACCCGGCGTAGTTGGAAAAGGTGTCGCTATCACCGGCGACCTGAGACTGAATGGCAGCGTTCATGGCTTCCTGGATGGCGGCATCCTAGTCCAGATTTTGAACCCTGACGTTCAGTACGTTGGAGTCTGCTTCGGAAGCCCCCAAGATCTCAAAAGACATCTCGTCCATTCGTTCAGCATACGCGCGGTAGACCTCGTCCAACTCTGGGACACTCTCTCCACCCACAGCAGTGAACACGCGGGTGAGATGGTTGTTCTCCGCAAGATAGGTGCTGGCCTTGGCAAAATCCTCAGACTGCATGGCAGTCAAGAATTCGGTGGCGGTCTCCTCCGGCCCCTTGCTCTGGCAGCCGGCAAGCAGCCCCGCGCACAGTGTCAGCGCCGCCGCAAGGGATACCGCCTTTTTTAATCTGTTATGTTTCATTTTGATTTCTCCCCCTTAGCAGAAGCATTTTGCTCCTGCTGTTTTATGTATAATATACATCTTTATTATACAGTAGACGGCCGCCCCCAGGGCTCCAGCTCATTACCCTAACGATATCATTTCATAACAGGTGAGACTATCAATTAATGATTGTTATAAAACATCTATTATATAACCGTAGAAAAGCTTTCTGAAAAATACTGAGAAAAGCAGCACACAATTCTTTTCATTACAAAACTCCCCACTGTCTGCTTACTTATACGCAACCTTCACTCCGTCCAATGTATCATCTGCATTAAAAGATACGGTCAACGAATAATGCTTCCTCTTCCATGTATAATCCATGACATCATTGCTGCCCAGACCCTCTGTGGCATCTGTATATTGGCCCAGTGCAGCCGTCAGGCGTTCCATCGTCAGTTCGGAGAGCCGCACCGCGTCTTCCTCAATCCCTTCTACATAAACCATGTCCTTGTTTTCATTATTTGCATGTATGGTTATGCTTTTTACGGAACATTTCCCGGCAGCGGTTCCATAATCCGATGTCCGGCTGAAAACTGCCGTTCCCATCTTTACGCCGTCTAAACTGAGCGTGCAGGAAACAACTGCCTGTTTCGTTCCAATCTTGTCGTCCGGTTCCAGGACATCGCCCTGATCCATCGGCTTAAATTCCTTCACCTCAAACCCATTATCAAAAAAGTCCTTGCCATGGCTGGTTCGTGGGTCTAAAACTGCATTCCCCGCTGCTATCTTAAAAGGCTCTCCTGTTGAAACGGGAAGCTTGGAATATGTGCCTACCCCTATAATGACCAACAGCGCCACGATAGCTGTGATCAATTTTTCTCTGGAAGTTCTATCTCCCTTTTTTGCTCCGTTCTGTGCATTATCTCTCGCTCTCATACAATTTAGTCTCCCCTCATCCTCTGCCCTGGAAATCTGCTCATTCCCTGTAAAACAGTTTTTTTCACCCAGGCTGTATTTGCTTCTATATTCAGTACTCCGCCACCACTGCCATGATTATAACAAATAGTTATTTTCCTGATTCGCAATCTGCAGGGTAACTAATCGATAGGTTGCGTATCCGCTTGTAACCAGGGGCTCCATTTTACAAAGTTCTTCTGCTTCCTCACGGCTTTCTGTCTTTAAGATATACATACCTGCCATTCCCGGATAATCTTTAAACACGCCACAGATTTCCAGTTTCCCCTGATCGTCCAGCCTTTTTATGTTCTCAACATGTTTGGAAATTATCTCCATTGTCATCTCATCGTAAGACTTTCCCTTCTCGATTATCACCATGTACATCAATTTTTCCATACTCAATTCATTTTCCCCCGTTCTCCTGTCCAGATTTTCCTCTCTCATATGATTATCCCCGCGCTCTCATTCCGCCAGTACGGCACCATCGGCGGTATCGATTCCAGGGCATCGGTTCGCCAACTCTTCCTGAAGCGCCCTGGCCGATTCCTGCGACGTCTCTGCCCATGCAGTCTTATTGTCTTTGCTCATCAGATTGATTGTCAGATAATGGGCCTTTTTGTGTGTTTTTCCAACTTTAATATAATATGTGTTATCCTTTAAGTGCGCCTCTGTAAGCCGGTCAAGTTTCAGCACACGGGGCATATTATTGTTGTAAAGGCAGATATAATCCCTGGTCAGGATTCCATCCTTCTGTCCGGCCGCAAAGGATTTCAGCTTTCCAAGGTGAATTAAAATCAGGCTGTCCGGCTCCATCGCCTGTCTGTCGAATTCCCTTACCTCCTGCTCGCTTAAGCCCCCGGCTTTGGCAACGATGCGGATCCAGTCGTCTGCGCTTTTTCTCATGCCTTTTACTATGACATGGATAAGCGCTCCAAATCCAATGGCCAGCAAAAGGAAAAAGACAGAAATCCCAATACCAAACCCCAGCATATCTTCCTCTGCATCCCTGATGATTTCCTGTGTCATGTTGATGGACCAGACAAAACCGACCAGACTGCCTGCCAAAAAAAGTCCTATAAGAAACAGGCTCAGGAACGCATTCGCTCCTTTCTGTGTCTTCTTATGGGCCGCGAACACGGATCGTTCCGGATAATGCTTTTCCCTATATTCTCCATTCATATGTTTTAAATACAGTTCTCTGTTCTGAGCTTCCATTTACCAGTTTCTCCTTCTGTTATACCTTTTTTAATAAGTTTGTTCTATCATACCAATGTTACGAAAACTTAATATGCAAAAAAGCCATATCCCATTTTTACATTGTAAATCCCAAAACAAGATAATGTGTCAGGAAGATTTCCGTCTGCATCCGCAAAATTCCAGCCCGGATACCAGCTGAGGAAGTCCTCCGGAAGCCCCTCCTTCCCCGTCTCCGGCAGATACAAACGGTATTCCGTGCCCTCCTCAAGACCATACGGATTGGACGCTATGTGAAGAATGCCGTCTTCAATCCATTCCTCTCCGGATTCTTTTTCGGTTGTGATTTCAGAGAGCGTCATAGAGTATGTATTTTCGTCTATCTGCACGACGGGATCGAACCGTCCGCTAAAATTGCAGATATATTCCTTTCCATGAGGATACGCCTCCCCACTGTCCCCCATATCAGAATCACAATATTCACCGTTAAATGAGCCATCCTGATTCAGTGTGATGACGGTATACCATGCGCCTGCCCCGCTGCTAAACCTAAAGTCCAAGGGAAATGCGGCCGGAAGCTCCGATTTTTCCTGCGCGGCGCTCTCCGTCTCGGAACTGACGGTGTCTGCCGCTTCCTCGGACGGGATGGGGGCTGTAAGTGTCTCCTCCTCCGCCGTTTTACCTGTAGGAGTAATACCTTCTGTAGAAGTAATACTTTCTACGGGAGCAATATTTTCTGTAGAAGTAATACTTTCTACAGCAACCTCTGCTGGTACTTCTTTGTTCCTGCAACCATTTAGGCACACCAGGCTGCCTGCAACGACAATCATTATTAATCTAGTTTTGATTTTCTTCAATTCTGTCTCCTTCTTTCAAAAATGATAATCCGAATATTCTTTTTTAAGTCAACATCCAGATTCCCACGGCGCCTGCCAGCAAAACAATTCCTATCCCCAGGAAAACAGGGCCTATCAACCGTTCTGCAGCGCTCCTATGGTCCGCAAACCGAAATTCCTCCGGTTTCTCAGGATTATAATAAATCGTATACACTTCATCCAAGGGATAGGGACGCGGTTCACCATTGCCGCAGACCACCTGTTTCTGGTCCCCTCCTGTCCAATACTCCAAAACCGGCTGATAAGTGTATGTAGGAATGTCACCGGGCCGTTTAAGATGCACGGGACTCTTTCTATTATCAATCACCTTCGCGGTAGTCATTACCGTACATACCTTCTCTTTTTTACGTGTCTGCCACATATACCCGATGCCTAAGAGAGAAAATATCGTTCCACCAGTAAAAGCAGTAAAACCGCACGCCGTCCGATCTGAAATCAGCGGAAAAAACGGAAAAACCATGAAAGGAGCTACAAAAAACACTTCCCATATGAATATCTTTCCCTCCCGCATTCTTTTGGGAAAACTGATGATCCAGGCAGATAAGACAAGGAAAAACATGAGAAACCAAAGAAGCGCCGGAATCGCGTCTTTGAGCCATTTGGGGTCTTTTCCATAGGCAAGCCCCATCCCTGCTATATAGGCGGCTCCCATGACCAAATCCAGGAAAACTGCTTTCCATATCAATTTTTTCCTGTATACGGCAATTCTCTCATTTTTAATCTGGTATTCGTTCCATGCCGCCTCCCCTATGGATTCCCGCCACTGCCGTTCAATCTCCATTTTTCTCTGGCTGCTTCTTATCACTCTTTTATCCTGTCCATAGCCCAATACATACTCCATGCCAATGAGAACAATCAGGCAGATTAATATGTTAAGTGAATTGATAGCCTCCTTCGCCACCCCAAAGACATAGGCTACCAAGAAAAGCCATACGATAAAGATTCCAATTGTCCGCCAATATCTTCCAAAATATCGTTTATTCATCTGCCTCTGCCCCCTGGTTTTTGTTTTCATTTATTGGTACATAGAAAGTATCTTTTGGGCCTTTCCTTTTAAAATCTCCCTTGCCTGGGCAGGCTCTATTATTTCCACATATTCACCAAAGGAAAGCAGATAAAGGAATGTCCACTCATTGAGCTGGTAGCGGAACGATACTTCCAGGGTGCCGTCATCCAGTTTTTTAATGTACTTCTCCTGAAATTCATCGTAGACTTTATACGCAATTTTTTCAAAAAAGTGTAATTTGAATAACGGTATATTGTATTCTTCTTTGTACGCAGGCGTAAGGGAAAAATCCTGCGGCAGTTCGCGTTCAAACAACTGGTTTGTAACCTGAAGTTCTCTGATACGGGACATTTTATAAGTACGAATGTCATCTTTATGAAGAGACCAGGCAACAAGATACCAGGCATGTGATTTAAAAACCAGTTTCAGCGGCTCAACCGTCTGAGCGGTTACCGACAACTCTGTATTAAAATAAGTGAATGTAATCACATACTTATTGATGATTGCACGCTCTAACGCTGTGATATTGACCCGTTCCTTTTCAGGGCTGCCCCAATAGGAGAAATCAATCTCTAACCATTCCGACTGCATGTTGTGGCTGAACAACCCGGCTACCTTGTTCAGGGTTTTATCCGCATCCGGGTAATTGGATGATTTCAGGATCTGTAACGCCTGAATCATATTACTTTGCTCCGCCTGGGTGAAGTAGGATTTGTCCAATGAAAAACCTTGCAGCAGGGACAGCCCTCCTCCATATCCTTTTTGTGATGTGATTGGGATGCCCGCAGCCGAAAGTATATTGATGTCCCTATAGATCGTGCGTGTGGAGGCACCGAGTTCCTCTGCCAGCTGTTTCGCTGTCAGGTTGTCACGGCTTAACAGCAAAAATACAATTTGTATCAGTCTGTCTATCTGCATATCATCCCTCTGCCTGTCTGACTGCTGCGGCAAGCTGCTTTAATCGGTTCAGACCATCGGAACTGTCCCCCAGCTGTTCTTCAAGTAACGAACAGGGAAACTCCGTACACTCCGCACAATTTTTACAGGCTTTCTCAACACCGCATTTTCTTATTTCGCAGTCCCCGCACATTTTTTTAGATGTAAACTCAGTATGACAGCCGAAACAAACCATATCTTCTTTTGAAAATTGATAATCATCCGTCGAATACGCTTTTGCCAGTCTGATTTGTTCTGCTGTATTTTTGCTGACAGAGGCAGTATAAATAGGACATTCGTCGCATTTTAAACCGCAATATGCTAATTCCATGAAAACATCCCCTCTCCTAAATATTTGTCATGCGGCGCTACCAGACATCTTTCAATCGACTTCCAATAGCTGTCGTAGAGATTTTTTTGTGCTGCCCCATAGCTTTCTTTCGTATCAAACTCCCAATAGAGCATATACTTGACGCTTTTCACGATGCGCGTGATCTTGGGCGGCGGCAGACCTTCTTTAATCTGCTCCATGTCGATATGGTATTCTCTCTTTACGAACCGCAGTAAGAGCAGCCCCTTTTGCTTTTCCAGAAACTCTTTTGCTTCCAGCATCAACGCCTCGAATTCATCAACCTTTTGCGGTTTGACTTGATAAATACATAGTTCAGTAAACGGCATATTCCATTCCTCCTTTGTCTCAGATGAGTTTATCATGAGAAATGCGACATCAGCGTGTCGCATTTCTCAAAAAACAAGAATAATAATTCCACTGGTTATTTCTTATCAGAAAGAATTTTAGTAATAATCTCCTCTGGCGAAGCATCCAGGGCAAAACCTATTTCATCTGAATTAAATATGTAATCAGTAATATTATTCAATCCCGTTTCCACTTTCAGAACTTTGATAAAAAAGTCTAGGGCTGCCTCGTCATACTCTACCCTGCAGACTTTATAAGCAATTTCTGAAATCTGTTCATCCGTTAAGCCGGTTTTCACCGGTTTTGGAAGTAACGCCATTCTTGCCGCAGTTTCCAGAGACGTATAGGACCGATATGCCATAAATTGCTTGATTGCAATTCTCTTTTTTCCTGTAACTTCCCGCAGCTTTTTTTGAAGACCAGCAAGTTCCTTTTTGGCCGCCGGATCATTTTCACAATCGTCCAGTGCTTCGTATTTCCCCGTCACTTCGCATTTCCCCGTCTCTTTACACCTCACAGCGGACAGCCGCTACCCCCATTCGCAAAAGTTCTGTTTCAACCAGTTCCTTTGAGAGATAAAGCGCCCTTATTCCGTTTTTCAAAAGCGTATGCTGCATTTCCTGAAAAGCCCCGGGGATAGGACCAGTACATTCAAAGTCCGCCCAGGTGTGAGCCGGAATCTTCTCCACACTTAATTCTTCCGCAACCGGTCCTCCATCATACATCATGCCGATCGCATAGACAAATTCGTTCGCCTGCGGATTTTCACTCAGGCAAAGCCCAAGCAGTGCATCTCCAAAGATCCCTTCCTTCGGATTCCGTTCAAACAGCTCAAGCATAGTTTCATCTCTCCAGCACTCTCCCCAAAACTCTGGCAGCTGCCTGTTGCTGGTCTCCAAATCACAGGAAAATTTTTTTTACAATAACCTCTAACTCACCCATCTTTTCAATTCTGTACTTCATGGTACTGCCTCCGTCTAAAATAAGTTTTACGGAAAGGCGTGAAAAGGATTTTAACTTTGCTCTGCCCGACTTCGCCTGTACTGGCGTTATCCCATGAAAACGCGAAAACGCTCTTCCAAAACTCTCCGGCGAATCATAGCCATACTTAAGAGCCACATCAATCACCTTTATATCAGTAGACGCAAGTTCACTGCCGGCAAGTGTGAGCCGCCTCATCCTGATATATTCCCCCAGAGAGTATCCGCACAAAATTCCAAATACCCGCTGAAAATGGTACGGTGAATAATTTGCCTGTGCCGCAATATCCGCCACCTCCAGTTCTTCTGTCAGATGACTCTCAATATAGTCGATCGCCTTCTGCAAGCCGCTGATCCAGTTCATCCCCTCATCTCCTTCCGTATAGCCCTATTCTATCCTGTCATCGCAGATTCATCCTGATTTTTTATGCTCCCGAATGTCAGTATACCACGGTCATACACCACCTGCTCGTTGTTGTTCATACACCACGGTTCCTGTCAGGTTTTCAGCCTACTTTTCTTCGTAAAATGCCTCAAGAACTTCAGTCAGTTTCTTCGGCGCCTCCACATTCCCTTCATGCCCGCAGACTTCCAATATCTCTATTCTCGCCCCTTAAATCTTCTCTGCCATTTCTTCCTTGTTTGACATTCTTAACATATAATATTCATTCTCATAGCTAGGACAACTTTTATATACATCAACCATCATGTTAATCCCCCTCGATAATTTTCAATATTCCAGCTCGATAATCTGGAAGTTATAGCACTACAGCTTGCCCATTAGGATAATCCCCTATCCATGCACAAGGGAAATATCCATCTTTATAGATTTCCAACAGGGTACTGAAAACCCCTGTTTATTAGTATTTTTTCTATACACGCCCATGATATATCTCATAGCCATTAGATTCCCTTAATGGGTAGAAAAACCACTTGAAATTCTTGGCAGACAACAAGCATATCTTCTGAAAAATTCATATGGATCTCTGCCAGTTCATCCGCGAACGCCTGCGCGTGGACCGTTCTCCAGTATGTTAAGCTCCGATCTCCTTCTCCCTCCTTATAGGCATGTTCCGCACTCACCTGCATAAAAGGTACTACAGAAACGCGGGTCGTCTTTATGACACACACAGCTTCCCCATTGGTACGCAGTATGACATTGTGCTCTCCTACTTTGGGCAATTCGCATTTTTCATATTCATAAAATGGATAGGCAGATGCAGTAGCCGTTTTCGCTCCCGATACCGTCAATTCTGCCAGTAAATCCGGTGTTTTGCTGCTATAACACCACGCTTCATAACATTGTTCCTTGTAAGATGGGTTTTCCCGAATATAGGCTGCCCACATTTCTTTTTCAGTCATTGTATTTCCTCCATAGTAATTCATACCCATCCGGGCACACCGTAACTTAAATGCTCCACATGGGCGTGCTCTGCACGAAAAGGCAGAATATTTTGTGTCCTCTGATGTCACAAACTTTGTTGAAGCCATTGTATCATAGAGTTCCACTGCGTGATTTTTCAACAAATTCCTTAATCCTCACACTGTCCGGTAAATGAATCATATGATGATATGTCAATGGCAGAAGAATGAGTCCCGTAACGGTATAACTCCCCCAAAACTTCTTAAGCCATATGGATTTTTTCACCTCCAGCAGGCCACCCTCACTGACCAGACGTGCCAAAGACTCGTCAGAAGGCTTCCGTTTCAAATCACCGGGCGTGAGTGATTTTAACAGTTCACGAGTCTGACGCCCTACTGCGTTCCGGTAATTGATTAACTCCTGCTTTTTTACCTGTTTACTAAAGCCGATAATCTCATCATCCGTCATGGCATTCCCGGTGTCCTTTACGGAAACGTTCAGCCTTTCCATCCATTCATCACTAAATATCTGCGGCTTTTCTGCAATTAGAAGGTTACCCACCAGGTCTTCGATTCTTGCGATATGCCATAAATGCCACGCAATGGTTTCATCCTTTTCGGTAGGCATGATGCTGTAATCCTCGTCCTCCAGTCCATCCAATAATTCGTCACAAAACGTAGGTACAGAACTGGAAGAAACCTCGCCGGTGTGAGTCATTGCATGGATTTCAAGCGCCAGCTCCATCGCAGATTGAAAATTCCTGGGAGACTTGATTCGCCTCCGCAATTCATCTAATCTAGTATTGTAATCATTCTCTATATCAACCATAGGCGGCCTCCTTGTATATAAATTTCTTCATCTCATTGTGGTTGGATCAGGTATTTTACATTAAATGTTCAAACACTTCATTTCCGACAGAACTTTTTCCGTGTTCCATGCGAGGTTCCCTGAACCAGCCCCTGACAGTGCAAGGCTACGCACGATTTTGCCGTCCTGCATGAACAACACCCTCTGCGCCCTCGCCGCGACCTTCGCATCGTGCGTTACCAATAGAATGGCTGTGCCAGCCCGATGGATTCCCGAAAAAAGCGTCATGATTTCATCGGAGGACTTCGAGTTCAGCGCGCCTGTCGGTTCGTCCGCAAACACGATTTTCGGGCTGCTCATCAGCGCACGGCAGATGCCCGCCCGCTGGAGCTGGCCGCCGGAAACCTGTGTGACGTCCCGCTGCTCCAGCTCCGCGATGCCGACCTGCTCCATCAGAGTCCTGGCCCGGACAGTCAGCTTTTTCACATTCCTGCGGTGATCCCGCATCTGGGGCAGAAGAATGTTGTCGAGTATGTTCAGATTTTTCAGCAGGGTGGGCTGCTGGAAAACGAAGCCCATCTTCGTTCTGCGCAGGTCCGTCAGCGCGTCGTCTGAAAGCCCGGACAGCGGTTTCCCCTCGAATGTGACCTCTCCCATGTCAATCCCGTCCATCCCGCTGAGCGCGTAGAGCAGCGTCGATTTCCCGGAGCCGGAGGCCCCCATCACCGCCACGAATTCCCCGCCCCCTATCTCCACCGAAACGCCGTCCAGCACCTTGCGGCGCTCGTCCCCGCTTCCAAATGATTTTTCAATTTTTTCACTCACTAATAATTTACCCATGGTCTACTCCTTTATGGCCTGTGAAATCCGGATATCGTGGATTGCCGCGGTTCCCACCGCAATGGCGATGAGCGCCGTAAGCAGCATAACCAGCGGGCAAAACAGATACGTTGCAGGCAGGTTCACGACAAACCGGAATGCCGCCGCCCCGATCATGGATATCGCTGCCGCCGCCAGCTTTTCGCCCAGCGTTCCAGCAAGAACCGTGCCGCAGACAATCCCAGCGGCCAGCACGGTGACGGCCCGCCACAGGTACTGTTTTTTAACGTCTGTATCGGTAAAGCCCATGGCTTTCGTCACCGCGATGGAATAGCGGTCCTTTGCCACCAGCATCTTCAAGAACAACAGCGTGACAAGCAGTGTGATTGCTGCGGCAACAAGAACGGACACCAGCGACGCGGTTCGCACACTGCGCAGCGTCTGCCCAAAAGTCTGCGCGATATAGTCCTCGATGCCTGATATCTTGGCGAACGGGAAGCGGCTCCCATATTCCACTTTTTTGCTGTCAAGCTGGTTCGAATCCTTAAGGCTTATGCAGACGGTGCTCCATACCGCCTTGGTAGAATCGTCGGAGAAAACCGCTTTCGCCGTCTTTCCGCCGTTTGTGATGTCCGAGTAGATCCCGCAGACCGTCAGGGTTTTCTCCCCATCGGCGGTCAGCAGGGTCAACTCGTCGCCGACCTCTTTTTCCCATTCCTCCGCACACAAGACCGACAGAGAAATCTCCTGTTCCGCGAGCGGCATCCGCCCGCTTACGCACGCTACCGGGAACACCGCATGGTCGCCCAGCTCCACTTTACTGTTTTCCGTGGTTCCATCCTCCAGCCTGACACCAAAGGTTTTCGTCGTCAGCACGGCAAACTCGGAAACCGCCGAATCCGCTTCCAGACAGGCTGCAATATCCGCCACCTTTTCCCCCATCCGGTCAATTTGCTGCAGATCCATGCGCAGATCGCAGCGCCCTACCCCCATGTAGGTAATGAAATCCTTCGCGGAGATGGTGTAATACAGGTTTTGCGGCACAATCATGATAAATACCGCCAGAATCACGACAATGAACATCGTCCCATAGAGCCGCTTCCTGATCCATACATCCTGCATGCCGAGAGACAGGTTGAGGGGAATACCTCCGCCCAGCCGGACGGTTTTCGCGCCCGCCTGGTTCTGCCCCGCCATTCCGAATCGAATGGCTTCTGCGGCGGAAATCCTGCCAAAGCGCCGCAGATTGGCGCTCACGTAGAGCAGCACAAAAAGGAACAGGAGGAGGACACCGGCCAAACCGAGCAGAAACGCGGCCGTATCGTTGCCGCTGCTGCCAAGGTTTTGGCGGATGCCCCCGGTCATCAGGCGAACAAACAGCAGGGAGAGCCCAAATCCCAGGACGCATCCCGCCGCCAAAATCGCCCCATAGGTTGAGAGGTACAGACTGCGTATGTCCGACACGCGCATACCGATCGCTTTCATAGTGCCAATTTCCCGGTAGTCATCCTCAATTTTAGCGAGGAGCGTAAACCGGATACACAGGAGCGCAATCAGGATTACGAGGATGCCCACCAGCAGAACCACCGCAATCATGATACCGTCCGAAATGGCGCTCATCATGCGAAACAGCGGCCAAGTAAGCGCGGGGCCATTGGCCGGAAGTCCGGCCGCGCTGTAGGCGGCAGTGAACGCTCCTAAATGGGACCGATCGTCGAGACAGAATTCAATCAGGTATTCCACCGCGCCGAACGGCTCCAGACGGGCGTAATCCGCCTCGCTTACCACAAACCGTTTGGAGGACGCGAGGGCGGAGTTCATCTGGGAATCCCGGACAAAACCGGCAATGGTAAACCGCAGCCCGTGGATGGAGATGGTATCGCCCAGCTTCATCACTCCGTCCTTGCGGTAGAAAACAGGGGCGTACACTTCACCGTCCGCAGGGCGGACCGGGACGCCGTCAGCGTCCAGGAGAAAATCGAACTGCCCGCTCTGTGTGCAGAATCCGTTGTCCTGCAGCGAGCCGGAAAGTGTTCCTCCGTTTATTTCAATGCTGTCATTGTCCATATTGAGGAATCGGACCACCTGAAACTGCGAAACCTGCGCCTGCTCGGCGGCGAAGGCTTCGAGCCTGTCAAGCTCCAGTTCGCCGGTGTGCATCTGCATAAAGTGCGGCGTCCTGGCGTCCTGCATCAGCCGGTCGATGGAACCGGACAGGTTCGCTCCAAGAACGGCCGCTGACGACAGCAGCATGGCCGCCGCACTGACAAACAGCAGGAGCATGAGCGCTACCGCTTTGTTTCTGGCGATGTCATTCCAAATCATTCTGCTTTTCATAAACGCTCCCTTTCTCCAGTCCCCGAATCGATTTGATTCCAAAAAGGAATACTGCGGTTACACAAAGAAACAGTCCCGCCATTGTGATAAGAAAGCCGATTCCTCGTCCGGCGCCGACTCCGAAAACCGTTCCCACCGTTCCCGCCAGCGCGCCGCCGGGGAGCAGCAGAGGCGTAAATAAGTAATCCGCCAATACCCCGGATAGGGCATAGGCCGCCACATAGCCAAGCTGGGAGATGAACCCGATCAGCCCCCACGCCCTGCCCTGCAGGTTATTGTCAATATTCGTCCGAAGCAAAAAGTCAAGGCTTGCGTTGGCGAAAGGAAACATGGCGAATAGCAGGAAGCCGGAAATCCCAATCATCCAGATGTTTTCCCGCAGGCCGAATACCGCCATAAAGACACCCGACCCGAACAGGGAGAGGCTGAGCATCCGGGCATAGCCTTTTTTGATGGAAAGCCCGCCCAGTACGATGCTGGACGCCAGCATCCCCAGAGCGATGACGGTCATGAGCGTTCCAAGTGTATCGCTGCCCGTGAAGCTTAAGATCATCGGTGAGGCGAGTGTCTGGATGATACCCAGGCAGAGTGTAACGACAGAACCCATGACCACCAGCGTCATAACGCCTTTTTTTCCTGTGACGGCCCGGAAGCCGTCTTTAAACTCCGAAACAAAGGACGATGCCTGATTTGTTTTTTTGCTTGGAAGCCCTTTGCGTACCGCCAGAGTGGTGGTGACGGTAACGAAAAAGGTGCCGATATCCAAAACAAGCAGCAGCCGGATATCGGAAATGGTCAGAAGGAAACCCGCTAAAATGGGAGAGATTAAATACTTGGCGCTCCCCGCCACCTGAACCAGACCGCTGGCCTTGCTGTACTGCTCCGGTGTGAGCAGATCGGTGATGGTCGCTTTATAAGAAGGCTCCAAAAGAGAAGTGAACACCGAACTGACAGCGACTCCCGCGCAGATTTGCCAAACCTGTGCCTGGCCGCGCGTCAGACAGACAAGGATATACAAAAGACCGATGGCCGAGAAGCTGTCTCCAATCACCATCAGGAGCCTGCGGTCATAGCGGTCGGCAAGCACTCCGGCGGGGACACTTAAAAGCAGGGAGGGCAAAAAGGCAAGTAATGTGACAAGGGCCATATAAGACACCTGCCCGGTCTGCTGGAATATATAGACTCCCAAACCGAAGGAGGTCAGCCCACTCCCGATAGCGGAGATAAAGTCGCCGGACCAGAGCAGCAAAAATTTTCTGAATTGGTTCAAAGTTCCTCCTTTCTTTCAAACAGTTTCGTGAAAAAGCTCAGCCGCCCCTGCTCCACACCCAACATCCGTTCCAAATGGAACGTAAACGCCTCAATACGGGCAGTAGTTTCCGGCTCCGTCAGCTCAAAAACACCATCGTCAAGAACCGTTTTCAGATAGATGACCGCCAGTTCCATACACGCAAGGGGGTAGGGCGTTTCAAACAGCCCCTCTTTAATACCGTCTTCTATGATGCCCGCCAGTATAGGAGGAACCTGCTGCATCGTGATCTGATTAATTTTTTGCTGCATGAGCGCGTTTTGTGGCTTATGGAGATGTTCCGTCATGGGGCCGCCTTCCTCACCGATGTGGAGCGCAGTAATCGTGCGGACAATCCGTTCCTCCACCGGGACGCTTTGATCTGCCGCTGCCTCACGGGCCGCTGACAAAATTTTCTCCATCTGCCGGTCAATGAGCGCATCCATCACATCCTCCTTGGACTTGAAGTGATGATAAAGGGTGCCCCTTGCAATTCCCACTGCGTCTAAAATATCATTGGTGCTGGTATTGTCAAAACCCTTTTTCATAAACAAAACCGCCGCCGCATCCAATATTTCATTTTTCCGTTCCGTTGCTTCCTTGACAATTCTCATATTTTTCGTCTCCTTTCTACAGACCGACTGTCTGTCTATTGAAGGATAGCATCTTTTCATCTACCTGTCAAGCAGGGAATTTTATTTGCAGAGGAGTAATTTTACTGCAGAGCGTTATCCCTTCTATCAGGAAACGAAAATCTACATTTCTATTACCTCATGCGGAATTTTGGCGAGAAAGTCCGCTTCCTCAAGATTGGAAAAATACTCCCGCACAGCTATTTGAAGCTGTTCAAGAGAAATAATATCCCGTTCTCTTGGGGTATATTTACCGAACGGTGTGACAAGATCGACGCGTTCGGTATTCGTGCAGTCGGGATTTATCAGTGCATACGCCCTGCGTCCTCCCAGATTGAACCAGGCCTCGCAGATGAACTGATCTCCGACACCGTAGAACTGAAAAAATCCGTCATGGGATTCAAAAATCACATGATTTTCTTTGCCCTCCGCCACAAGAGATATGTAATAATCCGCTTCTTCAAAGGTAATTCTTTCAGTTTTTTCACCGCTTGCCGTTTCGACATCAGGCACTCGCAGCACTCCTGTTTTCGGCATCTCACCTTCTGCGACAGAGAACACCACGTCAACAAAGCTTTCAATACCATCGTCCGCACCGTTAAGAATCCGTTTGTGAGCTTTGGTAAGCGGTGAAACGGTAGTTCCGCTGCCGGGAATACCGAGGATCGGAAGTCCATCGTCCTCAATCCAGACAAATCCCTTTTCAGCCAGCCCGGAGCGCAAAAGCATCTCCCCAATATATGATCCGAACAGAACCGCAACATTCCACAAAGTTTTTGCGCCGTCGTCACTGTCGTACTTGTCAAGACAGTCATGGCAGTCTCCGAGAAAATCATCGACATCTTTAGCGCTTTCTCTTGTGTAATCAAGGGTTATTCCACTGTGCATGGCATACTGCACCGCGTTCTCCGCAATACTTTTAGCAGCATCATTGAAATCTTCCATCTGAACTTTCCTCCTATTTATCTTCGCAACGGTACAACTTGAGATTTATTTTTACCATCACTTGGCTATTTCTTAAACAAATTTAGCAGCCATCTTATTCGGCCGCCTATATTAAAAACACGAAATCCGAACAGTCTTATTGGTTTTACTTCTTTAGGAAATAATATTTCTTTTAAATTTCTCATTGATTACTACCATATTCCTCTCCAAAAACATTTTTAATAATGCTTTTTATTCAACTTTTTAAAAATAACTATATCGCATAGTAGTTTTCTACATGAATACGGTGCATTAATAAATTAAAGTTTTCTAATCCCACAAACTGGAATTTAATCAATTATTGTTTTCCAGTTTTCTGAATGATATGCTTCAAAACACATTTGTATTTGTTCTACATTATTTTTTTCTAATGCTAATTGAGGTAATTCATCAATACCAAAATATTTACTTTCTATTGTTTCAATGTTTTCTAAAAAACTTCCACCAACAACAGAGCAAAGTACAAAAATTTTACATACCTTGTAAGCATAAATAGGCAAATTATGTTTTTCTCTATCTTGTACGGCTATGACCAAATCAGCAGACACATCTAAACCTGCTTCTTCTTTGACTTCCTTAATTGTATTTTCCTTTACTGACACATCAACATCACACCATCCACCTGGTAGTGACCATGTATCATTTTTTTCATGTACTAACAAAATTTTATCTTGTTGAAAAATAGCAGCTCGCGTATCAATTTTAGGTGTTTGGTAACCTATTTCATTACAGAATAAATCTTTTACTTTTTCTAAAGGAATTCCTGTTTTATGACTAATCATTTCAGCGGAAATTTCTCTAATTCTCTCATATCTTTCCGTATCAAAATTATCTTTTGCATAGAATAGCCCTGCTTGTGCCAAACTCTGTAATTCTACCGCCCATTTTAACCATTGTTCATTTGTGTTCATATATCAATTACCTCGTCAAATTCAAAGTTGTCACTTTGACAAATTAGTTTCTCCACTCCACTACATCATCAATATTCTTGCGTGGTCTTTCTTTAGGAAATTCATTTGGATAACCAAATGCAATCGCTGCAATAAGTTGTCCGTCACTATCCAACCACTTACACAATTCTGAATATGCAAAATAAATGTCACATATCCAAAGACTACCTATTCCTTTTTCAGTAGCAGCAAGAAGCATATTTTGTATAGCAGCACTTATAGACTGAATATTACAGATTTCATAAACACGTTCTTCCGTTGATAATTTTTCCATAATACTTTTCCCCAATGAATTAACAACAAAAACTATCACTGGTGCTTCTGCCATTATATCAATCGTGTGTTTTGCAGCAGCTATGTGTTGTTTGCTCTGTGACAACAAGGTACTAACGCTTTCTTCTCTTTCGATTCCTTGACGAAAATTTTTTAGCATTTCCTCTTTAGCATTTCCTTGTATCACAATAAATTTCCACGGTTGTCTGTTTTTAGAAGAAGGTGCTTTTATTCCACTTTGGATAATGTCTGTCATATCTTTTTCAGATATAGGTTTATCTATAAATTTTCTTATACTTCGTCTATCATAAATTGCAGAAATCATTTTTACTCTTGTCCTTTCAAATTCTAATTTGTTCTGCCCGACAACCTGTAATTTATCAATCATACTTTTCAATGTTTACCGTTGCAATCGCTGATCGATTAGGTTCTCCGGTTTTTAGGTCCTGTGGGGCAGGAATTAACATCATAAAACCATCTTTTCTATATCGTTTTTCATAACCCTGTGCATATTCTTCTTCAACAGAAATATGCTGTACCTGTCCGATGATCATCGACGTAATACCTGCGCCGCTTAAATCCTGTGTTTCTTTCAAGGTACACTCTATGTTTAAAAATGCTTCCTGTATCATGGGGGCATAAATGGTTTTGGCATTTACAACAGAAAAACTTCCCACTGAAAATTCATCTGCGTCGTAATCGTTATGGTTAATGGTATCTACCAGCTTATCATAATAGCTTATCGGCAAAAAATTGATACAAAAGCACTTTTCTCTTTGGATATTTGCATAGGTATGGGTATGCTGATAAAGGTTTCCCATGACAGCAAAAAAAGCTGTCTTATCGCCATGAAAACAACTCCATGCATGAAAACAGACATTCGGCTTTCCGTTCTCTTTCCATGTCGTGATTGCAAATAAAACGGTTGGTATGCCTGCTGTCGTTTCAAAATGTGAAAATAATTCAAATTCCTCTGGGTATAAGGGTTTGAAATACTGTGGAAATGCTTTCCCTATTTCTATTTTCATTAGAACACCGCCTCCCCTCTAAATCATTGTATCGTCTCGCAAAACCTCAGCCAAATTTATTTTCCGTATCTTTTTCCAGCCAAGATAATATGCAAATGTTACGGTTCCCCAAATAGTAAACAGGAAAGCGCCAATGGAAATAAATGGAGCTTCAGCAATAAAAATACTCACTTCCAGATAACTCCTCCGCAGCATAGCGCCCACCGCAAGAATGGCCAGCGGAATTGTAAACAATACCGGACGGCCGGCAATGACCAGTGCCTCAATACAGAACATTTTCCTGATTTCCTGCGGTGTCATTCCGACAGACATATATCTGGCAAATTCCCTCTTTCTCTGGCGCACAAAACCAAGTGTATTGGAAAACACGTTACCGATCCCAATGATTGCAAGCAAAACACAGAAGCCGCTGAAAATAGCCATCATTCCCTGAATCATTCTGTCATTTGTCTCCAGTTCCTGAATGCGATTCTCACTTTCCACTGTATATGTTTCCCCTATGGTCTGAATCATTGCTGTCTGCAGTTCATTTAATTCCTCTAACGTTTCATTTTTGTTGCCAAGAATGCAAATGTACGTATCGTCTTCACCCCCTGCAATTTTTTCCTTTATTTCCCTCCACAGAGACGCCGGCATAAAATGAACCAACTCATAATCATCGGACTTCCCATACTCCTCCCTTAAAGCAGGCACTTCCTCTGTATACGCTAAAACAGGGAGTTCCACCATCGCTTCTCCCTTTTCGGACGGTTTTATTATGCTGGTGTCTTTTTCTCCCTTTATATATTGCATATACTCCGGATGCCTGAAATCCGGATTTGTCATATCCCGGATCTGATTTCTGACAACTGCCCCATCAAGCCGTGGAGTAATGCCAATCTGTTCACAGTATCGCTGAAAGCTTGCATCATCCAATATGATAAGCGGGGCGTTTACCAGCCAGCCATCCTCTGTTTGTGCAACGGAATGATTAGAAGCATTGGAAAAACCACCAAAGCTTTTCATCTCTTCACTTAATTCAGCTTCTGTAATCATTCTTTTCGCTGCCGCTTTTTGATATGCAATGGCACTTTTTACACCGGAAAGGTCTTGTATGTCCTTTATTTTTTCAAAAGAATCCACATCTGTATCTTTGACTGACACCATCACGTCCCATACATTCTGATAACGCTCAAAATAGGTTTCCCTTGTACTAATTTCCGACATCGAGAAAAAGCACTGCATGATTGTAAATGCCATGAAAGAAAGTATCAAACTAAGTGACGCTGTTCGCAGAGCTTTCCGCTGCGATTTCAATGCCTGTCCTGCCAGTTCTCCTTCCATTCCAAATAAAAGAGTGAGAAACGGCGATTTTTTCTTACACTTCAGCTGCAATTCACCTGTGTTTTTAATCGCCTCCAGTGGTGTCAGCCTGCTTAGCTTTCGGGCAGGCAGCCATGCAGAAATCCATATGGTCAGAATCGTTACGAGCAAGGTAATAAAAAGCACATATGGATGATAGCCGAAAACCGCCTCATGTCTGCCTTCTATACTGCTTCCCAACAGCATATTTATAAAGTTCAGCAGCCCCCTGCTAATAACAATCCCCAATATATTTCCTGTCATAACGGGTATGGCACACAGAACAAATGCTTCCTGTAAAAGACATGACCGTATTTGCTTTGGAGTAGCTCCAATGCTGGAAAAAATACCAAACTGGTAAATTCTTGCATTCATAGATACCGCAAAGGAATTATGTATTATAACAATCAGGGAAACGGATGCCATTATCGTTATTAATAGGAACAGAGGAAACAGTAGCCTTGGCGCCGTATCCTGCGGATCACGTATGAAATACATGGCCAGAAGCTCATGATTATAAATGACCGTTTCCGATTTTTCTCCAATCAATGTGACAATTCGGGACGTATCTTCAAACGCCTTCCTCATATCATTAAAATAAATGTCTATGGTCATTTCCTGGTTTCTGGTTTCTTTCTCATTTACCACTGCATCCTTTACGTTTCCAAAGGTTTTTATGGTTTCCACATCTTCTGCATCAAATGCTCCTGTAATCCGGCTTTGCCAACTGCCTTCTTCCAGTTCAATTCTTTCAACCTCGTATTTCCATGTATTATAAAATAACCCGCATAATAATGACAAAAGCAGTGCTGAAATAAATGCAGCAATCATAATGGTAATGCCAGACGAACGATTATTTTTAATATAGCCGGATGAATAATCTCTCCACATATTCATTACCTCCGACATTCATCACTTTTAATGGTACCGTCTTCTATGGTTATAATACGGTCTGCCTCTAAAGCTACCTTTTCATCATGAGTAATCAACAGAATCGTCTGCCCCAGATTTCGATTGGAGAGCTTTACCATATCAATCAGTTCTTTCGTATTTTTTTGATCCAGATTTCCCGTCGGCTCGTCCGCCAAAAGCAGTGCAGGACGATAAATCAAAGAACGGGCAATCGCCACTCGTTGCTGCTGCCCACCAGACAACTGATTTGGTAAAAATTCAAGCTTATCAGAGATCCCAAGAGAATGGACTACTTTTTCAAAATAGTCTTTGTTGGGTTTCTTCTTATCGAGTGCAAGCGGCATAAGAATATTTTTCCGCACAGTAAGCGTGGGAATCAGGTTATAAAACTGGTACACCAGGCCTACCTTTCTTCTTCTGAAAATTGCAGCCTGTGTCTGATTCAGCCTGGAAAGATCCGTGCCGTCTATTGTAACTTTTCCACTTGTAGGTTTTTCAACGCTTCCTAAAATGTGCAGCAGTGTGGATTTTCCTGAACCGGATGCTCCAACAATCGCCACAAATTCCCCCTTCCTGACTGTCAGGTCAATTCCATCCAATGCGGTCACTTGATTATTGCCAGAGCCGTATACCTTGCGAACTTTTTCGCACACTAAAATGTCCATTTCGTTGTTTCCTCCTATGGGGCTTTTGAAGTTCCCTATTATTATAGCAAACGAAAATTACAACTCAGTGACAATAAAAGCGAATTTCAAAGCAAGCACCACCGTCTGGCATATTTTTAGCATGTATCGTTCCGTTTTGTCTCTCAATAATCTCTTTTGCCAATGCCAGCCCTATGCCGATTCCTCCGGCACAGGCATTTTTCCCCCGGTAAAATCGTTCAAAAAGGTGTGGAATATCCTCTTTGGCAAATCCATTTCCTTCATCCCAAATCAAGATTTCCGTATATAATGGATTCTGTCCATATGTACAGTGTATGAGACCTCCCCGGTTATGTTCCATACAGTTTTTCATCAAATTTATGACTGCCTCCATCGTCCACTCCAAATCGGCTGTGATCGCCATTTCTCCTAGCTCTGGAATGTCAATCGATGTCCCGGATTCCGTAAACAATTCCTGTAAATTATCGGCGGCAAGAACAAGTACCGTCAGAACATCTATTTCCGCTTTTTGAAGAACCAGTGTACCTGCATCAAACCGGGATAAAACAAGCAAACCTTCCTCTAATCGGGTTAGTCTTAAAAGCTGCTTTTGTATTTTTTCCGTCTGTTCTCGTTTATTTCCTTTTCGCATGGTCTGCACAGACAAAGAAATGGCAGTGATTGGCGTCTTTATCTGGTGTGCTATATTGTATAAATTTTCAGCATAATCATTTCTCACCTGAACCGCTTTATCTTTTGTTTGATATAAGAATGTCACCGTCTTGTAAATTTCATCTTCCAGTTTAGAAAAATCATCCTCCCCAGAGGCCGATAAAATCTCTGCTTTTCCCATATTAACCTGTTCCAAATAATCGGCTAATGCACGAATACGCAAATTTTCCTTTCTGTTCCGGTATAAAAAAGTAATCACAAACAGAATACTACCTGCCAGAAATCCTATGGCCGCAAAACACAGATTTTGCATAAAAGAAAAACCGGAAAAGTCAGCGATACCATATCCCCATTCAGACAAAACATTACGTCCCCATGCACCATTAACAGTTCCACTTGTATATTCTTTCAATGCTCTAAAAATTATTTTCTCTGCTTCCGGTTCCTGCTGAAGCATTACACCGCATATTTCATTTAATGAATCAAATTGAAGCCGGCTGTAATAACGAGAAGTCAGCATCACAGCAATCGCAGAAGCAATCAGACTGACAGACAGAACAAACCCTATCGTTGTCAAAACATTCTTCCGCCCACTCATTTCGTGTCCTCCATGCGGTATCCAATGCTCCTGACCGTTTTCAGACAAGAAGGCTGATGCAGTTTATCCCGTAAGCGCTTCATGGTCACTGTAAGTGTGTTGTTATTCACATAATTTCCATTCACATCCCATACCTGCTGCAATATTTTTTCCCGGGTAACCGTTTTTCCCTTATTCTGCATCAAGTACAAGAGCAGTTGATACTCCGCAGCACTTACATTTATTTCTTCTGAACAGTAAGAAACGACTCGCCGGTTCTGGTCTATTCTGATTTCGTCACAAGAAAGATACTGCTCTGCAACATTACCGCTTCTGCGAAGCAACGCCAATATCCGTGAGTATAATACTTCTAAATCAAAGGGTTTTACCACATAGTCGTCCGCACCGCTTTGAAACCCTGTAACAATATCACAGGAATCCCCTCTTGCTGTAATAAAAATAATCGGAAGCTCTCTCCAGTTTCTTCGTATCCATTGACACAGGTTATCTCCTCGGCCATCCGGCATATTCCAGTCTACTAAAACAATGGCAGGAATATCGTCTCGCAGCGCCTGCTGTGCGTCTGCAATCCTTTCCAGAATTTTCACCCTGCATCCCCGCTGCTCAAGATAGTCTTTTACTGCCTGTGCAATATTTTCATCATCCTCAATATAGTAAACTTCTGTCATTTTTTTGTACCTCCGCTATCTCTATCATCTACCTTCCCCTCCTTAGTATGCCTGCAAAGGCTTTGACTTTTTGTTTATTTGCAAAAGCTACAATCACTCCAACTGCTAGCAATCACCTTATGGGTTTCTGACTGTAGCTTCTTTATCAATAGCCGTCAAATGATAGACTTCCATATTACCCGCTTTAGTCCTTGCCCAGAGCGAATACGGCGCTCCATTTTGGGTGAAGTACTCTTTATATTCCCTGCCATCTACCAGCAATGTTCCCATATCTATAGTCAGATTGTAGTTGATGGACTCAGCAGCCGTTGTTGTTTTGATTATAACATGCCCCATATCATTGTTCAGATTTATTTTGCCCTGAATATCTCCTGCTATTTCAATATCGCCTGCATCACATTGTATATCCGTGGTTTCGACGCCTGTACTGCTGTCATGACTCCTGAAAACCGATTTTCAAGGTCATTCCCGGCAGGGAAACCCCCTCGTTTAAGGTAATGGTATGCTTATCGTCCGCTGTAAAGCCGATGGTCTCCCCGTCACGCAGGATTACATCATATTCCAGAACATAGGATACCAGACTGACCAGGAAGTCCCTCACCTCTGATGGCTCGGCTTTGGCGTCCAACACTTCCATCTCGTCCTTTCCAAAGATATCCATGCCATAGGTGTAGCAGCATACGCCCTTCTCACTTCGGTAAAGTCCAAACCAGATCCAGTTAAAGACAGGGAGTTCATCCTCCTTCATCATATCCGCAAACCCCTCATAAACGCGCGGCTCAAACACAACTCCGCTGGTATAGACACCGGTAGCATTTTTCTGCCTGCAGCAGCAGGAGACAATCTTGGTAAAGAGCTTGCCGCGTTCCAAAAGATTTTCTTCCTTGCCCAGCACAGCGACTAAGAGATGTGCCTTATGCGCTCTGGCTGTGTTCACAGCTTCCGGCCACATATAATTGTTTTCCGCATTTTTCTCTGCTTCACCATCGGGAACTGGAGCAGGCATCAGGCTGACCGCAGCGGTCATATTACCAATATAAAACACCAGGGGGACATCGTTTCCCTTTTCATCTTCATCCTCCGCCACTTCTAAATCCCATTTTTCTTTCAGGTCCAAAATCAGCTGCCGCTTATCCCAGCAAGGCTCTGATAATAAGACAAAACCAGCAAATTTTCCACTGCTCTCCTTGCGCCTTTCCTCCTGTTTTGCTTGCTCCATCCAATAGACTCGGAGCTGTTCCACAATCTCTGTGGCCGCTTTAACGGAAGCCGCCTCATGGTATTCCTCCATATTACTGTAGACATGGCCGCAGTGTTCCAGCGTCTCTCCCTCATAGCCGCCGCATACCCCCAGCAGCCATTTTCCCAGGAGGCTTCTTTTATATTTAAATATGTAATATCGCATTCCATGCAAGTCAAATGTTCCTGTACATTCAATCTTCGTGGGAATTTTACCGAGTACCTGTGGGTGGGATAACCACTCCACCATTGAATTTTTTGCCGCTTCCATCTGTGCTATTCTCATAATTTATGATTCTCCTTTTCCCAACTCAAATTGTATTTTATCAGATAAAACCACCTTGCGGGGAATATAATATGTCTGCATTATAGTATCGCGATTGACTACTTGATACAATATCCATCTATAAAACCTCCCATGCATATTTTAGTTACTTTTGACATCTGCCTTTCATGATTCAACTTGACAACTTCCATTTTTTCAGTCCCAACAACTGGAAGTTATTTAACTGCTCAAGCATAATAAACTCCGTCGCCGGCAGAGACAGCATGTTATTTTCCCTTTTCCGTATCTTCCTCCCTTCCTGTCCAGAAGCTTTCAGCAGGAACCGGCCTCGCAAAATAGTAACCCTGCACTTTGTCACAGCTCACCTGCCGCAGAAACTCAATATGCCTTTTCTCCTCTATCCCCTCTGCCACCGTAACCATCCCCAGTTGCTTTGCCATGTTCATGACATTAGAAATCAATATCCTGGCCCGGTCCCTATATTGATTATCAGAAAAGAAGCTTCTGTCTATTTTCATGATATCTACCGGCAGGTTTTTCAGCAGGCTTAAGGAAGAATAACCTGTGCCAAAGTCGTCCATTGCCATCAGAAATCCATTTTTATGAAGCTGCTCAACCATTTGGATTATGATTTTCTCATTATCCCACATGGCAGTTTCCGTCAGCTCAACAACCAATAAGTGATGCTGGATTCCATATTGATCCGCCAAACCGCATAAGTCCTGAATAAAATCCAAATTTTCCAGGTGCCTGCGGGAAAAATTCACTGCAATTTCTATTGGGGTTCTCCCTTCATTCTCCCATTTCTGCATCACTCTGCACACCTGTTCAAATACATAGAAATCCAGTTTTGTAATCAAGCCCTTCTGCTCCAGGATAGGAATAAAATCGTTCGGAGGAATTAAAATTCCCTCCTTTTCCCAGCGTACCAGTGCCTCTGCCGAGGCCAGCTTTTCATCACTCAGACTATACTGAGCCTGTAAATAGATCTTGAATTCACCATTTTCAAGCGCGGCATCCAGTTGATGTTCAACCTGCTGTTTCCATAATGCCTGCTTGACAAGCTCCTCATCATATGTACAGACTTTTTCCCCGAGTTCTTTTGCTTTGCCATGGGCTATATTTGTTTTTTCCACGGCCTCAACTGCACTCCTGCAGTTATCAAACGATATAAAATAGCGGCCTTCTATTACTTCTATCGGATATGAAAACCCCGTTCCCATACGCTCATAAAATTGATTCCAGACATTTGACCTGACTATATCCAGTTCTTCTGGAGTAGGGCAGCATAAAAATACATAAAATTCATCATCGTGAGCCCTGCAATAACATTTAATTTTTCTTTCCTGCTCTAAAGTGGCGGCAATCGTTATAAGAACCGTATTTCCAACCTCTTCCCCTAATATTTTATTGAGAAGTTTAAATCCCCTGATATCAAATTTGGTCATTAAAACCATATCTTCCGGATGGTCATCTATGAATTTCTGGACATCCAGCTTAAACCTGGAAAGATTGGGGCATTTACACAACTCATCATAATACGCCACTTTCTCCAGAATAGCCATATATCTTCTCTGCTGCCGCATAATCAGCAGACCGCAAACCAGCAAGCAAATAAGAACCAGCCCCGATGCGGCTGCAAGCCTGGAGGTGATTTCCGTGGCATAGGCCGTTCCAATGTCATGGCGTAACAGGGTGAATATGTACCAGCCGCCATATCCTACCGGATTGTAGTGGCAGTGCCATCTTATTCCGTTTATATCAAATACCATATGCCCGGATTTTCCCTGCTGGATATCCGACAACACGCATTCCTGATTGCTCCCTTTTATCACCTTCATATAATCCCTTGCATTTTTAAACGGGACGTCCTGGCTGCTGGTATCATCCGTTGGGAGAACTACACTGCCAGACATACTGACCATGTAGGTTACCCCTTTTCCATCGAAGGAAGGGAGGAAAAGGTTATTCAATTTTTGAGGAGTATAACCTCCAATCAGGACAGCGATTGGCGTCCCCACGTCATCTGATATAACAGGAACCATAACAGGGATAACTGTTTTATCTGCAAAAAGAGTGTCCTCCACATCGCCAACTACAGTTTCTCCCTTCATGACCTGTCGAAAGAGGGCATCGTCAAAAACCTCCAGCTTGTTTCCTTTATTATCAATTCCAACACCATCTGTACCTACTTGCGCAAGAACACTGAACCCTGTATTTTGTATAACCTGATCCAAATAGGAATCTAATTCCTTTTGTGGGAGTTTTTCCAGCTGCAAGGCAATATTATTCAGCGCGCTGATATCTGCTTCTATCTTCTGATGAAGATTAAAGGTCTGCTGTCCCGCCGTCTCATTTAATGTCTGGTGAATGGAATCCGACAGCATACGTTTAAGACCCAGGCTGCCATCACACATAATCCCAATTACGGCCAGAAGCATAAATGCAAGGATACACCCTACCGGTATAATATATGATTTTCTTCTTTTCATAATATGCCTCTAACCTTCCCAACACAAATAAAACAGGTGTAATGGTATTTAAAAGTCCTTTTCCCTGCAAGACAGCAATCATGCACTTTTAAATTTTCCGTCCACCAAACTGGAGGCCCTTTAATTTAAGTTCTTATCAAAATATGCTCTGACCATATCCCAAAACCCATTGTAATCATTATGTAAAGCAGTCTGGCTATTCAAATGATCATACCGCCCTTTTTCCCAACTTTTTTTAGTACCGTTTCGTCAAGAACTTCTGTTGTTTTAAACAATTCCATCTTAGGCCGTCCCTTCCATATAGTTCTGAATCATGGCAATATACTGATCTCTCTTTCTCAACGATAGGCGGTAACTGTCCCCATTTTTCATTCGAATGAGTATGCCCGTGCTGAAAAACACAACCCGATAGGGAGTCACCGATTGAATTTCCGAATACGAGATTTCAAACTTGACACGCAGCTTTTCAATCACTCCATTTCCAACAAAAATGATACGTTGATTGGTAAATAAATACTTTCCCGGAACCTGACTTCTAAACGTTCCGGGAGTCTCCCAGCAATCTCCTCCTGTTTCCTTTACACACTCCTCACCAGGGAGTAAATCAAAATCCTTCATGGGTGTTCCTCCTCATTAACCATTTGCTCTCTGACATCCCTGTTCCTGCCATTTTCTTTTCCTCCCGCCGTGATATATTTATATTTTATAAATTTCTCAGACATGGTATCAGATACCGCTGCCTCATAATTATTGTCCATATATGATTTTCTCCTATTTCCTGAATCACTTATGTCTTTTCCTTTTATATGTATAAACCATAATCAGTGCACCTGATGCCAGGAAAAAGATCCCCATCCCAAGCAGCCCGATAGCAGAGTTTTTATAATCCTCTCTGAGTATCTCAACATACAGTGAATCGCTCTCTCCGTCCATTTTTCTCACTTTACCGATTATCGGTTCATGGCTGGACGTTATCTTTTCAATCTGTTGGACAAAATTATGATGGATTCCGAGGGTAACTGATTCCCCTCCAAGGGTCCCTTCGTAGAAGTGCATATTTTCCGTTTCATCTGAATACCTGGATACTTTCCCTGTGTCATTGAGAGGCGTATCAAATGTTACGATCTCTCCCTCAGTCAATTGCCAGGCCGATGAGACCGGAACCGGCTCTTTAAAATCCAGCCACATTTTGGATGCGAATAAATAGATAAAAATAAAAATACCCAGGCCGCCGTACTTCACTAATAGAATGATACCCTTTATCATTTTTCTTGCACTCATACAACATTCCTCCCTAATCATTCCTTTCTTAGAAGTTCCATCAGCCCATTCTCCCTGGCTTTAATTTCCCGATGCTCCTTTATCATTTTGTTTCTTCAAACGGCAAATTTTAATTTTTTTGTTCCGCGATTTTAAAAATACCATCAGCTCGTCTAATTCTTCCAAGCTCAGCTCGTTTTTGAAAATCGGAACAAACTGATTGCGTTTCGTCTGTAAAGCCAAAATATGTTCTGTTTCAAAAGCCCGTTTCAAAAAGGCATACTTGAATTTTCCTTCCCCATGGTTGGTTTGATTTATCACTGCCAGTCCTTCTTCATCAAACCAGCTGGTATATTGATAGCCCATTACCCCATTGAAGTCCTGCATATCGCGCAGATTCCTTTTTACTGTTATCCAGCGGAACAGGACGTACTGCCATAATACAAAAAACAAACCGACAGAAAAGAAAACCGCCGCAAGTGCAGGGTATCTTGCCGCACTGAGGACGAGACTGACTATGAAACAAATAATTGCTGCTCTATTTTCTAATTTAGGAATTCCCCATTTAGCGACCTCTCTCAGTATCGGTTCATCAAGAATTCCTGTTGTTTTAAATAACTCCATATGATGATTCCTGCTCCTTTCTTCCATTCATACGCTCTGCAAACTCCTGCTTTTCCATCTCATGTTGAACAGTCCTTCGGACGTATCTCCAGGCGGCGCAGAGCATCTTCAAACCGTCTGAAGTTCTCCTCCTGCCCCGCATACTGATTCGCTGCCAGCATCTTTAGGCATTGAATCCTTAATCAATCCCCATTCACACACAGGATCTCAAAGATACACCAATCTGAAAAACGAACTTCCTTTTTTACATGCCTGACATCAAGCGAATACCGTTCTGTCCACGCTGTCTCTTCCATTGACGGCCGTTTTAAGACGGCAATGAATAGATTACTTCCGCTAAGTCCCACAAAACTGGGCCTTTTTTCCACCTTCTGCCCGTTTTCCCACGTCTGTCTGTGATGCCATAAAAACAAAGCTCCAATTCTTCTCCCGGCTTCAATAAGCCCGACAGAGCAGCCATCATCTGTTCTTCATTTTCTCTTTGGAACTCCTGGTAATTTCCATCCTCCAAAACCGCTAAAAATGAAAAATCCTCACTCCCGGTCAGACCTTCGGGCCATTTTTCCTGCAGTTCTTTTCTACATTCAAGAGCCTTGCTGCGCTGCCCTAAGTTTAAATAGCACAGAAGCATCTGGGCAACGGCCTCCTCCTGCCCCGTATTCTTTTTCCGAAAAGGCCAGCACCAGCGCCGGCATACTTCTGCCCAGGCATGACGCTCATAAAATGCATAGCTCTTCCTGAAATACAGGATTGCTTCATCATAGTTCCGTTTTCGGCTCTTTCTACTGCCTTTTCTTTCATATCTGTTCAACCACCCCTCAAGCAATACGGGGAGGGCAAAGAAGAACAAGAACACCGCCAGTAACCCCAGTTCAAACATGCCAGGTTTAACAGGCAGATAGATTATACTGATAAAGCAAAAAACAATATAGATTACATTCTTAACAGCGTTAATCAACATAAGAGTCCCCCTCATGCCACGCCACACAGCTTTGCGCTGTTGATTCCTGATAGTCAGACCGTGATGTGCTTCATGAAATCCATAAAATCCCCGAATACATCTGAAAACTCCCACTTGCCCATACCATGCAGTGCAAAGTAGACGGGCGATTTTTCCAGTGTAAGATCAATACAAAAAGGATCGGATTCCCTGTCCGCAATCACAAGATAGTCTTTATTCCAACTGGCAATACTCTTTTTTTCAACCGGATTATAGCTGTAGCCCCTCTGATAATAAATGAGATTTTGGGCTCCATATACTGTAACAGGCCCATGATATCCTCTCAGCTTAAAATCCGCTCTAAGAGGCGAAGCCTTTGAAAGGAAATCCCTGTAATCTTCTGGCAAATGCCAATTCTGGCTAATCTGCTCCAAGTCGGTCAGTTCCGCTTTGACCAACCAGTTTGTGGGACAAGCCAGATTTTGTTCCTTCTCCCGTTTCAGTTTCAGCTTTTTTTCAATTTTTGCATATACCTCTTCTGCAGCTGTTTCCGGGAAATCCAGGCAAACATGGCGGACTGGCTCCGCATATCCGTTCCCGCAGGGAAATCCCTGTTCTGCCCAGTTTCGTATCGCCTCATAATCGATATCACTCTCTTTCCATAATCCGGGATCCAAAGATTTGCCCTGTTCAAACGAATTATTGGTTGCCTTTGACAGCTGCAAAATAATATTTGCTTTACACTCCAGAGGAAAGTCATCATGAAATATAAATGGAGTCAACGCATCACAGGCCGCTTTACCAACTGCTTTGACGTATCCCCTGATTGCCCAGTACACCTTGCTGCTGTCCCCAGACTGGATACAGGACATAAAAAAATCACGGTATTGAATGTCCCCCTGCTTCATCAGCGCTGCAACTCTCTCCACCGCAAAACCACGGTGAAATTCAACCAGTCCTTTATCACCATACCGCATAAGAGCTCCCATGATTTTTTCCCGTTTCTCTTCATTGATTCTTTTCGCAATATAAGAAATTGCATTGTACGCAGCGACGCCGTCTGTTATCTGTTCCAGCATTTCTATCTTCTTATCTATTAAATCCATATCCATTCCCAACTTTCCCATTTCATTTTTCTGTTTTCATCCTGTATGTATAGAGCATTATCAAAGCTCCTGATACCATAAAAAAAGCTCCCATGCCAAACAAACGTGTGGCAGAATTTTTATAATCCTCTCGGAGAACTTCAACATACATGGACTTATTTCTGTCATCCGTCTTTCTCACTTTACCGATTACTTTAAAATGGTTAACCGACATCAGTTTGATTTGCCAGATAACATCTTGAGGGATTGCCAGGGTTACCGAATCGCTTCCAATTGTTCCTTCGTAAAAGTACAATTCTGCCTGCCCATCCCAATCCCCCGATATCTCTTTGTCACCACGAAGAATAGTATAAAATGTAACAATTTCTCCTTCGCTTAACTCCTCTGCTGATTCAACCGGAACCGGCTTTTTTAGGTCCTGCCATGTTTTAGATACAATAAAATAGACGAAAATCAGAATCCCCAAGCCGCCGAACTTCAAGAATACAAATACATTTTTTATGATTTTGCCTATACACATATATCTTTTCTCCCACACCATATACAAAAAGCACCGCCTTCCTCAGGCAATTTTTACCGTAATGCAGGTTCTTTCATAAAGCATAGCAAAAAAGCAAGCATACAGTGCCTCATGCTTACATGCATACTAAAAGTACAAATAAACCACCCGGAAGAACTTTCCCGGATGGCCGATTGTATTTCATCACAAGTTTTCTTCTTTCCGACAGAATTTCATATGGTAATTATACCGTCTGCCAGAAAAGTCCGCAGTTTTTTTCATTACATTTCCATATATGATTCATTACACCTCTTTCGTATTTCAGATTGTTTGGTATGTTCAGCTTTTTCAAACGATTCTCCTCTCATTACTCTACTGCTTCAATCGACTCAACAATATTCAGTCTGGCAATAGAGCGCAGAGGAACAGCCGTCGCAAGCAGGCAGGCAGCAATAGAAAATGCAGCGGCCTCTATGATGGAAAAATACGGGATAGCTACAAACTGTAAGGTGTCGGTTGTGGCGGCGCTTACAAAGACTGTGCAGATATAGCCTAATGGGCCACCAATCACAGCAGCGAAAATTCCATAATACGCCCCTTCCCAAAGGAATGTTTTATACAGGCTTCTCGTACTCATGCCAATAGCCCGTTGCATACCGATCTCAGATACACGGGTATGAATATTGCTGTAAACAGTATTGATAATATTCAGTACTCCAATCAACCCGATAAAGAGGATCAGTCCCCAGCACAGCATTTTGATCTGTCCAAAACTTTCCTCCAGTTGAGCGTCGCTCTGAAGATAGGAGAGCCAATGACTTCCCGGATTTTTGTCGCACCAGCGATTCAGCCATGTCTCAAATTGCCCGGTATCGGAGTTCTCTCTCAGTGTAGGATATACTTCAGAATACTGCGAATGCCCGGTCAGATTATCATAAGCAGTATCGCACACGATAATCTGCACACCGTTTATGAAGCCGCCGTTATTGATTGTGACAGGTTGATCGGCAACGCCAACCACTTGAAAATCTACACCGTTTACCGATAGGGTATCGCCAATTTCAAAGTTCGTACTTTCAACTGTCTGGCCTTCATAAGAAAAAGCTATCGGATTTTTGACAATGCAAGCAGAACCGGACAGCAAATCCTGAATATCCTGCTCACTTAAGTCTTTCACATAAGAGGTCAAACGCTCATCATCAAGCCCTGCAATTTGCATAGACTCCCAGGATTGCAAAGGGACATTCAATTCCAGAGGAAGCCTGCCGTCCTCGTCTTGCACATACACGGATAGTTTTGTTGTAGCGAGTGACGCCAATTGATCCTGCTCCCGAAGCTGGTTGACACTTTGAGGCGGAATCCCAACCGTTTCATTTGTAATCGCATAATCACCCAGGTGTATTTCCTTTACGCTGCTGCTGGTATCAAGGATCGCCGTAAAACTTTGCAGGGCTACAAAGACTGTGATACTCATAACCAAAGAAAGAATAGTGATTGCTGTTCTGCCACGCCCACGCATTAAGTTCAGTCGTGCATAATAGCTTTCAAAGTTTCGGATTTTCTTCTCTCTCCGTACACGGCGTTTAATTTTTGCAGACTGCCCGGACATAGCAACCGTTGGGGACACATGGGCTGCATACCGGGCCGCAGGATAAGCCGCCAGCATGGCGAACAGCAAAGTAATAACAACGCTTACAAGGAGAAATCCTCCATTTGATACACTTGCACCACTAATTGAGTTATGCAATTCTGCGGTGGTATCCGCCATGAACAAATCGGGATTGAGAACGCTTGTAGCAGCAATCAAAATTCCCTTTGCAGATAGCACACCTGACAGCAGGCCGATGGGAATGCCCACGCCGCAGAGAATGAGCAGTTCAAGAGAAACAAGACGATAAATTTGCTTTCTTTCACTGCCAATAGCCCGAAGCGTTCCATATTCTCTGATACGCTTTGTAACAGCGATTTTCAGGACATTATAGATCACCAGACCAGCCGCAAGCAGAACGAGCGCACCGACCATCACGCAGGCAATCGTCATAAAGGAAAAGCCTGTATCTGTATCAGACGCACCACTCTCAGCATAGGAGACCCCAAGGGCATCCAGCAAGACCCAGTTGTATTGAATACTCCTGTCCTCCATATTGAGGGCCCGTGCCAAATCATCCACAATAGCCTTGAATTGCTTTGTGCTGCGGGTTTTGAAATCGGTGGAATAGAGCATATAGCGATCCGGCAAATACATGGAAGCCGTACCTGCGCCTGCTATGGCCTCCACACTTCCCGTTGCATAGCCAATATAAATACTTTCCAAAATACCGCAGACATCAAATGTTGCAGTGTATTTGTAGGACTCCTCCGTATCATACAGGAGAGAAATGCTCACGTCCAATGTGACCTGACCTCCTACTTGAATATCTTCGGGCAAATACTGCAGCACACTTTCAGGTAGTGCAATTTCGTTGGGAGCTGTTGGCAATCGGCCTGCTTTGACTTTGTTGATAGAGGGATAGGCGGCCAGAGCTCCATCCAGGTATTCCCGCAAAAACAGGGACAGTCCGCTATTTCCAAGTTTTGCAGAACCGAGATTGATTAGACTGCCCACATCTACCAGCCGGGGATCAGCCGATAGTTCTGAAGCCTGTTTTTTTGATAATTGATGAAATGTTGCATATCGGTCTCCGTTAAGGGATGACGCCTGCTCTACTCTCATTCCCTGTAAAATACCAAGGGACTGCCCGATGGCGGTGGTCATCACGCTGGACAGAATTACAGCAATCAAAACAAGAATGGCCGTTATCTTTTGTGCTTTTATCTCTTTGAGCGCCAGGGACAGATAGGATTTCATTTTGCCTGCACCTCCGAAAGTACCCCGTCAACAATGGTAAAACGGCGGTTGGCCATTTCAGCAATCCGTGGGTCATGGGTAATAACAACCAAGGTCTTTTTCAATTTTTTCTGAATGCCACACAGCATTTTCATCACTTCGCCACCGCTTTTGCTGTCCAGGTTGCCAGTCGGCTCGTCGGCAAAAATGATGTCGGGATTTGAAATCAGCGCACGGGCAATCGCCACACGCTGCTGTTGTCCCCCAGAAAGCTCATGCGGCAAATGAGACAGGCGGTTTTCTAAGCCCAGGAGAGCTGCAAGCTCCCGCAAATAACCTTCGTCTGCCTGCCGCTTATCCAAAAGCAACGGCATAATTATGTTTTCACGGGCGGTTAGTACCGGGAGCAGATTAAACTGCTGGAAAATGAAGCCGATCTTTTGACGGCGGAAAGCAGACAGCGTTTTGTCACTTCCGTTGTGAATATCGGTATCACCGTAGAGGACGCACCCTTTTGTCGGTCTGTCCAATCCGCTGATAATATGGAGCAAGGTGCTTTTCCCACTCCCGGACGGCCCCATGATAGAAATAAAATCTCCCTCATGGATCGTCATACTTGCGTGATCGAGTGCGATGACTTTATTTTCATTCGCTCCGTAGATTTTTGAAATATCATTCATTTGAATATCCATAAAATACTCTCCTTATCGCTTTGATAAGGAGAGTATAAAAGGTAATTCTCAAGAATTCCTCAAGGTTTATTGATTTTTATTGTTGCCCGCACAAAAGCACCGTTGGAAGTATTTTCGATTTTTAAGGCTCCACCATGCTTTTGACAGAGCAGATTGCAGATATATAACCCCATACCAAAATGGTCTGTTCCATCATGTCCCTTTTGAAAAGGCTGGATGCCCTTCTGTATGAGAGCCGGAGGGAACCCATTTCCATCATCCAGAACAGACAATTCCAAGGTTTCATCGCTTACGGCACAGGTAAAGTGAATAACCTGCCGTGCAAATCGCAACGCATTGGAAACAAGGTTTTCTGCTATTTGGAGTAGTACAGACTGATCTATCACGAGCTCGTCTGTGGAGCCACCAGTTTCAAACTCAATTTCTTTTCCGCTATCCAAGCCAACCAATTGAACCGTCTGTTTGAGTTCGGTAAGGAGAGTGTCCCAGCCAATCGTTTTAGCTCCGAGAGGGATTTGGTCTAACCGCTGAACGCCACTCATAATCTCTACATATTTTTCAATTCGCTGTGTATATCCTTCCATGCGCTGCAGATTTTCCGAAACCTGCTCCTGGCTTGCCATTCCACTTTTAATGCTCTGGTTTGCCAGTTTTACGGCACCTTTTAAGACAGTAACAGGATTTCTCAACTCATGGGAAAAAGCAGCGTTCAGCCGTCTGCGTTCCTCTGCCTGCCTCCACAGTTCTTTATGATTTGCAACCAAAGCCTGCCGCATAGTTTCAAACGCAACGCAGAGCTGGCCCAGTTCATCGGAAGTATCCGTTTCCACGGTGAAATCTAAATCATTGGCTATTATGCGGTTTGCTCCGTTTGTTAGAACTTCAACAGGCTTTTTCAACTTTAGATTATAGAACAATACCGCTGTTGAAAATGAGGAGCATATAAAAATCAAAACAGGTAAAGCAAATTGCATGACTTCCAAAGCCCTTGCCCAAAATATCGCTTGCCCGGATGGCTCCAGAGCAGTTGTCATGGAAGGTGCGCCGGTATAGATGACAATACCTTGCGGTGCAATCTGCGATCTGATTTCCAGACATACCCCAAAAGCCAATGCCGAAAGGACGATTGCTGCCAAAAGGTTAATAACGGTTAAGGTGAATAAGGCTTTTTTCAAACTCATTTGTTTTATCCGTTCCATTTATAGCCCATCCCCCAAACAGTGTCAATATAGCTGTGCATTGTCAGCATAGCAAATTTGCTCCGCACTTTACGAATATGCTCCATAATCGTATCGCTGTTTCCATCACCATCAATCCCCCAGACGATTTCGTAAATCCGTTCACGGTCAAAAACTTGCCCAGCATTGACAGACAGCAGCTCTACAATATCAAACTCTTTTTTAGATAAGACAACGGGAGCCCCATTGATCGTGACCTCTCGCTTCGTGTAGTCTATCGCCATATCTCCAAAAAAACGGAGCATAGAGTGTTCTTGCTTTCTGTTTTCTCGTCGCAAGTGTGCCGCAACTCTTGCCCCCAATTCATCGAGGTCAAACGGCTTTACAATATAGTCATCCGCCCCCACAGAGAAGCCTTTAATTTTGTCCGCTGTTTCAATCCGTGCAGTTAGAAACAGGATTGGACAAGTAATATGTTCCCGAATAGTCTGGCAGACTGTCAGCCCGTCAATATCGGGCATATTAATGTCCAGCAAAATAATGTCCGGCTGTCTTTGAATTTTTGTAAGAGCTTCAGTCCCACTATATGCCGTCATTACTTGATAACCCGATAGTTGAAAATAATCTTTCATTACATCGACAACGCCTTTTTCGTCATCGACCAATAGTATCTTATTTGTCACTTGAAGATCCCCCTTATCACACAGAATAGTATAGCGCGTAAATCTCAAGATTTTCTCATACTATAATGTTGGTGTTTCAAAAATGTCAATCAATTGCTTGATCTGGAATTTGTATAATTACTCAAAGATCTCTTCACTTTCTAAGTTTCCATTTTCATGATAATCTTTCCAGCGCCCATTTTCTAAGCCTTCATTATACATCCCTGTTGACAATATGTTGCTGTTCTGATGATATTCTGTAAATAGCCCGTGCCGTATCCATTTAGTGCTGTCATCTGACATTTTTCTCGAATAGCGAAAACGAATTTCACCTGTTTCAAATCTGTTACTGGCTTCATTATCTCCCCATTAGATAATTTCTCTCACAGCAATCAAGAATACAGCAAAATCAACGGGTACCACATACCATATATCTTCATCGCATCCAAATGAATTTAACCGCACTATTTTGCTGTTTTCTCGTATATTACTCCTAAAAAAATCCATATAGTTTATATAGATTGGATACTGTAACTCTAATTTTTCAATCACGTTCGGATTCTGTTTTGCCGGCTGATTCACATAATACTGAAACCGTTCAAAAGAGCTGTTGTACAAGTGCTGTAATTCATCACAGAACTGCGTTTTGGATAACACAGCATCCTCCTCCACAGGATAATCATAATATTGAAAATATTCTTCAAATTCTGTATTCTTTAAACACTCGAATTCCATTGCATCGCCATCACAGGAGATTACTAAATCGATGAACAACAGAATCGCTGCATATTCCTCTATCTGATATTCCCTGCTGTCAGGCAGCTTAAAGCGGCTGAACCTAAAATCCACATACCAGCCATTTACTCCATAGAGTGTCACCAGTTCTGAAGAAATACAGTATCGATTTTTCCAATGCTCCACTTTTTCAAAAAACAGACTCCACTTATCGGAATTACTTCGTCCGGCAAGGCCTGCCTTGTCCTCCAGAAACTTCAGCAGGTACTGGCTGAAATTATTGACAAAAAAACTTTTTCTCAGTTTCCCATACCATTCCATATTTTCTCCTGACTATCTATAGCTCTATATCGTATTATCCTCGAAATTTTCTACAAAAAACATTTTCCCCTTATCTCATAATAGTAAAATTCTTATCCTGGCCCCCGGCATACGTTACAATTTTTTTCCATGCAGTCTTATCTTATTTTCTCACATACATGGAGATGTTTATCAGAACTGCCATGAAACTATATTGATTATGTAACGAAAAGAGCGCTCACAAAAAACACAGGGCTGCCGAATTGTAACAGCAGCCCATTCTACCCCTCATTGATTTTTAAATAACGCATATACGCGTCTACGAATTCCGCATATTTCGTCTTGGATAAAATTACACGCTTCCCATTAATCAGTGTGATCGTAGCCCTGTCATAGCTTTGGACCCTTCCAAGATTCACCAGGTACCCCCTGTGACAGCGAAAGAAAGAGTCCCCAAACAAATTTTCCAACTCCGCCATCGTAGAATACACTTCAAATTGCTCGTGCTGTAGATTAATAACGGCCTTTCGCAGGTTACTCTCCACAAAGTAAATATCCCTGGGATAAATATGCAAATGGCGAGTTTTTGTGTGAAAAAAAACAGCTTCTTCTTTTTCCTTTTTTTCATACCTTTCTGCCGCACGCTTCAGTATCATCTCAAATTTTTCTTCATCGAGAGGCTTTAATAAATAATGGAACGGAAATAAATCCAGCGCTTCAAATACATATTCATCATAAGCCGTAATAAAAATCACGGCCGGCGAGTTCGGCGTTTTTTTTGAAATTCTGTTTTGGAGCTGTTTGATTACGTTTAAGCCGTCCAGCCCCTCCATACGCACATCCATTAAAATAATTTCAAAACTTCCGGTGCTGCTTAAAAACTCCATACCGCCTCGATACTCTGTAACGACTGCTTCAGGCAGAATTTTCGTACACAAAGCCGAGAGATAGTTAAGCATATGAGGATCATCGTCACAAATACCAATCCGCAACATCATCGTTCTCCTAATCCGTTTGTTAAATTGTTATACCTTATCGCGCAGAGCGCGCCCATGCGTAGCATTCAGTTACGCGGGGCCCGAATGGGTATAATTTTACCATAATTCTAAACCAATTCAAAGAGAATGTCATGAAACGCCTATGGTAATGTAATGAAATAGAAGCAAGACCTACCAATAACTGTGATATATTTATTATGTCCGGCCTGACCTGACGGAACACACTCATACAAAACATTAAGCTGTGATTTGACCGGAAGCTTACATCATGCTTCATAATAAAAAATAGTATTGGGTTCAAATTGTTTTTCGACTTTATTAAAGGTGCGGCAATGCCGGGAACACCGGTGAATAGGGATTTTAAAGTTTATCCAGCTTGTATTTTTTATGTGTTTTCAAAGTATAAACTACCCAGAATCCCGCCCGGATTTTATAAAGACTTGAAACACGATATAATGATACGCAGAATAACTTGACAGATCCAACGAGTAAAAGGAAGAAGAGTGTTTCCTTTGGCGGAGAAGGCGTATTCGACAAATTTGGAGTTGTAGAAAGGGATTTTTATGGAAGAAACAAAAGTTGTATTCTTATCAGACGGGAAAAAAGTTATTTTAGAGGATGATGATGAAATTATTCTATCTTTAATTTCCAACGATACAGTAGAGAACAGATTCGAGATTTCTTATGCTTCTGGGGGTTATGGTGGAGGTTCACTGCAACTTTCCCCATCTAAGAAATACCTAATTTTTTCTTATTTCTCAGGTGAAAGTGAAGAAGCATTTGCCTTGCTTAAAATTGAGAATGAACAGATAAATCTTCTATATGATTCTGGATACTTCTATGGAGAGGAAGCTGATTATAGCTTCGTTAATGACGAAAAAATTTTAATTCAAACTTTTCGTACTGGCGCATGGTATAAGGAAAATGCGAAAACAGATAAGAAGGGAGATATATACTATGAATTTGGTGAACTGAATCTGTTTGATATCGAAACTATTGAACTAAGCAGACATACTATTCATGTTTATCCTTTCAGATTAAAGTAAAATTCCATTTTGTAGGACTGATTTACCTATGCCCTCTTGATAAAAGGCACATTTCTTATTTTGCTGTTTTCAATACTGGCAAGCAGGGCACAACGGTACACACCGTTGTGCGTTTGCCCATTTTCCGCTTTGCGAAAACGGTTCAAACCGCTTGTTGGGGGCTCCCCCAATCCCCCGGCAAGGGCCGCTTGCATTGCGAACGTTCCACAGGTGGAGCGGCCACGCGCCCTTACGTGCGCTAAATAAAGGGAGCTTTACCGGCTGGGAAAGGTTGTCCTCCTGGGTTAGAAGTGTCCGCAGGACACGCAACCGCCCCGTAAGAAGCGATGAAAGAACCGCCAGCAGTGGTCCTTTTCCGGGGGGTAAACTACGGACTCCAACAAGCATTTTACAAGAGTGGATATACTCCTGCAAAATGCTTGCCACTACTGTTTTGACAAATCCGAATTCCTGCCGCGCAAGAAAACCGCCCCGACATGGGAGAGGACAAACTCTCACGCTGAGGCGGTTGGGCGGAACGATAGGGCCTGCTTACGGGGATTCAGGTGAAATCGTATAACCCTCCCATTTTTGGTTCAGCGTCCGTAAAGCCCCATCTTTACAAGGCTTTTTTCGAGCCTAAAATGTGACGCGTTTCCTCTGTTGGCGCTTCTGCTCGGCGGCCTTTTTTCGTTTCTCCCATACCACCGGGGGCTGTACATGGTCTGGCTCAACGTCGGATAAAACGGCGCTCCTCAATCAGCGTAAGGCTTGTTGCATGATATCCTCCCTGTTTTTCGGTGGGCAAAATCCCGCCCTACCTTAGAAAAAACCTTGCGAGAAGTTTTAACACAGAATGGAACGACAGCCCTCCAAGTCCCATTCTATCAGGGGTTCCGTCCCTATCCCTTAAAGAGAAATGAGCGATTTCAAGTCGTTTTGCGGGCAAATATCAATAAAAAAATTAGCGTCATTGCATTTCGGCGGCGTGTGCTGCGAAAAGGTCAATCTAACAAATGCCCCCACCCGGGTAGATCAATTAAATGAGAGGAAAAAAGATATGTTTACATCTATTTTTCAGGAAACGATGGCAGAGGAAAACTGGACAAAATTTCAAAATACAGCGCTGAAAACCACAGCGCTTCTGTTTCCACTCGGCGTTATCGAGGAACATGGCCCACATCTCCCTCTTGGCTCCGACATCTACTGGAGCTATGCCATGTGCAGGCTGGTTCGGAAAAAACTGGCTGAAATGAATAGGGAGAGCGTGATTGCGCCGCCTTACTATTGAGGAATCAATCACTGTACTGGCAGTTTTCCGGGTACCTTTTCCCTTCGGCCGGAAACATTTTCACAGGTCCTGTTTGAAATTTTTGAAAATATGAGCCGTTTTACATTCCGCGATATTTTTTGTTTTAACTATCATGGAGATGCCGCCCACGTACAGGCACTTATTGATGCGATAAAAAGGGCTAATTCCGAGCTGGGGCTGTCCTGCAAACTCGTTTTAAATTCCATGGATTTAGAACTGTATGGTTGGCAGGGGCATGAAGATTTTCTGCTGGTAGTAAATCCTGACTATCCAATGGAATGGTTTACAGAAACGGAGCCGACGGAGTCTGGTCTGTTAGATATTCATGCCGGAGCGTTTGAAACAGCGGTTTTGAATTATTTTTATCCCCAGCTGGTGGATTTAGAGACCGCCGAAACGTTAAAGTCCACATCTCTGGATCAGGCAAAACTGCAAAAATGGCTTCAGGGAGGCGAGGAAATAAAAAATACCGTCCCCCTCGGCTATGCAGGAAATCCAGCCGGTTACAAGGATGTCAGCCACCATGTGGAAGATATGATCTGTTTACAGGTGAACGATATTGCAAAAAAAATTGACGAATTCATTTCAAAGAAGTGATAAGAAAAAGGAGAGAAAAACGATGTATCTGATTTTATTTTTTTGTGTCCCACTCATATTAGCGCTTGTACTCATTAAGCTCACGGACAAGAAAACACAGCGGAAACATGCGATGCTAATTCAGTCAATCATTGAAGGTTCCGAGAGCGCGGTTCCGGAAACAGCGGGCTTTGAGATTGTTATGGCACAGGGGGCGAAAGACGCGGTCTCTACGGTGAAAGGTTATGACCGGATACAGTCCGGATATTCCCATATGCCCAATCTGATCGTCCGATACCGGGAGGATGAGATGTATATCATGGCTGTTCCCTGCCCGTCCATGACAAAGATGGAAGTAGATCCGGATTTTATCTTACATATCACGGCCAGCATGTTGAAAGAAGTAAAACTTGGAGCGATGGGCAAAGTTGCTTTTTACTTTAAAGACAGCAGCCAGTTTTTTGTAATGACGGTAACTGATTTCGCCATCCCTCTTGCAACGCAGCCTGCAGAGCATAAGAACTTTAAGCCCTATATCAAAGAGTTTGCCAAAAAAGTGAATGGAAATAGACAGGAGTAGGATAAAGGTAATGTTACAAGATTATATATAAAATTTTGGTATACATAGGTCCTGTGAAACTTAACTAGGAAAATTTAGGCGCCGAACTACCGTCCGAAATTTAGGCGCTTACCTCACATCTATGAAAAGGCCAAAAAATCGGGGTCAAAATCGGCCATTTTTTGCCCAATTTTTTCCCCGATTTTTCGCCAAAAGCCACTATATCTTGTGGTTAAATCCCTCTATTTCCCTTCCGAACCACAATTCCGCATCATTATTACCACTTCGACATTTGATGAGTGGATGATAATGATGGCGGGAAAGCGCACTTCTCCCCAAGCGGAAACGGTATATTTATCTTTACACGTCACTTTAATCCGCTTGATGTTCTAATTCTATTAAATATTTATCATAGTCTGACATAAATAATCGATCCTGAACAATACGATATTTTTCAAACTCAGTCTCTGCGTGAAGCTTAGCCTGTTCCGCACTGACTTTTCCCGGTCCCATTAGCAGTTCGTTCCCGTTAAACTCCAAAAAACCATCAAGTCGCTTTGCCCAGTCCTCCATACTCATCGGTATTCTTCGTTCCGCCTGTAACTCTGCATAGTCGAGATACAGTGAAACGATTCTCTGTAAATAAGACATTTCCTGTTCGCTCAGATAGTTTTTCGCCACAGTAACATCTGCCTTAACAATTTTCCCATCCGGCGCTGATTCCCACGTTGTCAGGCCCATATGTTCTTTTTCGGCATTTGCACGCTCTACAATCAATTCCGCTGCTGTATGCCGATGTACAGCCCAGTGCATCTTATTCTGTACCATTTTGAAAAACTGCCGGGTAGTCTTGGCATCTTTGTCGTAATCAAACGCTGTGGCATAGAGATCTGTAACCTTCTGATAAAATTTTCGCTCGGACAGGCGTATCTCACGAATATTTTCAAGCTGACGTTCAAAGTATTCATCGGTGAACATATGCCCTTTTTTCAGGCGCTCTTTGTCCATCGTCCATCCTTGAATTGTATAATCCTTGACAATCTGACCAGCCCATTTGCGGAATCTTACGGCACGGTCGTTGTTCACTTTAAAGCCAACGGCAATGATTGCCTGTAAGTTATAATGCTTCGTACTGTAGGATTTACCATCCGAGGCAGTTATTAAGTATTTCTTAATAACTGATTCTTCTATCAGCTCATTATCTCCAAATATCCTTTTAAGGTGCTGATTGATTGCCGATACAGAAACATCATATAAGGTTGCCATCATTTTCTGCGTCAGCCAGATATTCTCGTCCTCATAGCGCATCTCAAAACTATCTGAGCTACTACCTGTAGATGCTACATATGTTAAATACTCTGCGGCTGAACTGTGGATTGTAATCTCTTTCTTCTTGTTTGTCATAATTTCTTTTCCTCAATCTTTATTTCCTCAAAAAATTATAGGTTTAAATATTCCCTAGTCCATTAAATATCCTTATATCGTATTACATCCAAATTAACATATTCAATCTCACGATTCACGAACCAGACACCTTCTTTTTCAACTACTCGAAATTCTTAAGCAGTTACCTTCCGCTCTAATTTCCAGTTATTAAAAATTCTGCAAATATATACTCCTACAAATCCCAACCAGCCCATTAAATCTGTTTATTGTTTCACTATTTTACACTTTTCTTCAACCGTACAATACTTTCCGTATTTGTTGAGTGGATAATAATGATGGCGGAAATATATAGTTGCCCCTTGGCGGATTTCCAATAATAACTGCCCGCTCAAATACGCAGCAAGCCACTGCATAACCTACTAAATATTTACTTTCTATTTCCTCTTTCTTTTCTTATTCTCTTTTTCGCATTCTCACCAACGTCCTTAATAGTTTCCATATATGCCTGTTCCACTGGTGAGAGTGTATTTTTTTGGTATTTTCTATACTCTTCCTTTGCTTTTTTCACTGCCTGATCATGACTCACTTTTCCATATCCCGCAAGCAGCTTTCTATTACCTGATAATAAAATAGCATCCAACTGGTCAACATAATCTTTCATGTACATTGGCTTATGCTCGATTGCATTAATTTCGGCCAAATCAAAATAACCAGAAACAAGATTATTCAGAACTTTTAATTCTTCCTCATTCAGATAATTTTTTGCAATACTAATATCCTTTAATGCCGGAAGTTCTCCCGAAAATGTAGTAAGTCCCATAAACGGCTTTTCTGAATCTGCCCGTTCGTATATCACTTCTGCCGCTGTATGACCATGAGCCGCGAAATGCAGCTTGTTTTGCACTATCTTAAAGAACTCTATTGAATCTTCACTACGAGGATCGTAATCTACACTTGTGGCATATAAATCAAGTACTTGTCGGTACAATACCTTTTCGGATGAGCGTATATCTCTAATGCGTTCAAGCAATTCACGCCAGTAATTGCCACCGCCATTACCTTTTAGCCTTTCATCATCCATGGTAAAGCCTTTAATCATGTATTCCTTTAAGCGCTCTGTCGCCCAACGCCGAAATCTCGTGGCAATCGATGATTTTACTCTATATCCAAGAGATATAATCATGTCAAGATTATAAAACGGTATATTCCTTGCAACCTCTCTACTCCCCTCTTGGCGAACCTGTCGGAAATTCCGACAGGTTGACTGCTCATCCAGTTCACCCTCTTCGTAAATATGTTTTATGTGCTCAACCACATTAGTTCTGGAGGTTTGGTACAAGTCTGCCATTTGCTGTTGACTCAACCAGACGGTTTCATCCTCAAATTTTACTTCTATGTGTGTTAGACCATCTTCTGTTTGATAAATAATAAATTCACTTTGATTCTCCATTCAATCACCTGCCTTTTATCATTTAATATTGTCTACTTCTTGACCAGCATATATCATCACTTGCAGATTATAATGATGATTCATTTCAAAATTCAACTATCGAAAACCTTAAGTTCGAACTATCCGGGATTTCCGAATAATTCGCTTTTATGTCAATTAAACGCTGGTGTAAACTTTTCAATTTACTCACAGATTATATTTATCATCAAACCGTTATACTTTTTATGATATTATTTAATGCTTCGAATCTCAACTTTCTACTTCCCAAGTCTGTTGAAGCTCTTATCCCAGATGAGTAGTTACGTATATTCATATCTTTTTCATCACTTGCTATATCCTCTTTAATTGCTTTTTGAAGATTAGTGACTTTATTACTAAAATCTATTAATACAGTGTTTAACTTTTCCCTTATATCCGAAGAAAATGGCACTTTATTATTATATTGAGCCATTACTAAAAAAAGCGTATAAAAATCTGTCATATTACGCCACCTGGTTTTTTTTATATTAGGTAATACTTGTAATATTTCTCCTATCACGCTATCAAAAACATGCTTTACCTCATCACCTTCACTAAACTCTTCTTCATACAATTTATAGTAATAATCTAATTTTGCCTTTTTATTTTGATGACCATTTAAAAATGCTATAGCTAATTCACTTATAAATTCTGAATCTAACATTCGACGTATTTTTTGTGGAGTGAATAACCCTATATCTTCCCAATATGTTCTATCAGCAATCTCATTTATCATTATAATAAACTCACCAGAGTAGGTGGCCTGTCTAAGTTCTTGTTGATTTAGCCTTTCGTTATTTTTGTTAATTCGTTTAAATATATTTCGTATAGTTTCTTCATCTATATCCGGTAATAATCTTATAACAAATTTGTATTCAAAGAACTTCTTTTTATCATTTGGGGATAACTCATCAAATGTTAGATTCCCCCACTCTTCGCTTGTTTCCGAAGGAACAAGCGAAAACTCATTGTTAATAAAATCTAATACTGCCCGCAATCTTTGCTGTCCATCTACAACTACAAATTGGCTTTCTCCCTTGTCATTCACTTTTTCTTGAAGATATATCTCAGGTATTGGATAACTTCTTAAAACTGAATCTATTAAATAACTTTTTTGGTTAACCGTCCAAACGGGATTTCGTTGGAACGTTGGCTTAATAATTAAACCATCTACTTCCTTACTCCTTTGATTAAACCATGCAATGTTTTGCTGGGTACTTCCCAAATAATCCTTCATTATGCATCTCCTCCTAAAATTATACTTTGGCATTCTTTTATGCTATTAATTTGATAGTCCCGAAATGATTTATTATCTTTATAAATTCTAAAGTTTATTTCTCTACTGTCTATAGGTGGGAAATTCCTTAATTCAGTAATGATAGCATTCCATTGCTTTCCGAAAGATAAAAGTGGCAATATTTTATCAGTAGCTATAGTTCCCCAATAAATCAATCTATTTTTATGCTCTTCTAAAGCATTTTTCATATTATTATCTAGTTTATAATACTTCTGGTTGCGAAGTTCATGCCAAGCTATATCAAAATAATAATTTGATATTATTCCTACATCAATGTCCGAAGTTTTTCTAAACTTTCTAAAATTTTTCCTGGGGTTCAAACTATATCCCACACATGCTGAACCAGTAATTATAATATCCCTAGCATCTACCTGAATACCCGATGCTAATTTATGTTTCCAATCATAGTATTTCATACTATCACCTTCAAAAATATTGGGAATCCCCTCCATTATCCACTTGGAAACGAATACATCTGGCGGTATTCTAATTATATCATTTTTAATTTCTTCTAAAATTTCGTCTATATTTTTAGCTTTATCCATTGTCAATTTTTCCAAACTTCTCTAAATTTTCTTTAAAGTGACTTTTCAAAATCATCATTATATTATGGTATATATTTTCTACATCTGGTTTCAATCACTAGATTTTCTTATTTTGCAGCACCTCTCTCATTCCGGCACAATTCGACACATACTTCGCAGTTTGTTGTGGGGATAATAATGATGGCAGAAAGGTATGTTTTCCCCTTGGCGTAAACACTATTACACCCGTTTCTGTCCATGGCCTCTATAGACATTTTTCAAGCCACCTATAACAATACTAAGATTATACTACAAATTCCAAAATTTTGATATGCTAATACATTCACGAATAATATTAAGAAATGCCTAAAAAGAAATGTTATCGTTGGTAAAAAAACTGCCAACAATAAAGCCCTCGAGTTTTAGTCTCTCAAGAGCTTTATTCTTAACACTGTATTTTTCACTCCAAATATTGAATAGCAAGCGCAATTAAAGACAGGCAACGGTTAAAAAAATAATCGTAATAGCGGATGTCTGTAATATCTGTTCGATCCGTTTCATGATGACGAATTCGGAAGCTATTTCCAATATCTGTAAGTGCCTTAAATTCCGTATCAAATAGCTTTACAAAATCTTCTTGTCCGCCCGCCATGTCATTAATAATTCTCTCCACTGATTTCTTCTTATCCAAACCAGTATAATATGTTTTCAAGCGTTCCAATACACCCCAAATTTTTTCAACCGCATCCTTATGAGATTGTGAACTTGGCTGCATATGTTTCTCTACTGCTATATCAAACAATTCTCTTAAACCAGGTTCTTTTATTTGTTCAGTCATTGATATGAGTTCTGAAGTCAACACCTCATGATCTGGCAATTGCTCAATAAGCCCTCTATCGATAAGGCGAAAAGATACATTGTCTTTCTGCAACGATGCATTAATTTCTTCTTGAAATCCACATTTTTCACCTTCAGATAATTCATCATACTGAAATTCTATTACATCAAAAATAAACGGTGTAAAATAATTTGCAAATATTTCTTCCTCAGAAGATAAAGAGAACATTGCGCTTTTTAAATCAATGACAGGAGTATCCATAAATTCATTTAGTCTGTTAATTGCAACATCTAATGCATCTGTTTTTTCTGTCCAATTATGATATCGGTTGGGTTGATACTGTATAGGCTCTCTGAAATTCTGCATAATTCTACAGATATGCTTTTTAGCCCTATAATCAATATTATTGCTAATATTATCAACTGCTTCTCCATGGCCATAATCAATAAGGTCTTTATATCGCTCTGAAAATAAATTATCTGGTAATAACGGTTTATCCGGCACGCTATATTCTCTAGCTTTATAAATATCACGACCAGAAATATGATGTGCCGGATATAATTCATAGCCATCTACTCGAAGCAACTCATTAAATTTATCTAAATACTGTTTCCAAGGCGATTTTTCTCTCCGTACCGCCGGATGAACCATCTCACATATAAATCGCAGTAAAGGTTCATCTCCATCTTTTTGTTGCAGCTTGAATCGCTCATCTTGAAAAAACCAGCATTCCTCTTCATAATCGTCCCATCTAAGATGGCAACTAATATCATCAAGAGCATTTTTATAACGACTATCATGAGATGGTAATTCCTTTAGATTGTATACTCTTGAAAGGAAATCAATTTCATCAAGACGTCCATAGTACGGCATTTTTATAGTACGCTCTGTAACATACTCGTCAGACTTATCATCATATTCTTCTTCATCGAGTATTACTGTAAACCCCTCTCTGATAATATCTATAATATCTTGTCTTGTTACCTCAGATATTTTATTCATATTTTTAGTCATTCCTTTCGCTTCGCTCAGGCACGAACAAGTCATGAAAAGTCTTGTCCCCCTCCTCTTTTAGTTTTAAAATGTTATTATGGAATAGCAATACACTACAGAGCATGGGAGGAGGAGTGGCGAAGTTTATTCGGCCCCGTATATTTATATGTGCCGTCATCCTTACAAGCACAAACAAGTGGGACTTTGAACCCGGACTCTTATCACGGGTAATAAACCATGTTTATTTAGTCGTAAGATGACAGTCAATGTTGCTATTCCTATCTTTAGTTAAGGTGGTGATACTTATGATGAGGCTCATCTCCCCCATCTGCTGTGGACTTGATATCCATAAAAATGTTATCGTTGCAACCATCGTTACTACTAATAGTTCTGGAATATCGAGTGTGTGAAGAAAAGTCTGCAGGAAAGATTTATGATATCTTGGAGTGTCTCCGATTTCATCATCTCAATCACCCTCATGTCAATCCCATTACAAAAAATATTTTTTGTTTAAAGCGACTTTAAAACTATTATTTGTCCAAAGCCGCTTTGTTATCGTCATAATATTCTTACACCAAGACTCTTTCAAAAAACAGTATAGTAAGCACTTGACTAAATAGTAAAATCGTTGTTTTTACTAGAATTTTTCTTAGACTTTTTTTAATGCTGTCGTACCATTGATTACTTCTAATAAATTGTTTTCCATCTGTTTTTTAATTTCAATTATAGACCTCCCATATTGTACAGCTAAAAACTCTATCACATCCATATCCCATGGCATATACAACATTCCATTCTTTTCAGTAAACGGTGCATCTGTTTCTGGCAATATTTTATTTAATGGCATTTGCATGATTATATCTCTTCCTGCTTTTGAATAACACATTTTAGGATTTATACTAAACCAACAACCTAACGATAAAGCCTTTTGAAGTTCTTTTATATTTCCGGTAAACCAATGCATTATAGGCACATTCTTATCTAAAGTTTTTTCTATACATTCTAATACATCTTTAACTGCACATCTTGAATGTATACTGATTATTCTTCCATGGTGCTTCTCAGCTTCACTTAATGCACCATAGAAAAAGGTTTTTTGTACAGAATATGAATGCCTATTTCTGCTAGTACCATCTATACCTACTTCTCCAATATATCTGGACTTTGAAATTTGTTCCATAAATAGATCAATTTCATTCCTTCTATCTGCCACTAATTCCGGATGAAATCCTAACGCAACTCTCACATTATCTGTATTATTAAAATACTGGGATGTTTTTAGATAGGCGCGCGGACTTGTCGTAACCGCTAACACCTTTACATTTCTTTGCTTGACTTCATCAAATACTGCTAACGGATTCTTGTATAAATCCAAATGACAATGGAAATCTATCATATAACACTATGCTCCCTTAACAATGCTCCTATTTCTAGCACCCCACGTTCAATAACACCTAAATATAAATTTCGTTCTTCTCCTTTTGCAAAAGACAACATACCTTTCACAAGACTTTCAATGCCATTTTTTTTCAATTGAACAACAGCCAATGCTGCAGCTGCTACATCTTTTGAATACGAACATTGTAAATTTTCTTTAAAATACCCGCCTTCTGTAACATCACACAAATTATTTTTCAAAAAAGCTGCTCTCCTTACTAAACAAGGAACACAGACCCCACAGTGCTGTAATTTCCGTTGATATTTTCCACAACTTGTCGAACCAAAAATAAGTTTTTTCATCAAATCCTGATTCTTACAATCCATCAAAACTTCACCTTTTGTTTTATATTTGTATGGTAATACAAAATCAATATTTATTCCCACATCATTCCAAATTTCCTGCATTGCTTTCATATATACAGGATGGGTTGTTTTTGTACTAAGACTACCTGTTCTAAGTGGATCTAATGGCATATTCAAACTAATATATCCATTTTCAGGTACGAATAATTCTTTCCTGCCTTGAGCATTGCAATCAATGCCACAAGATGCCAATAATGCAAAAGCAAAAAAGACCATTGATCTTGCTCTGGTCGAAATTTCCGATTCTCCTTTTTTCTTTATATTATTGCTCCATTGGCACAAATTATTTATTCCAAACTGCATGGCATATTCTCTTTGATGTTCAGCATCTCCCCTAACTGTTTGAGATACAAATAAAGGATTTCTTCCTTCTTCATGCAAATCAATTGCTCCCACTAAACTGTCCATACCTCCTGACAACAAACAAATACAATCCTGCTGCCTTAAATCATATTTTTTCTGCGGAACCAGCGATTCTGGTAAAGCATTTATATTTAAAACCCAAAAATCTCCGCTGAGGAAACGAAGCATTTCCTCTAACTTCCTTTTTTCCTGTCTCCATTTAGGCGCATCATGCAAATATATGCAAAGCTCAATTTTTCTTGTCCAACCATCAGCACTCTTTTTCCTCAATACTGCTTTATCTGCTGCAACTACAGCCATAGCAATAATTGTAAAATCCAATGCCTCTACTGTTGGAGCTATTTTTGATTTTCTCAATTCTTTAAATAGTTGTACTCCCACATGCCCTACATTGTTTATTTTCTGTTCAGGAACTGTAAACATTTCAAAATAATAATCATCATCACTATAATACTTTGGGGTACAGCATCGTGGATAACAAATCACTTTATTCATACTTCAACCTCATACACTTCAAACGTGTTTTTTATAGCTGTTTGAAATAATTTCTGCATATCAATCGTCTTACTACCAGAGTTTCTAAGCCTATTTAACTGCGATGATATTTCTGATTGTAAATAATCTTTCATTTCGTTCATACGATTAACACGTTCTACAGCTGATACTTCTTGTTTTTCAAAAGCTTGTCCTATGTCCAATTGGATACGACTAAATGCCTCATTGCCAAGAAATGTACCGGTGAGAGACCATATCTGATCATCAGTCAATTTACTAATATCTGTATCAGGATTTTGACTCATAAACTCGCTCAATGCAAATCTTCCTGAATCTCTACAAGATACTTCGTCTAAGCTTCCACCAGTTGGGCATACATTATCAATTATTGTATCAATAATTTCATTCGCATTAGCACCTCGTCCTTGCAATTCTGATAAAATTTTACCCAATGGGAAATTCTCGTTATCCCTTAAGGACTGAAATGTCTGGAAGAAATTCGCAGCTGCTTTGGTTGAAGTACGCATGCGTTTGGAGAGATTTTTCGCTCCGCCCATTCCTGTTTTAGAATAATGCCCCAGCGATTTTCTCAAAGAGTCTTTACTCCCAGAATGAACGTATTCACCCATTCCTCGTCTAGCACTTGCAAAACGGAATTTGGGTGCAATAACAAGTTTTTCATCATCATCCGGTTCTTTTTCATCAGATTGATTATCATTTTCACTATCGTCATCATTTTGACAATCCGGTTGCTCATTATCTTGATTAGGCAACTTAATGTCATCTAACCACTCCGGATCTAGTGAAACCCCTGCACCTGGTCCCATACTTGAAGCTGATGTTCCCATATGTTTTCACCCCTACTTCTTTTGTGTATTTTGTGTTATGGCCCTTTTTACACTATCTGGTGTTTCTGAATCGTCAGCCCATTGTTTCAACATATCTTTAGCCCATTCCTTTTCAGCAATAACAGGAATAATGGGAGCTTTTCTAGATTTTGCCGGTATCTCACACAAAGCCAAAGCTAAATTACGACCTAATTCGGGAAAAGCTTCCGTAATATGTACTGCTGCAAATAAAGCATTTACATTCCATTGTTCATTACGTCCCAAACTAATTATTCTTTTCAACAATTTCTCAGCCTCTCTTATTCCTAGAGATTTAATTGATTCAACAAGTTCCCTAAGGTATGTACCATTCTTTACTTTCTTTAACGCAGTTAACAATTCTTTGCCTTTAATAGAAAGTTCGTCATATGCAGCAAACGAAAGCGCCTTATCTCTGCTAAGATACAAAAGTGGACGCAAATCAAGTCCACCTAGTTTCGGTTCAATTAATACCCATTTCTGTACAAAATCATTGTTCCATGTAACATCTGGAAATTCATATTTTTCACCACTTATTAAGCTATCTTCTAACTTTTGTATAAATTCCGGTTTTCCTTCCTCTGCGTTTGCAACTTCTTTAGCCAGATAATCAAATGCCCCTTCTGATGCACATCTCTCAAACAATAACATCTTTATTAACACACCGGAATCTAACATCATTCCATTAATTTTTGCAACTTTTTTTCTTATCTCAAGAGCATTTAATAACCGTTTTATTAATCTAGGATTACCTTTAATATTATCCGCACCTACAAGAATACCTGCTAATTGATCTGCAATTGCTACATATTCCTTCATGGTTCTTTCTGTATCATCATCAAAAACCCCTTCTATTTTTTCTGCTGTCACATCATCTTCCCATGCTTTATTCAAAAGCTTGCTTAATTTATTTTGCGCCTCTAAAAATGCTTCTTGTCTCACTCCGTTTCTTTTAACTTCTAATTCCATGAACAAGAGAACTATGTACACTTTTACTTCTGCAATCCCCAAATGCGGTATTTTTATTGGAACTTGAATCAACTTATCGAAATAACTTGTAACTAACTCATCTGACAATTCAACTCCATTAAAATGGGCACGTACTCCATTTCTTATCATCTGTTCATCTGCTGCGATGATAAAGGCTGTTCGCTCTACAAATAATAATAATCTCATTGCTTCAAGAGTCGAAATCGCTGTTTCAGGTAAGCACCGATCTAAATCATCTACCAAAACAACAAGTTTCACTTTTAGCTGTTTAAGTATTTCTTCAAATTCCTTCCTAATTTCCTCAATCTGCTTTGTTGCCGGCTCTGACATCTCTTCATTATCATTTAAAAGATTTTCCAATTCTGGAGTCAGTCCTTCAATCGCAGTATCTATCGCTTCACTGTTCTCAGACTTTTTATCACGATTATTCCAACTGCTTTTTATGACATTTGCAAAATTTGCAATCACGCCGACAGGCGCTGCTCCTGGAATAAAGCCAGCCAACAAAGGTAATGCCAGTTTTGATACCTGAAACCAATTAATACGTTTCAGGAATTTCTTGAATTTCTTTCCAAGCTCACCATCTTCATCAATTCCTTGTTTTTTCATTTCTTCAGTCAATTTCATCGTCACCGACTGGAGCAAGGCGGATTTCGCATCTTCATATCCCTGATATAACCATGCATTGAATTCAAGAAAAATATATTTGTTATCACTGGACTGGTCATTCAAATCTTTACCAATCATTTTTACCATGGAGGATTTCCCGGCCCCCCAGCTTCCAGATATTCCTATAGATATTGGATTATCCCCTGACTCAATTATTAAATCTGCAACCGTCTTAGATACAACTGAGAAATGCAAATAGTCTGTAGTAGTTTCAATATCATTCCACATATACTTTTCTCCTAAATCTTTGATAGATAGTTCAAAGTTTACTTTTTTATTTTTATTGAAAAAATCCGGATTATGTAACGTCTCCCATAGTGCTAAAAATTCAATGATGTAACGGCTTCGCATTCAGTTATGGATTGTGGCGGCCGAATCTTCACCTATTTATTTTGCAATATCAGTTAAAGAAATATAGTCATTATAACTTCCATTCGACACAACGAAAATTTGCATTCCCTGGATATTAATTTACTTTTAAGACCTTTTACTACTTTGTTCTCAACCTCAACCACTTTCCTCATTATATCAAATTTTGTGTAAAATGTCTTGCTCTTAACACCTATTTAAAAATATATTCGACATTTTATAATACTAACTCTAATCATATTCAAACATAATTTCCCAGATTTTGTTGTCACAATCTCCGTCTCGGTTCCGAATACCGCCTCGTCCTGGCTGTCCATCCATTTCACACGATAGGCCAGGTAGTTCAGTTCCTCCAATCTTTTTTCTGACACTGGGACCTCATACAGGTACTGGCGCAGATTTGGAATGGATGATTCTACATAGGTGGTAGCTGTTTCCAACGGAACTGTATCCGTTCCATTCAGAAGAGAATAGGCTTCTCTCATTTCTTCGATTGTAGCCGGCAGACTGATACCTACACCAGGGCTCACTGTCCGGCTCAAATAAATCTTAAACATCTAAATTCCCCTCTCTGTCCTTTCACATATAGCCGTTTCTATTTTTGATACTCTATTAAAAGAGGCCCGCCATTTTTATCTGGCTGACCTGAAATTTTACCTCATATCCTCTTTTCCCCATCTCACATCTATGAAAAGGCCAAAAAATCGGGGTCAAAATCGGCCATTTTTTGCCCGATTTTTTTCTCGATTTTTCGCCAAAACCACTATATCTTGTGGTTAAATCCCTCTATTTCCCTTCCGAACCACAATTCCGCATCATTATTAACTCTTTATATCTTTCATAATGTCATTTATAGGTATAAAACCGTGGTTATTAGTTGTATCAGTTTCACAATAAGACACAACACCACACCTTATCATTCCAATCACCTTATGCTCTTCGTTTAATACAACACCCCCACTTGCGCCATGCACAATTCTGCCACTTACTGTTATTAACTTTTGTCCCATAAAAGTTCGCTCTCCAGTAACATATACAGTTTGAACATCTGGTGTATTTCCTAAATTATAATCGGGATAGCCAATCATAATAATTTTACTACCTATTTTTATATCATCCGAATCCCCCAACTCCCATGGAATTAAATCTTCTCTACCAAACCCATTATAACAAGCATAATCTATATTCTCATTTCTTTTTAGGAACTTAATATCATTAGATATAATGCCTATTTGGTCTTCTTTAAAAGTTGTTACCTTATAGAAGCCTTCTTTTTTTGTTACATGGTGATTAGTAAGAAGTAAGTCCGGATCAAGCAAAAAACCACTGCCTTGTATGTAATCATCAAGAGCATTAATTTCAATTATGAATACAGATTTTTCTATCTGCTTTATAAAATCCAAGTATTCATCTACACGAAAGAATATTTTGCCCGAAACTCGATTCAACTCAGAAGCATATTTAAGATAGGTAGGATTATTATCTCCCCTAATACTTTTTATATATTCAATTTTCCCTTTTAATACTTGTAAAAACCAATTAATAATCTCATCTTCTTTTTCACTCTTTCCTGAATTGACCGCTTCAATAATTTTAGGATTTTTGCATTTTCCTTTCTCAACATATAGCTTCGCAGACTCTAAAAGACCTTTAACTTTACAGCTATATAATAATGCCCTAATTTCCTTTATATAATCTCGTCTCAAATTAACAAATTGATTAACAACTAAACCGGTTACTATCTGTCTCTGTCGATAATCAGATATTCTAACCTTATTGTAATTTATCAAAAAATTATTTTTTTTAATAAGTTCTTCCAAGACAGTGCCCACATGAACCCCATTAAAATCCACATAAGCAATTTCCACTGGAAAATCAGCTTTATATGTTGAAAATGTAATATCGTCTGCATATCTACTATATTGCAAATTATATTTCTTTGCCAGCTTAGTCAATTGAGTATCTAACGGTGCACATACCATATTTGTTAAAATTGGTGATGTAGGGGCTCCTTGAGGAAGTTTTCCTTTATAACAAGCAATTTGCGAAATAACTAAGGCAGCTTCTTCACCCAAATTATATGGCGGCTTCATTAGCATACCTCTGACTCTACCAAAATGAATTTGGTCAAAGAAATTTTCCAAATCAATGTTGAAAACATACTTCTTTTTTACATGTCCTTTGGCATTAGTCGCCACATTTTTGTCCAAAACAAATCCATGAGCTGCTGGCTTCGTTTTATATACCATATTCAATATAACTGCTAATTTCCTTTGAATAGCTTTGAGTTTATCATTTGGCGCACAAATAACTCTTTCCCCGCCATTCTTTTTTGAGATTGAAAACTCGACATACATATTATCTGGTTTTATGCTATATAAAAAATATCTTAAACTTTTTTCTTTTATACCCAATATGTCAGCCACATCTTCGCGGCTTTTCATATTAAAGAATTTTTCTCTTACCATATTAGGTTCTTCAAGCATAACTTCCTCCAAATAAAATAGGAGAATTCTACCTTATCCATGCCCACATTGTGATTATTATAATTCACATATAGTAAAGTGAGATAGTCAGAGGGATATCCCCCTAACATTATAGTACATCGTTGCAGTAACACTAACGAATATAAATTCTCCTATGTAATAACTATATCATAATTTTTTGAAATATCAAATACTAACTATAATCTCTACATGAAATTCCTATAATCATATACCACACCTTCATACTGCGATAATAGCCAGCCAACTCTTGCTATAGCATTGGATGACTGAATTGTACATGGTAACTTTGAATACAATCCAAAACTATTCCAATTCATTTTTGATAACCCCAATATTTCTGTTGCTATTTGAGCCAGATCACCATTACCATAATGTTTAACAATTTTTAAAGGAGCCGGTATACTTTTTCCACCTTGAATATATCGCAGGTTAGCGTTTTTTACCGAAGGGGCTATTCCATGAGTATAGAGATATGCCGTATTTTCATTAATAGCAAAACACACGCCTCTTCTTACTGGGTACCCATCAATTTGTAATCTTCTATCATATTCAAAACATCGAAATCTATCTTCAAGAGTTATCTCTATTAAATCAATGTCTTTAACCCCAGCACTTCCTAAACATTTTGTTAATCCATCAATCTCTTGTTTCTGGAATGGGAACCTTTTATGTATAACCACTCTTTGAGGAAGCGTTTTAAATGAATCAAAAAATAGTTCTTTAATATTTAAGCCCAACTGATAAGCTTCATTTTCTGATAAATATGGATTATTTTTTGAATCAAATGTTACATCCTTAATTTTTGATAATTTATATCGGAGCCCTTGGCCGTCTGCTCCATAAATATGACTACACCCTATAAGTGTTTGGTTATCCGTTTTAATATGATCAACACTGTAACCTATTCCCGCGAACGCGGTGTCAGTTCTTAAGCCACTTAAAATCCAAGGTGTTCTTCCAGCTTTTACATAAATTGCAAGAGATAAAGCCCAGGCAATTTGACAATCCAACTCACTATCAATTGTTTTTTCTCTAATAAACTGTGTCGAGATATGTCTTTGAACAGAAAAAGCTTTTACATAATCATGCAAATCATAATGAATATTTCCATCATTAAAAAAAGTAAATAACTCATACTCTTTGGGAATATAAATAATAATAACATCTACACTATCACGTGATTTTAGATATTCAATCTTCTTCTTAATCTGATCACCAAAATTCAAGCATGACTGATATAAGTTGGCTTTATTTAGCATTTTATCATCTAATAGAGCCCATTCCGCAATTAGCGGAACACTGAGTCCAACCCCATAGACGGACTGAAATCCAGGATAATCAATAACGTAATCAACATTATAATTAACTTTGTGTTTTTTATTAAGTCGATCCAAAAAATCCTCTAATTTTTTTTCGGATCCTACTGGGCTTATCACTCCTAAAGATATGTTTGATTTAAACAATCTATTATTCATATAGAAATCATACGGTTTATTATTAATCAACCCTCGCATAGGATGAAAATCTGTATGCATCGCATTCTGGGCAGGATTATAAAATTTTAATTCTGTATCTGCAAGTTCTGCGCCTCCAATGCATATTCTTTTTTTCATATCATCATCAGGATTGTGTAATGCCTGTCTTGATCTCAACCCAACAAGTAGACTTTTATTGACAATTGTAAACTCGAACCCTGATTCAGAATTACATGGATACATTGAAATAATCGATTTACCATCTGGAAAAATTATATTTATCCAATGTTTAATATAAGCCGCATAATTCTTATTCGCTTGCATTTTACATATTTGTTCCATAAATCTATCCGAAAATTCTTTATTTTCTTCCTTGCTAACATTATTTCGATCTTTATAATAAAAAGCAGGCGTTAGTGTCAAATATGAGTACTTCCAATCCATGAATAATGAAAACCGTATGCCCTGATATGCTTCAATATTTTTTCCGTTTATAGTGTAGTTTATTTTTTTTGACTCTCTCCATATTTTGTTTCTATTATATTTACAATTGCTATGCTTTCCAATAACAATAAGCAATGTTTTTAAAAGCATACTTTTTAAAGTGCCATTGTCAAAAAAAATTTTTCTTGTCAATGGTACTAGTTCTATCGTTCCATTAACGTTAGGGCCACACATGTTACTAATCGAATTTCGATTTCCCCAAGCATAAATCATTCCATTATAAGGTACTGCAACTATGTTATAATCAATCAGCTGCTTGCAATAATCCCATAGGTTCATAACTGAACTGTTTTTCACCTCAAATTGGTAACATTTATCTGGAAATTTAATTGGATAAACATTTGTATCTACAATTTTGTTTACACCCTCCTTATACGGTGAAAACGTTGTTGTTCTACACTCATACCCAGCACCCAGATCAGCTTTTAATTTTTCAACTTCTTCTTGTAGTTCCTTGTCTTCAAAACACATATGCGCAATATTAAGCATTGTTTTATCAAAACCATCTGTAGGTATATAAAACGCCTCTCGCCCATACAAATTGAGTTTCTCAATCAGAACTCTCACTTCTGGTGCAATATTCCTACCATATCCACACCAATAAAGCCTTCCAGCACCACTTCTACAAAAGCTACGCTCTATTGCTTGCATTAGTGATTTATCTCTTCCGCTATACCCCATTACAACAAAATAACGTTTTGATGCTTCAAATGATAAGGCATTAACAAAAATATCACTCTGGCTATCTAATTCCTCTTTACTGTTTTTTAGAGGACCATATTTGTAATCGCCATGTAGAGCAATACATAGCAACTCCTTATTAGCATCAGTACGATATATCCTGTCTTGTGATTCCAACGTAACCTCAATAGGAACTAGTTGATATTTATGCGCAGCTTTAATAATTAAGCCATCAAAATTGGTAGTCCAAACACTTTTAATTATCTCTCGCTCTGCTAACAAACATAATATATGATATCCCAAACTTGGCGTCTTTCCTGTTATGTTTCGTTCAAAATATTTTCTTCTATCGTCTGGAATTCTAAATGCTTTCTCAATATAATAAGAGTATTCAATATCTTCGCCTTCTTTAGGATATGTACCCTGATTATCTAACCAATTTTGGATTGACCGTTTTATATTTTGTGATTTGATATTATTATGCATTTCTGCCAATGTAGGATTTTGAGAAATGAATATATCTCTTTTCCATTCCCAAATACATTCGCTAGCACAAGGTATCCCTGATTCAACTGATGCACCAGCACCCAACAAAAATGAATACTTTGTATCTATATTTTGTTTAATAGAACGAATAAATTCATCAAACTCTAAAATATAGTCCATATATCTCTGTTCCTTCTCTCTCAAAAAATTATAAATAATATTTCACATTATGATACTATTATATAACTAACAATCTTCACATTATCTTTAATTATTAATATTAGTAGATGACACATTTACCAACCATAAATACTGCTCTGTTTTTTCTTGATTATCATCTTATCTTCATCTGACCGTGAATGGTCCCTTTTCCCCAAATACTCATCTTCCCTAGCGACAATTGGATCATACCAATCAGCCTTCTTCTTCGCCCATTCAATCCATTCAAAATCAGCTTCGGTCAGCTCTCCTTTATTCAGTATTGCAGTTATGTAATTTCTAATCTCACAAGCAATCCGATAATCTTTTGCTATATTCTCCAGTGCCTGCGTTTTTACCGCTTCCTGCTGCCGTCTTTCTTTCACTTCCTCTTCACGGAGTTTCGCCTCCAAATATAAACGATGCTGCTCTTCTCTCTTTTCCCGTTCGATTCTGTGTACATTGGAAATTTCATAAAGACGAATTATTATTTCATCCAAGTGCTCCTCTAATTTTAACTCTACACTATCTTTAATATACGAGCTGTCGTCAAACACAATACGAAGCTTACCATTGTATACATTATCGTATTTTTTTATTTTAGGTTCGCTTGCATATCTTTTATATCGTTTGGCCTCTTTATACTCCAGTAATTCTTTTGCCTCCTGCTTTGTTATTTCATGGGGTACCTTATCCTGGGCCTCTGCAAACTTAAAATGCACAACATCTTGTCGTATCTTTACAGACAAGTCTTGCTGCACCTCTCCTCCCAGTTTTTCTACTGTTTTAAATATGACATCCATAATTAAAATAGCCCGGCTTAATCCATCCTCAGAAACATCATTTATAAATCGAGGTGGCTCAACTGTTTTTCCTCTATCATAATAATTTCGATTCCTTGCTGAGAAATTATGTTCCTTGAGATAATCCTTATACTCTTTTATTGCTCTCTTATATACAACTAAATTCTTATGTAGGTGAGCATTTTGTTTAATTTCCAAACTATTGATTGCTTCAATTACCTTCGCTTTTTCATCAGTCGTTAAAAAGTATAAAACCGTATCCGGTATATCTAAATTTGTAGAAAATGGTATCACAGTTGGCGCTTCCTCTTTAAGCCTCTCCATCGCTTCTATACATCTCTCTTCTGGCTGTACTGCTTTTTCAACTTTTTCTTCCTCTACAAAGCTTTTCTTCCGTTTTCTGGTTACTACAGCACCTGCCAGCGTCAACTCTACAGACACATCTACATCACCTGATAAAGGTACTAAATCTGTTGATACATCCTTTCCAAAATCCACTCTTGTCCAATATCCAGAAGGAGGATATGGGACGTTCGCCTGTTTTAAACTGCTAATTAACCGTCCATAGTGTAGATTATATTTTTGGGCAACCTTTACAAGTGACTGTTTCCAAACTTCATCATAAAGCTGTTGCCTCGTTAAGGAAATCACTTCCTTACCTTTCATGCCAACTCCTCCCCCCTTCGTATTTTTTCTCTTCATCTTTATACTTGGACAGCGAAAACGCGTACTCAAACAGCTCTATTTCTTCGGTTCTGCGTCTTCGCTTAATATAAAAAGCAGGTCTTGTTTCATTTCTTCAAACTTTTCAATTATTGTGGTTAGGTTCTTTTCGATATTCTGAACCTGGATTTCATTTATTTTTCCATGATTATATGCAATTAACCGTTCAGCAATAATATGATATGACCAACTTTCTGAGTATCTTCTGTCACGCTCCTCATTATGAATGGCAAAACCAATTGGCAAAACACCATTTCTCATACCAATGCTTACTGCCATTGATGATATCCCCAAATATTCACCAGCAATCTTGCAAGTTATTTTCGATATACCACGTATCTCATCATCCGTATATTTCGCCATAGTTTACTCCTTCCATCCACCTTTTTAATAGCAATAAATATTGATTTAAAACACTTACACCATTGCAAAGCTATACATACATAATTATATTCTGATAGTACCATTTCAACTTAAAGCCTACCATCAGATTCAATATAATCTTTTATTCATTTTAACAACCTGTTCTTGTAGCATTCGCAAATGTCCTTTGACTACCATTAGGAACATATATCTACATATATCATTTATATATCAGGGGCTACTCCAAAGCAAATTGCTAAGCAAAATTAAAGGTGTACAAAGGATTTGTAAATGTCAAATAGAAATAAGCAAATCTCCTTCGAGGACAGTAAGCTACCAAACAACGCCTTCATAAATATAGGGTGAGTAGCCCAGTAAACTACTCTTTTTTAACCTACTAGATTTGCATATAATCCACTTAACTATATTAAGGTTATTATAACATGGAATGGATTATTTTCCCACAAAGCTTTATAAATTCATATCATCTCATTATAAACCCATTCTCCTCCTACTGGTTGGAGTTCATACTCAGTGCTTTGGCTGCGTTTGACGAGCATATGAAAGCTGGACGTTTTTGTTATGATACTGCTGTCTGTTTCGATTCTCCGTAGACCATCAGGAATTCTTTCTCACCTATCTCTTTTTCCGTCATGCTCTGTTGAACCTTAAAACCCTCTGCTCGATAAAATGATACTGCTCCAGTGTTTCTTTCGTATACATGCAGGGACAGATATTTCTTCAACCTTACTGTCTAGCTGGTGTCAATTCCCATGCCCCAAGGTTGACTGCTGCAACTCCTGTTATCTCATTCTATGTTTCATTTACATTTTTCCATTCCGTAATATCAAACAAACTCATCTGACCCTTGATGGTCTCCTCCTCCATCCACCACGAAAAAACATCCTCCGCCGTCTTCCACTTTGTCTTGCCCCCGCCAGCATGAATTACATCAAGCATTTTTCCAAAGGATCTTATATATGCCCGCTGGTAGGTCGGGAATAGCCGAAACTCTGTCCAACGGTTCTTCCCTGCCATAGGGCATCCCAAACAGCCGACTCGGTAGAATCCCATATCATAAAGCGGATTAATCTCCAGACGCTCGCTGCGTATATATTCCCACACATCTGAGTCCCGCCAGTCCACAATCGGGTTGCAGGTTCTTTTCCCTTTTAATGTGCAGTTCTCAAACAGCATCCGTTGCTCATCATTGTCATTATTCAGGATAATCTTCTTACTGGGATCCGAGACAAAGTTCTCAAAAACTCCCCGGCTAGTCTTCCTCTTCGCACTCTCCGCCCATCGCACACCGGTAGTAATAAAGCGATCCTGGCAGGAGTTCTCTTTACAAATTTGGCAGCAATATCTCTGCAGCCTTGTCGGTGGGAATTTTTTCATAGGGATCAGAGACCACATGGTAACTCTCTGGCCTTTGTAAATCGGATAATTCACACAGCAGGTAATCCCCTCCAGTTCCAACTTGCGAAAAATATCTCTCACATAGTAAATGGTCTGAGGTTCATCTGCTGTAGTCAGGTTGTGATGAATCTCAAATGGTATCCTGGCACGTCTGACAATTTCCCTACATACTGCGCTGTCTTTCCCTCCACTGTCTGTTACAACCAAGGGGCGTCCGTATAGTCTTAAGGACATCTCGGACGCCATCTTCACCCTTTCTATCGCTTTCTGTTCTAAATCCATTCAAAAAAGAGTCAGATATCTTTTCCCGGCCGGAACTCTGCCTCCTTCTTTTTGTCTCTCTTGCAAAAGAAAAAAGACACTGATTTTCATCAGTCTCTCCCTGTCATAACAATCTGCTCTTTTCTATTTACACAGTGAACACCATCACCTCCTTTACAGCAAAGCCCCACCATATTCCTGGATTTACATATTAATTTGCGGTCCCTGAGTTATTTCTGCCTCCTGAAACAGTCCGACATATTGACTAATCTCATCCGCCAATATCTGGTAATCCTTCTGGTTCGGCTTATAGACATACCACTCCTTCTCCTTGTTTTCCCAAATATGCGGGATAATCCCTTCCTTGAAATTGGGATTGCTGACCGCCTTCCTGCCCCAAATATCCCGGAATTTCAACGCATTGGTATCAATCATTCCCTCTTTTCGGTTAAACATTGTCATAACGATTCCGTCATATGTTGTAGTAGAGGATCTGGAAAACTCCAGACGCATACGAACTTCCTCATTTACTCTCACATAGCCACAGCTTCCGATATATGTTGCATCTTCGCTGTATCGGGTCACACCAAGCACCTTTTTTAACTCCATTCGTAAAAAATTCACCATTTAACCTCCTCTGTCCCTTTTTACAATTTAATCCGCGGCCCCTGTAAGGTTTCTAGCTCTTGAACCAAGTCTGCATATTTATCAACCACCTCCGCCATTTTTTCTTAATCGTTTTTTTCGAACAAATAAAATAAAGGCTATTACGATAAACAACGTTTACTAACCAACGCCCTATCATAACAGCCTTCTAGCTTGTAATTAACAAAAATGACCAGTCAAGTCCAATTTTATCGGTCATTTTTATTATGTATTATGATGCTTAATTACTCCTTAAATTTATGCAAGCTTGTATCTCTTATTTAATTATTTCTTTCGTATCTGTAATTCACCCCAGCCTTTTCCGCTTGGTGCATCTGGTCTTTCCGCTCAATATGATAGATACGGTTTCCTTTTTTGAATTTAGCACCTGTCTGTTTGAACCAGAAAGGAATATCATACTCCACACACTGCTGCATGATTTCTAAGATCCATGCGTAATCACAAATCCTGGCCTCTGGGCCAGACTCCCCGCCACAAGTAACTTGTTCAATTAATCCGGTTGCCAGATACCTACGAATCTCAATCCATTCCAGCATTGGTTCATGAATAATCGTCCGGTGTCTGATTGGTAAATTCAGAAAAATGGGGAGCCGATAGTCGGCCATATTCTGATTCTCACAGGTACAGCAGATTGTTACATTGTCATATCCTTCTCCCCAGTCTTTTGGAAGTCCAACCTGGAATCGATGGATTCGTTTTGTAATGATTACAAAATGCAGGTCATCCCTCTCCCGAATCATCTTCCATGCTTCAGGCCGCCATTCATCCGCTTCTTCTACAAAAAAGTCTGAGGTCATGCAAGTATACACGGCCCCCTCGTCCGGCTGTAATTTATATATACCTTTTCGATTCCGCTTTACCGGCAGAGCAAAGCTGGATGTCCTGGCTATGATGCTGCTGTCTTTTCCAAATTCGGCGTCTCTGCGGTACACATAGCAGTTCAGACACCCCGAACTTACTTTTCTACATCCGTGCCATGGATTCCAGGTTGCCATAATGCCACCTCCCGCATATTTAGAAGCCTTATGGTATGTTTCAAAAATGGTTGATCCGATAACATCTCCCTTTTCTATAACTGGAAGTTATAGAATTTCTTTTCATTATCTTCCTTTGCTTTTTTCTTTTCTTCTTTTTTTGCCTTATATTCAAAGTATATCCACATAATATCTTCCATTAATATTAGAAAAAGTCACTTTGGTAGGGAAAAGGTTCATTCCCCTGGCAGCCATTCCAACAACACTACAAACCCACTCACTTAGTTCATTTGGAAGTCGAAAGCACTCAGATTCTCCATCTTTTAGAATTGTTATTATTGGAGTGAATTTCTGATCCACCCCAACCGATAATACATCAAAAGTCTGAGAACCTTCATGCAACGGCAAAAGAAGTTGGTTCACCGAATCAAAATATACCTTCCCACCCCTTGAGTTCAAATATGATTCTTCATCAAAGGGAATTACAGGCTCAATGGGCAGTTTGCATCTTCTCCGCTCAAAATACCTTGCCAACTGCTCACAAGCAAACGCATTAAAGTATTCGCCCTGCATATCTATATCAGCCCGGATCTGTTCGACAGATTCAAAATGGTTCATAAAATTAAGCAAAGCATTGAATACAACCAAATTATCAGAATAAATGCCAGAGTACGATTTGTACCAAGCTGGTTGCCATTCGCAAATAAGACGATATAGCTTTTTGTAAAGCTCTAATTGAACTTCACTCAAGCAAAACCAACCTACGTCCAGAATCTTTTTGTTGGTGCTTTCATCAAGAGATTGGTATCGTAAGGAATCGCATAACCCCTTCAACAGCTTAGAAATTATTCCCGCCATCATATCTGCCATACGAAGACCTGAATGTTCCATAGAACCGGCTTCATCTGAATTATCCAGTCCTATTTCACGGGCAGACTTTAGAGTTTTGCTTTCTTCCTCCGCTTTACCTTCTTTATCAATAATAAGTGAATAGTTCTGTAAATTTTTCTCCTGTAGATACTTATAGACCCCATCAAAAGGCATATGATAATCCCAATCAAGCTCTGGAGCATCTGAAATTTCATCTAATACGAGTAAAATTTCTTGAAATGCCGTCGTCTCTGCTTGTTTCAATTCCAAATCGTTTTTATTAAATTCAACCCTATCTCGGAAAAACTTCTTTAGTTCCTCTAAAAAGTCTTTGGGTGATTCGTAGAGGCATTTAATGATTTCCCTCGGGTGATATATAACGAGAGCCTTTGTAATGGAATACTTCATAAAGTCTGCATCAAAGAGAAAACTGTTCTCGTACCCTTGAAAAACCTGCAACATAAGGTATTCGATCTTGCTGGAAACAGAAAAGTAAATATGAATTTCCTCGTCAAAAAGCGACAGAAAATCATTTATAAACTGAGCATTCTGCTTATTAAGGGAGGCAAAACCATACTTAAATTGTTTTTGCTGAAACATCGTACTTTTGATTTCACCATTACGATCTTTTCTATCTGCGTACTTAGCCTCAAAAGAAGCATGCCGTTGCAGAATATCATCCTTCTCGGCTGACCATCCTACAATCATGGTTACGAAATTATCATAATAATTAGAGGCACTTACTGTCTGATAGTTGATTTTTCGACTATGCTCAGACTCATCATAGTAGAAATTATATTTAGACATTTTGTAACTCCTCCTTCATAATAAATGACAATTTATAAGTAACTGCCCAAAAAGTTATTTCATCCACCTTATCAAGCTATGTTCCCTCATTTAATTCGCTGTCCTCATGAAACACCATCAGGTACTCCTGCTCCCCAGTTCCTTTCTCTGTCATGCTGTTTTCAACACGGAATCCTTCCGCCTGATAAAATGCCACAGCGCCTGTATTCTTCTCATATACATGCAATGACAGGCGCTTTTTCCTCTTTACCTCTGAAATCAGCTGATGGCCGATCCCCTGCCCCCGGTGTCCCTCCGCTACAAATATTCCGGCAATATACTCTGCGTCCATGCCAATGAAGCCTTGGACCTCCCCGTCTTCCTCAAACACATACACCTCTGCATTTGGCAGCACGGAGCGGACTGTCTCGAAATTCTGTCTCCAATACTCCTCTTTTATAAATGGATGAGCATTTAAGTTTCCCTCCAGCCAAATCTCCATAATCCTATCCAAATCCCGAAACTCAAATAACCGAATCATCTAATCTGACGCCTCCTCGTTCTACTGCTATTATACAGGAGCAGACATGATAGCGCAATATGTTTTCAGAACATTTGTTCTTTTCGTGCTTAACCACTGTTCTGGGCTTGCATTGAAAACTTGTATTCAAAGACTTACTTTTAAAGCTGCAGCTCCTGCCCAATCTGACTTCCGCCCAGGTAGTCCCGCCGAAACTCCTCCTCTGTTTTTATAAACAGGTTGTCATTATTGTCTGTATCCCAGAACCCAATATAAATCTCACCCATCTCCGTCTGAATAGGCCGGTAAAACAGTTCTTCTCCCCAGCCGCTATCTGCCATCGCCTTCCACTCTTCCATCACAGCCGCCAACTCCCGGTCATTTAATTCTCCGTATGTTCTTACTGTAAGCACACCCCAAAGGCTGCCGGCATATGCCTCTACATCTGGCGTCATAGATGCAACCCGTTTTTTAAGCAGTTCAGAAAACAGATATTCCGCCAGACCTTTCTCGGGGTAGCTTTTTAAGCTGGCCTGAATCTTTTCCCGGATCATGTTTTCATACGAGAGAAGTTCCTTCCCTCTTAAAAGCTCCGGCACAAAGGATTCACTTCCACTCCAATAGGCGGTTACAGCCAATGAATTGTATAGGCGGAATTCATGAACAGACGGACTCAGTTCCTGTATCGGATGTCCCTTATAGATGAGCGTGCCAAATGTTGTCTCCACCGGCCCATTCGCTTTCATTTTCTGCAAACCAAATTCTTCGAGACGGACATATGGTTCCAGTTCCTTCTCGATATAAATCTGATGTAAATTCAGCAGATACTTTGCATAGCACTCCGCTGACAACTCCTGAACCGGGAGGAATTCATAGTCCTTATAATTACGAATAATCTGACTTGCTGCATCTGCATCCCTTGGAACCTCAGCTTCTAGTGAAGCCAGAAGTTTCTTTCTCGACACAGTGGTTTTATCCGCCAAGTTCTGTATCTCCATTGCAATCTGGTTCAGCTCCCTAAATGTGAGCCGTGGAGGTAAGAACTGATCCAACTCCCAGATATTGCTGAGATAGTCTGCCACCTCATAAACGTCATATATTCTGCATTTCTCCTCAAGGGCCTCCAGCTGTTTCTCCGTCATAGGGAAATAATAACAGTTCTTTTCCGGATACTTCTTATCAAATACCAGATACACCCGGAATACTGCTGTCCCAGGCTGCACCACTTCTGGATTCTGCGTCTTTCCTACTTCCGGTTTTGGTGCCTTGATTCTTGTAATAAGCCCCTCATCTGTCAACCTCTCACTGGCTTTCATATGGAAACGGCCATACGCCTCATAATCAAAATAGCCGGTCAGTTCCACCGGCAGCGTTCTCCCTTCCCGCTCAAACAGATCATGTCCATACTGTTCTAGGGATTTTATCTCTGGATGGCATTCGTACTGGTCTAAATGCTCCATTACCTCCACAATCCGTATCAAAGAATCCGGCTTTTCATTCTGCAGCACAGTCTCGAAGACAGCCCGCTCCTGTTCCGTCCAGGAACCAATCTTTGCGGCAAGGTAGTTTAACTGTCCAAGGTTTGAATCCTGAAACACAAATTCTCCAATTAACAGATGTGCCAGACCGGACACCGGCGCTTTCACATCTCCTATGAATGGAATCATCCTGGAAGGATGGTACCCGGCCAGTTCCTCCTGGACCTGTTCTGCCTGTTCCTCCGAAGCCGGCAGCTTCATCCAAATTCCGCCATCCCAGTTTTCACGCTTCACAAACACTTCCATTTAAGCCCCGCTCCCTTCCTTATTCCTTCTATATTAAACATGGTTCCGATGATTTAAGTAAGGATATTACCCGGCAGCGCTCCCGACTGTACTTCCTGCCCCTGAGACTCGTCCTCCTTCTGTCCCTGAACCAGTTCTTCCGACTGAAACAGAGACAGATATCCATTGACCACCTCCGCTATCTTCTGGTAGTCCTCCTCTTCCATCTCACAATTCCACCAGACAGAATCTTTATACGATCTCAGTTCTGGCCCTGCCATCCGTTCCCCTTCCGTTTCTTGTTTCAGACCAGTCACATCACTGATCAAAAACTTCATCTGATCCACCAGCCCATTGGTCCGCTCCAGCACTGAGACGGTAAGCCTGGTATACCCACTGTCCATAAAGCCCTGTCCCAGCTCAATCTTCCCTCTGAGATTCTCCTCCAGTCTCCCATAGCAGGCTTTCCCCACATAATGCATATCCTGCATCGCAATCCGCCCTTCAAACATCTTTTTCAGCTCTTCCGATATCATTCCGCTGTTCCTCCCCGTCTATCGTTCTTACTCCTCCCTGTAATACCAACAATAAAACCCCCAGCTGTGATAAGGATATCACACGGTGTCTGGGGACTTTATTCTTGCCACTGTCAGGATCCCGGCAGGCAGGAATCCGTTGATTCTGCCGCCGGTCTTAGTCATATTCATTGATTCTCTGGGTCATCACAATCCCTGAGTGGAACTGTATTTCAATCTTATCTTCGCTGATTACCATGATGGCCTTAATCAGTCGCCTGACCAGTTCGTCATCAAACTGGCGTTTTAGGTAGTTGGTCTTTTGGATGTACTGACCCATACCTTCCACTCTCTGGTCGTAGGCTTCGGCCAGCTGCTTTTCCCGGCTCAGCTCTGTCCTCTTTTTCTTGAAGGCCCGGATCTGGTCCGTGATCTCCCGATACGCCCGGTCGAACTCCTCATCGGCGCTCTCCGTTTTAGCACTATCCTCGATTAGGGCCAGCATCTGTTTCTGCAGTGCATCGATCTTCTCATCATATTCGGTTGGCTCCACGTTGTCCGAGTAGCTGCCCAGGATCCGGATGACATTATCCCGGAAGGCATCGATGAACTCCCCTTCATCCTTTACCACGGAGTTGATGGCCTCCATAATCGCTTCGTGGAGCGCTTTTTCTTCCAGGCTGGGGGAATGTTTACACTTCTTGGTTCCGCTCTTCAAGCGGCTGTAACAGCGCCACACCGGCTTCTTTGTACCGCCGTTCACCCATACCTGCCTGCGGTAAGGCTGTCCGCACTCTTTGCAGTACATGATGTCGGCCAGCACATACTTGGAACTGTATTTTCCCCGGATGGTGGTTCCCTTCTTTTTTGCCGGGCGGTAAACATTCGCCCGGCGGGCCCGTTCCTCCTGTACCTGGTAAAACAGTTCCCGAGGGATAATCGCTTCATGGTTGCCCTCGATGTAATACTGCGGTACGATTCCTTTATTGACCGCCCTCTTCTTTTCCAGGAAATCCACGGTATAGGTTTTTTGCAGCAGCGCATCCCCCATATATTTTTCATTCATCAGCATTTTGGAAATCACCGTGGCATGCCACACGGTGTTTCCTGTCACAGTCCGAATTCCTTCCTTTGTAAGCGTCTCTGCAATTTTGTTAATGCTGTTTCCTTCCAGGTATAATCGGAAGATTCTGCGGACCAGCTTTGCCTCATCCGGCACGATGACCAGATTTCCTTCTTCATCCTTGGTGTATCCCAGAAATTTATTGTGATTTACATACACCACTCCGTTTTCAAACTGCCTCACATACCCCCAGTGGACATTTTCACTTAAGTTCCGGCTTTCCTCCTGGGCCTGGCTGCTAAGGATGGTAATCAGCATTTCCCCGCCATCCCCCAGGGTATTGATGTTCTCCTTCTCGAAATACACGGCAATATTCTTTGCCTTTAATTTTCGGATATGGGTAAGGGAGTCTACCGTGTTCCTGGCAAAGCGGCTGATGGATTTTGTGATGACCATATCAATTTTCCCTGCCATACAGTCATCAATCATTGCTTGAAAGTCATTCCGCTTACGGGTCATGGTGGCGCTCTTCCCGTCATCTGCATAGATTCCTGCAAACACCCATTCCGGGTTGCTGTTGATTTTTTCTGTATAATAATTCACCTGTGCTTCATAGCTGGTCTCCTGCTGTTCCTGCAAGGTACTGACCCGGCAGTAGGCGGCTACCCGCAGCCGCTTATATTGAGCCCTTGTATCACGGCTGAATTCCGGATTGGCTGGAATTACAGAGATGTTTTTCTTTACAACGGTTGCTGTTCTGGCCCGTCTCATCCGGTTTCCTCCCTTCTGCTGCTTCCTGGATAGGAAGCTCAATTTTTACACCATTCATTAATTCATATTCGAACCGTCTGTCCTTGTGAACGGTAATCCGATGTATCGTTGCCTTAAAAAGTTCACTATTAAATTCTTTTTGGAGTGGATTTTCTTCCAGGACTGTTTTCAGTTTTTCTGTCTGGTAATTCTGGTCCTGAATTCTGGACACCCGGTACTGTAATCTGGCCCGCTCATAAATCAGCCGTACCATCTCCTCGGATGGATACTCCGGCTTTTCCTCCAATTCCTGCAGCTTTCTGGTCAGTTCTGCCGCCTCACGGCTATATGGCAGGCCCTGCACGATGGTTTCCGGCTCTATCTGGAACCTCCCCTCCTTCACCCCTCTCATCAGTTCCATAAATGCTTGGATGATCTGGCTGTCTACCAGGAATATGTTCCGGCAGCACACCCTGTTTTCATTTATGTAGTGCTTACATTTCCAGACGATTTTTTCTCCCGGCTGTCCGCAGTGCTCCACGTACCGGCGGTAGGGCTGCCCGCAGACTCCGCAGATCAGACTGCCTGCGAACATAGAGCGATTCCCGAAGCTGTTAGGCTGCATGACACGCCCCAGCTCCCTGCTCTTTTCTTTCCTGCGCTCCTGTACCTGGGTGAACAGTTCTAGTTCTATCATTGTTGGATAAAATTCGTCTCCCAGATACTTTCGATTCTCCAGGATTTTTCCAACCGTCCCATGATTCCACACCGGCTTATGGTTTGCATTGAGTGCCCCCTGTTCTGTAAGTTTTCTCGCAAGCTGGTACAGGGAAGCTCCTTCTGAATACTCCTGGAAGATTCGATTTATAATCTCTGCCGTTTCTGGATCAATTACTATTTTTCCTTCCGCCATCCGATACCCCAGCGGCATATGGCGTTGTCTCATACTTAGCTCACCTCCTGTTCATTTTCTTCCAGTTCCAGACCATTCTTCAGACGGAATACCAGCCGGCGTCCGGGCAGCACTGTGATACGTTCCACCAGCAGTAGGAAGAGTTCCTCGTCATACGCTTCCAGGATGGCAGGACGGTTGCGGAAGACGCTTATCAGATATTCGGTCTGGGATATCTCCCATTCAAAGGCTTTCTGCCCCTGCAGCTGCCGCAGCCGCCTCCGGTCCGCTTCCAGCTGTGCCTCAATCTGGTTCTGTCTCTCAATAAAAATGGCAGAGCTTATGCTGCCTTCGGTTAATACCCTGCCCAGCCTATAGCCCTGCCGTTTTAGTTCCTGAATATTCTGTTCTATCTCCTGCATTTCCCTGTCTTGCTCTGGGTTGCCCTGGATTGCCTTCAACGCCGCCAGCATGGGGATCAGGATCTCCTCATAATTGCTGGCTAGCCGGTTCCAGAGCCTAAGAAATGCAGCCTGGATGACGTCCTCACGGACTGCCTTCTGGCTGCATTTCTTACTGTCTTTAATATGCTGGTAGCAACACCACTGGATTTTTTCATATGGCTTTCCGATGTAGATTTTCTGCCTGCGAAATTTTGTCCCACACTCCCCGCAGAGAATCCGGCTGCTGAATGCATACCGCTTCTGATATACACTGGTATCCTCCACACACTGCTGTTCCCTCCGATACTCATAAATCTGGCGGATAGCCGCAGCCTCCTCTCTGGTAATGATGGGCTCATGGTCATCCGCTATCAGATACTGGGGCAATTCTCCCCGATTGTTTTTGCGAGTGAATGGGACTCCATCGGTCGTATAGGTTTTCTGAAGCAGCAGATCCCCTTCATATGCACAGTTCTGAAGAATCCCCTTTACCACACTGTCCAGCCATTCCTTTGCTCCACGGATCGTGGGAATCCCTGCTGTTTCCAGTTCTGCGGCAATGGTGTAGGACCCTTTTCCTCCCAGGTATTCATCAAAAATCCAGCGCACGATCTCTGCCTCTTCTTTTTTGATAACCAGCTCTCCATACTCATTATTCTCATAACCATACGGTGGACTGCTTATAATGAATGTACCATTTCGGAATCTCCGTACTACCGACCACTTATTATTGGTGGAAATACTCTCGGATTCTCCCTGGGCGATAGAGCTCAAGATGGTTATCATCTGTTCGCTCTTTTCCATAAGGGTGTTGACCCTCTCCTTCTCAAAGTAAACGCCTATCCCAAGGGCCTTCAGTTCCCGGATAGCTTTGATGCTGTCCAACGTGTTTCTGGCAAACCGGGTCACGGATTTTGTCAGGATCAAATCAATTTTTCCCTGCCGGCAGTCCTCCATCATCTGCTGGAAGTCATCTCTCCGGTACAGCTTTGTGCCGGTCCTGGCTTCGTCTGCATAGATACCGGCCAGCACCCAGCCCTCCTTCTCTCCAATCAGCCGGGTATAATAGTCTACCTGGGCTTCAAAGGAATTCTTTTGGTCCGCTGAGTTCGTACTGACGCGGCAGTAGGCGCAGACACGTTTGACTTCCACCGCATTGGCGGCGGAACCGCTGCTAACAGGCTCGATTTTTATGATTTTCTTTACAACCTTCTTCTCCATAGGCTTCTCTCCTTCCTTTCTTTGTTCTCCTGTTAGCACCACACAATACCACAAGTTTTCAGATATATCCAGTGTTTTTACCCATATACTTTCGACAATTCCGGAGAAAATGTTTCCCGATTCAAGGCATCGATTTTTTTGTATTCCTCCTCTGAAATAAAGCCATTTTCCAGCATCAAATTCAGCAGTTTCCGTGCTATACTGTACCGGACTTCGTTTGTTTCTTTCTTCTGTCCCATGGGTCTGCCTCCTAATGAATGGATAAATTCAGACCGTATTCCGGTATCGCTAATGCCGAATCCTTTAGCACAGAAGTGCAAAGCATTTCCGGGCCACACTATACCGGACCTCGTTCGTTTCTTTCTTCTGTTCCATGGCCTGCCTCCTAATGAATGGATAAATTCGGACTATCTTCCGGTACCGCTAATGCCGAGTCCTTTAACACAGAAGTGCAAAGCACTTCAATCTTCCCCTGTTTCGGCGAATAAGCCTCCACACCAAAGTTCTGTAAAAACTCTGCATAGACAATGATGTCCTTTGCATTGCGACTCAGACGGTCGGGACCGCTCACCACCAGGATATTCACACCCCCTTGTGATACCGCATCGGTCAATGCCTGGAGTCCGAGCCGGTTCATATCCCGGCAGGAACCAATGTCCTGGGAATGACCGACTACCTCCCACCCCATGCGGGAGGCATATTCGGTTAGCTTCTGGTCCTGCCGCTTCAAGCTCCCATACCGGTCCTCCGGTGCATCGATCCGGGTATATACCCATGCTTTTTGCTTTTCGTTCATAAGATCCTCTCCCTCCTATTCTGGACTACAACGTTCAATCGAACTTTAAATATATATACGGCTCGGCTCTTTCTGTGGTTTCGTTGTTTTCCGTCTAACTAAGGCCGATGCTGATCCGCAGCGCATGATCTACCTGCTCCATATCCTCTTCCGGTAACCGGCCTATGCACTCTCTCAGGCGGACACGGTCAATGGTCCGGATCTGCTCTAACAGTACAACGGAATGTTCTTTCAGGCCGCAGTGGCTTGGACTGATTAGGACATGAGTCGGCAGCGGATGCTTGTCCTGTCTGCTAGTTACGGCCGCTACGATCACGGTTGGGCTGAACCGGTTGCCCATGTCATTCTGGATCATCAGCACCGGCCTTATGCCGCCCTGTTCGCTGCCGGTTACCGGTGTCAGGTCTGCATAGTATAAATCGCCTCTTAAAATATTCACTTTGGTTATCCTCTCTCATGTCTGTTTTTCTGAAAACAAAAAATCCCCTCACTTGTATTTAGCAAGGGGATGAAACTCTATGTAGTTTTATCCCGTTCTCTTTTAAAACCAGACTTTACTCAAGGGATAGTTTTCCTGCTCCTTTTGGTAATCCTCTCACTGCTGTTTCCAGTCGATGCTGTCATGCTTGCAAGGGTTGTGATGGACCGATTCTGCTCTCCCAAATCGGATATACATTGCTACTGTCTTTTTGCTATCATTTCTCATGATCGCTTCCTCCTCTGATGGTCTATTCTTTCTGTACCACATCATATCTGGCTTATCATAAAACAGCTATCACCATATCTAATAAGTACGCTTTGCCAATCTGACAAAGATTCAGCGTTTCAGTAAAAATATATCTGATGGCGGCGCTTAAGATACAGCTGCCGCCACACAATATAAAAACGTACTTGTTCTTCATTTCATTTTTATTAAATACTTTATGCTCCTATTCGGCACACCTCCCCGGAGCCTGGCAGTCGATTACAACCAGCCCTGGCAAGGCCGTCATAGGCACAGCTTCTTTTGCTGCCTCAGCCGGGATCTCCGGCTGCCGCCCTCATTGCGTGATCCCTCGGTCAAGAGGGGCTGTGACTAGACGGAAGTATCATCATAGGCTGCCCAGGTCATGGCGGTATGGCCCGGCCACGGGCCATTTAAAGAACAGAAAAAACCGCTCTGCACCTTCGATATGATAAGATTAACAGGACACTAGAGATCCTGCAGGTGGTCGTGGCGTATCTTTCTATGCCGCTTTCGCTTTCGCGCTGGACAACTAACGTATCGTAATCGCTGGATATAAAGTTTTCAAAGAACAACGGGGACTGAATAAGCCCCTTCACTCCTATAAAGGAAAAAGTGAAGGGGCCCACAACCTCAGAAAACAAAAAATTTATTCTATTTTTTCACGGAGCTTTCTCAGAAGCCGTTTCTTCCGCTTACTCACTGCCTGCTGGGTAACTCCGAGACGGGCTGCCAGTTCGCCTTCCGTAATCCCAGAAAAGAACAAAGCATCAATCAACAGCCGTTCTTCTACGTTCAGTTCTTCCAGCGCCTGATACAGTCTGCGGTTATCTTCGGCCCGGATCATTTCCTCCTCAATTCCCGGAGCCGAACGGACCACACGGTATTCCGTGTTCACCCCTTCCTCCTGGAACCGTTCCAGCGACATCTCGATCTGCCGGATGACACGATTCTGATATCGTTCCGCCTCACGGGCTTTATGATAGGCATAATAAACTTCTCTGCTCACTTCCACACGTTCTCTCTGTACAATAATGGTATAATTCCTTTCTTCCGCCATAGGGCTTGTCCTCCAATTCTTAAAATATGAAATGAAGAACAAATCCGGAGGTGAACGACACCTGGTATTTTGAGCAAAAATGCAAAGAAAATGCTGATTGAGTAAATTATCAGCCCTGGATTCCTGCCTTTTTTTCTTATCTTTTGTCTGTTTTAAATACATTCAATTTTCAAACATTAGACATCTCTATATCTAACAGAAGCAGCGAAAAACCAACATATCAAACTTCCCGTACATCAGCTGTACTCAAGGAGATCTGTTCTTTATGACCATGTCAGTAAAACCTGTTCTTCATGTTTTTTATCTACTAAATCCAATGTATGAAAAATGACCAATCATTACAAATAAGGTAAGGAGCTCAAATTAAACTTTTTTAACTACTATATAAATAAGCCACCTACCTAATTATATTTCCTACTTATTATCGATTCTTTTATATGTCAAAATCACATTCATTAACATTTAAAAAACCTGTTTTTTACTCTAATCTGTTATTTATAAAACTTGAATAACGGTATAACGATCGCTCAGACTAAATATTAACAAATAATGCATCTCTGCAAACTACTATATAATCTTCATAATAAGATGACGAATTCTATATTTTCATATTACTTTTTAACAAATGGCATAACTTTTCGTAGTGAAATTATTCTGTCTCAATCTACACATATAAATAGAGTAACAGGACACCATAGCTCCTGTAAGCTGACAGAGAAGTCTTTTTTTCTATACCAATTGCCGTATTCGCGCTAGACAGCTAACGTAGTGAAATCGTTGAATATAAAGTTTTCAAGGAACAACAGGAACTAAACAAGCCCCTTCACTCCTATAAAGGAAAAAGTGAAGGGGCCTACAACCTCATATAACAAAAATTTAGTTTTATCACGGAGCTTTTTAAGTCTTTTCTTAATGCCTACTCACCATCTAATGGGTTATTGGAGGGTAGTGTACCTTTCATTATCCCTGTAGAGGATAGTCTTTTATTTAACAATTGCTCTTTTAAAAATTTGATAAGGTCTGTAGTTATTATACGGATTATTTTATCCTGCATTCCCAAAGCTAAATGCAAATACGTAATTATAATTTTTTATTTTAGAATCATTCCAGATACATTTCCAGCCCAGAAACTTTCTCTGGCTATGGAGTGGCAAAATAGTATTTTGTTAAGCAAGGCGCTTATAAATCATTATACTTAATAATAATATTTGTTGCGCAATATATAAATGTATAAAATCTCAAAATTATGTATATATCAACCTTTTTACTCATACCAATGTCTTCATAGATAAAAATAATTTTTGTAGAGCAACCTGGTAATTATCAAGAAAAACAGTATAACCTTCCCTACTATTATGGGATAATACTCCTTGTACATTGACCAAACCAGCACTACACTTGCTCTCCAAATCATCTAAAACCTTTTATTCCGCACATAAAACAATCATCCTTTTTATGTACTTGTTTCGACCATAAAAATTCGTAACGTTGTATAAATGATTCCATAAATTTTTTTATCTTCCAATAGATTTTAAAACATCCATTCTTCTAAATTCAGTTAGCATCATACCATCCACAACAATAAAAACTGTCATATCAATAATAAGCGTTATGGAAAATACGCTATATACACCAAATCCGGCAATATAAGGCATGATGATAGGCCGCAGGTTGTAGATGGCTATTTGGCGAAAAATAACCAGAACACTCGCGTAGCTCTGCCAAGAGACTGCATCAGAGGCAGAATCACAGTTCAGACTCCCAATAAAATATATTACAGTAGAAACAGACGGAAATCCCCTACACCCAGTTCCACTACGGACGGCGTTGTAATAAACATAGAGAGAATTGTCTTCGGTACTAACATAATCGTCAGTTAGCAAATAAACACTAATAAAATTGCTGTGATTGCAAATACTTTCGTAATATCCTTTACCCGGTCGCACTGTTTTGTATTGTAATTGGTTCCGAACGCTGGCTGATATACCTGAGAAAGTCCTATAAAGGAATAAATGCAAAAGGCACTACCCGGTATGCCACGCCGAGTATAATCTGCCATGTATCTCCGCCATGCTGCGCCGCAAGATTATAAAGTACAGTTTGCTATACCAGTATCGTCACCTGCATCAGCATCGCAGAAAAACCTACTCCAAATGATTCCCGAGAAAAGCGTTTTTTCAATGCGAATTGTATTAATTCTTATTTTTTCGCTTAAAATACCAAAGAGAAGCCATTGCATACGCGCTCTGCGAAGCCACCGTTACATATGCAGCTCCATCAATTTTCATGCCATAACGTTTTGAAGTAAAATGAACATCAGAGCTTCCCCAGAATATGATTTATTGGAAACTATTCGTGTAATTTTAAAAATCGGAGTGTTTGCCTTTAAAGGAGCATACTGACGTGATCATGGGAAACGGATAGTTCAGTGAGGCTGTGTTAATAGATTTGATCGTGCTCAGCCAAACTCTCCCGTCTCCATTGTGATCAATATTGCCAGATATATAAGCGGTCAGTAACAGGATTACCTGGATTCATCTGCACCACTTTGGTTATTGTTCTTCCCTCTTTTCTGAACTTGCTAATCGTGGCTTCAGCGCTACGGGAATGGATCACAAAACGACCGTTCCAAGCAATTTTACGAGGAGCCAAAACATCACTGTTTAGTGTGAGCATAGCTAACGGAGCTTTCTATGATATTGGATACCTTGATAGCAGGCACTAACGGTACAGATATGCATCCTGTAGTATTCTTATCCTGTTGCCGCTCTTCAGCACTGGTCATCACAAATTTATCAATCGCGCGTTCCCACTTCTCCTGACGAGCATGATCGCGGATATTTGATACAATATCTCCTATCTTGTAATAAAAAATAAAAAACTCCATCGGTGTCGGACAGAGCTCCTGAAACGATGGAATTTTCTATTTTTTTACTTCCAACCAACACCCTTTGGATATATCATCCTCGAGAATGATGCGGTAATCCGACAGCATGGCCTGCCGGGCAAAGGCATCGTAATCTTCAAGAGTATATTGGCGGGGGGAAGTTGTTCTATCTGAAGCAGACATGGACCCATAGATCCTGCGGCGCATGGTTTCCGGCATATACCGTCCGGCGCCCACGCCGACAATGGCACATCCACCAGGCTTCAGTACCCGATAAATTTCAGTTATTCCCTGGACGGGAACCGGCCAAAAGCCGATAGAACCACGACACATGATAAAATCCGCCAGGTTATCCCGTAAAGGCAGTTTTTCCACATCAGCGCACAGGGTAGAAATTCGGTTATCCACCCCCAATTCACACAGGCGGTTCTGTGCGGTCCGAAGCGCTTCTCCGTCAATATCCACCAAAATCAGGTCCATTGCTGTTACTTTTGCCAGCTCAACCGCCAGATTTCCAGGTCCTGTTCCAATATCTAAAGCCACACCGGCAGACAGATTGTAATCGTCCAGAAATTGCTGGATCAGGAGCGGATACATTGGTTGCATAAAATCATAGCTAAACGGAATCATGTTATGCCACCTCCTCTGCTGTGAGAAGCAATACGGTAAGGAAAAATGTTCTGGTGTTCCTGGCCATCTGCTTGAAAAGAAACAATTTTGGAACGCACAGAAAAGAATCGCTCAATATTTTCCTCGTTAAGCAAATCCTTTGTCGCACCAAACAGTTTTTTCTGTCCCAGTCCCAGCATTAGAGTCTGATCCGATATATTAAGGGCATGATTTGGAAAATGCGTGTTGATCAGGCAGGCGGCGTTCATTTCACGCGAAGCACGCTCAATGGCATCCAGAATGCGAAGTTGGTTTTTCATGTCCAGATTGGATTCCGGCTCATCTAACACCAAAAGCTGAGGTCTGGAAATTAGCGCTCTGGCGATCATCACCATCTGAAGCTCTCCTCCCGAGAGCTGATTGCAGTATCGGTCAATAAGTTTCCGACACCCTAGCAAGTTCAGAAGCTCCTCTGCCTGATCGTACTGCGATTGATCAGGAACCTTAAAAAAGTTTTGGCTCGCGTTCAGGCCCATTACCACCATGTCGAGCACACGGTAAGAAAACACGCTCCGCTTCGCCTGCGGTACATAGCTGATCACTTGCCAAAGTTCCTTTTCTTTATAAGTCCGCAGGGGTTGGCCCGCAATAAAGGTTTCCCCTTGCTTCCAATGGAGAAAGTCCATAATGCATTTGAGCAACGTGGTTTTTCCAACTCCGTTTGGCCCCAGAACCGTCATGACCTTATGCTCTTCCAGCTCGAAGGAGATATCGGACAATATAGACCGGCTGTTGTAAGAAAAGCAACCATTTTTTACCTCTAAAATCATGTAGAACCTCCTGAAGTCTTTCGTAGCATCCACGCAAAAAAAGGCGCTCCAATGATCGCGGTTAGAATGGAAAGCGGGATCTCCGCCGCGGTGGCAGTACGGGCAATAGTGTCGATCAATAGCAGGTAGAGCGCACCAAGAAGCGCGCTGGCTGGTAATAATGCACGATGGTCATTGCCAACAAGCATCCGTCCAACATGAGGAATAACCAAACCGATCCATCCGATCACACCGCACAGAGAAACCGTCACACCGGTCATCAGTGTGGAAAGCACGATAACAACAGAGCGCAGACGATGAACATTGACCCCCAACGAACGAGCCTCTTCTTCATCCAAAGACAGAAGATTCATTTTCCAGCGCAGCGTCAGAAGTACTGCAATGCAGGGCAGGATGATCACGCACGAAACGATGATATCTTTATAAGAAGAACTGGCCAGACTTCCCATCAACCAAACTGTAATGGCTGGCAATTTTTCCTGGGGATCCGAAACATATTTAATAAGGGAAACCAGTGCGTCAAACAATGCCTGAATAATAACACCCGAGAGTACCAGAGTAAACAACTCCGTCCGACCATTTACTTTTGAAACCAGAAAAACCATAAGTACAGCCAGCAGTCCAAACGTTAAAGCGGATCCCTGAATAATGAGGGTGCTGGTAGACAGGAGAATACCTAAAGAAGCTCCAAAACCCGCGCCGGAGGAGACACCCAGAATGTCCGGGCTAACCAGCGGATTCCCGAAAATAGCCTGATATGTAGCTCCCGCCACAGAAAGCCCCGCGCCAACAATCATCCCCATCAATAGACGTGGAAGGCGTGAGCCCAGAATAACACTAACCCCAAAAGGATTCTCCGCCTTCAACGCCTCCAATGCCTGTCCATCCCGAAAGAGGGCTACTCCCATAATTCGGAAGGCTTCCAAAGGAGGCACCGAATAGCGCCCCACACATAACAAAATCAGAAACACGCCGGTCAATGCCATCGCCAACAGCAATACCATAGCACATTGTTTCGCTCGACTCAGTTGCGCACTTCTCATCACACGCCCTCCCGTAAAGCGGCATCCAGCAGTTCCAGGAACTTATCACCAAAGGGGCAGACCTGACTGGTCCATCCAAGGCGACTGGAGACTGCAACATGAGGAAGTTCCACATAACCGGTGGGGCTGTCGGCCCAATCCAATTCTCGGAAAAAGCCATCACCGATAACCAAATCATAGCGCCCAGAACGAATTCTTTCTTCAAGCTGCGCTTCGCTGATATGAGCCTGATCTCCAGAACGCATCAGCTGCTGGTCTGCGTCAAACAGGGTGCAAACGTCCACGGAAGTAAATTCTCTATCCAGTTCTAGGGATTCCCGCACACTGTTTGCCAAGAGCTGTTCACCGATGACCAATGCACAAAGTCCTTCATATTTTTCAACAGTCTTCTCCTCTTCTTCCAGAACAGGAACCTCGGATAAGAGATTTTCCAACTGAATCAGGAACCGTTGCAAGGGTTTCCGGCCAGAGAAACTTCCCGCCAGCCAAGACATTGCATACTTGCTCTCCAAGTATCGGCAGACGGGCAAGGCTGAAACCGTAAGAGCAATGTTGCAGGCCGCACTTACACTACCGCTAATCTCCTCCAAAGTGCTACCCATAGCCCATACAGAGCAAACAGTGAATCCTGCATCTTCCAAAACCTTGCGAAGGACATCCACATTCCGCTGATGGGTCAGGTCCAAAGGAGTGGCTCCAATGAGATTTACTGAGCGAGGAAGCACGTCTGTCCGGTGTTCAGGCAAAAAGGTTTTAGCCAACCTCAGAAGCGCCATTGAAACGCCGCGATCGTAAAAATCCGTCCCTTTGGTAGGAAAACTCATTGCTTTCTTGCCTGTTCTGTTTTCAACCAATTTGGCAAGAGCACGATAATCCGTTCCTAGAACGGCAGGAGAAGGACTACCTAGCAGTGCAAAAAACTTGCTGTCCAACCATTCATCTGCAGAAAGAAGTTTATTTAAAAAGATGCTATCATCTCCGAATACTGCCTCGGCGTCATCTAAATTAGATGTAAACACCCGGCTGCGCTGGTCAAACCATCGAGGTTCATCATAACCAGTGTAAGTGCCTGTGCATCCACCCGCATCATGGATAGCTAAAATACCACCCAATTCAAACAGAGTGCTACATACGCCAGAAAAATCCGGAGACAGCGTGGGTAAAATCGAATAAAAACCTCGCATAGAGAACCTCCTAACAATTGTTTATGAAAACAAATGGCTTTACACCACAAGTCCCTTGGTGTAGAGCAAAGCCCGGGCAGAAATATCACTGTTCAAAGCATCCTCCACGCCCTGAAGGAGAGCAGTAAACGCTTCAAAACCGTAGTGTTGGTCATCAGCGTCCAACGTAAACAATTTTGAAGACGGGCACACATAGGAGGCGGAAAAACCAATTGTAACATCTGCTTCTTCCGGGACAGCTTCCGCCATAGACATACTCGGATGATAGCTGGTATATACTGGCACATCGGGAAAACTCTGCTTCAACTGAGCGATCGATTCCCATTCATATTCCATAATAGCATCACTGAGCAGGAAGCTGATCTCCACTCCACATAGAGCCAGTGCCATGGCGATTTCAAAGGGAGAGCCGTTAACTCCAATTCCAACGCCTACCCGCAAGCCTTTCAAACGCCTCCGCCACTGAGAGATACTATCCATGCAACTCTCGTAGCAGGACTGCCAGGAAACTTTTCGTTCCAGGAAGGCTTCCAGCCCTTCATAGCCACGGCGGATCCCTTCCGGATGGTAGCGGATGAACTCTTTATGCCAGGGAATACCCAGATGACGCTCCATCTCCTGGCAGGCGACCCGACCAAAGGGCTTGATGAGCAAATTGTGACTGCTATGTCGCATTTCCATAAACTGCTCAAAGGTCTGGCAAGCGCTGAGCTGAAGCACCTTTTCGAACCCCGCCTCATTCATCAGGGAGAAAAACTCACCGTTCGGATTAATAGGCGAAAAGTGTCCAATCACATTGAGCGTGTCTTTGGGAACACGCGTATTCTTCTCCTTACAGAGAAAATCATAAAGACTGCGCTGTATATTCAGAGCTGGCGGCATACTGCTATTGGCTGTGATGGGATTCATGTGGCAATCCACAAAGGGCATCCCATACCGTTCAGTTAGACGGCGACACAGATTTTTGTAATCAGAGGCCAATAAATCATCGATGCAGGAGGCACAGATAAAGAATGCAGGAGGACGCTTCGATAGACAACTCAGAATGTCTTCTACAACAGCAGGAATGCGGTCCATATGGCTACCCAAGACCAAATCTTCCTCGGTAATATCCATGTAACGAATGCGGCTGCGCAATCCCAGCTGTATGCTGGAAACGGAGCCATGTCGGCCACAACCATGCGGCGCCACGAACAACAATACACTTTCCGGTACCAGCATCGCGGTTCGGACAATTCCCCATCCTCCCGCACTGGGTGCGCTGTAATGAAGGCAGGGTCCACTGACCACTTTTCCTTTAGTGCCTAATTCCGGCGCGGCGGGGTCAAGATTCGCGATCGTCAGGTGATATAGTTCTTTTTTCATACAGCACCTTCCTTCTGTTCCTCCACAGGTACCATAATGCGTTTGGCGATGTCGATGATGGTTTGAGAAACAGGAAGTTCAGAATCCATCTGGACCACGGTCATATTTTGCTCCTCGGCTCGCTGAATGTCGGAATCTCTCGGGACAACACCAATGATCTCTGTTCCGATCCGTTGCACAAAATCCTCAACAATGGCAATCTCATCGGGGACATTTCGACAGTTAAGAACGATTCCGCGAAGCTTAGCGTAACCGCGTTCCTGGAAGTTGTCCAAGGCCTTCTTGATATTAGCAGCGGCATATAGCGCCATTTTCTCGCCAGAGGTCACAATCACCACCTCATCAGCATATCCCTGTCGAACGGGAACTGCAAACCCACCGCATACCACATCGCCAAGCACATCGAAGAACACATATTCCGGGGCATAAACCTGAAATGCATTAAAATCGTCCAGAGTATCAAAGGTCTTGATAATGCCGCGACCAGCACAACCGCTTCCGGGTGTGGGGCCACCAGCTTCTACGCAGACGATCCCCCGATACCCCTTGACAGAAATTGCATCAAGACTGGGGCAAAGTCCGCCGTATGCCTGCAGTACGTCCATTACCGAGGTAAGTTCCTGACCTGCTCTCAAATTTAAAGTGGAGTCCGCTTTGGGATCGCAGCCGATCTGCATGACCCGTTTGTCCATTCCTGCAATCGCCGCGGCAATGGATGAGGTCAGGGTAGACTTCCCAATACCGCCTTTTCCGTAAAACGCAATCTTTCTCATAAATTCACACTTCCCTGCATAAATTTTCATTAAGTTTTATTTAACTCTGAGTATCACCCAAAATCTCAGCTACCATCTCATCTGTCAGCGTGAATCCGTACATCTCCTGATAAAAGTCACGCAGTTCGGTCTCCATATCCATATCGCCAAAAAGCTCAGGATGCTGAATTTTGGCCATCCATTTGATCGTCAGAGGAGTTTCAACTCCAGGGGGATCCCAGCGGTATCCACCGATAGGAATTTTATAGACCTCGCCATCCTTGACAGCCCGAACAAGGGACCAGTCCTGACCTTCCAGCTTGTTTTCCAACAAGTCGGAGGGCTGCAGATCGGTGAAGTTACCGATATATATGATCTCAGGGTTCCACAAATAGATCTGCTCCATATCAACATTCAGCTCTTCGCCAGACAGGTCTCCCGCAGGGTTGATAGCACCGCTGTTGTCCCATAAGTAATAGCCGAATCCCTGACCAGCAACCTTCAGATTGTCGGAAAGCTGTAGGATGCTTCTGAATTCAGAAGTGTTCAGAGTGGCAACTCTATCACTTACCTCCGCCACCTGAGCATAGAAATAATCGATCAACTCTTCTCCGCGTTCTTCCTGCTGATACAGAGAGGAAATAATGCGAATCCAGGTTTCCAGATCGTCCATAGTGCCATATTGGAGTGCAATGACTTTCAGACCTGCGTTTTCCATCTTTTCGATCTCTTCGGTCATATAGTTCCACTGAAAAACCACATCGGGTTTCAGCTTCAGCAACTCCTCTATATTGACTACGAAGCTAGTGTCCACCCAACTTGTGTCAACCTTAGCCATAGTAGGATACATATGCCGCAGCGCACTATCTTCGTAAGCAATCACGGAAGAAGGATTACAACCGACCATGTAATCATTATTCCCCATTACAGCGTAGAAGATATAAGGGAATGGCATGATCGTTGTAGCCAGTCTCTGGGGTGGTTCATCAAATTCAATGGTGCGTCCCAGTTGATCAGTGATCACAATTTTATCACTCTCTTGCGCGGACCTGTCCTCTTTATCAATTGTCTGAGTGAACAAATCCTCTGCTGTCGAAGTTTCCATCTGTCCTCCATTGGAGCAGGCACACAGAGATAGTCCCAGTACACACGCCAATAACAGAGATAATACTCTTGTTTTCATCTATAGTCCTCCTTCTGTCAATTAATCAGTTAGTTTTAACTAACCATTCTGTTAAAAAAGTCTCTCACTTGGAATGCGAAATATAAACCCCGTCAGTTAGTTTATACTAACCTTTTTCGACTTTACCACTTCCATCCAGAAATGTCAATACCTAATTTCATTTTTGACCAAATATCTAGTATACCGGCGCACGAATTAATTCTACAAAACAATCCCGGAACCGTCAAAAAACTCGGGATGGCAACATTTAAGAACGTGGCATCTCTGCGAGAAAAATTATCATGTTGTCAGATTATATAAAAATTGCTTACTTTTATTGATTTCAGCAAAGCAAAATATACAAACCAGAGCAGCCATAAAAACTCCAGACTTATACTGGTGAGTAGTTTTACTTATATGTGGTTGGCAACAATTGTATGATTCTTTGAAGTTTCTTTATGTTTACTGCGTTAGCTCTGTCATTGACAAACACAGCGCTCATTCTCTGTGCTCTCAAGTCTCTTATGTCTGATATATAGGTATTTCCATCAATCATGTTGGCAATTGCTTTTTTATTACCGATGCTAATGTCGGCCACGTTTATTAAAAGAAGGGTTAGTGTTTCATAGCCCAAAGGTACGAAGATGTGGTAGTGGAAAATACCGTACTACGAGAAGGTCCTCACAAAAATGCGATTTCCAAACATTATATAGGTTGCCAAGAACAGCACAATTCTCTTTTTTGTATCCAACTTTCTGTGCTCTTGCACAATAGCACAGAGACCATCAATGGACTTCATCATGTAGATGCAGACACAGACAATGCAGATCTTTACAGACCGTAGATATCTCCTAACACGGCAGCATCTTCAGTAACTTTATTGTATGTGTAAGGAGAATGGGATCTGTATTATTCGTGAGCCAGATTATAATACCATTTACAATAACCTCGATCATATGTGAATTGTCAAAGTTCAATGGAGTCTGCTACTGAAATGCTGCAGCCGATTCCAGAACTACATCCGAAACTATATCAAGACTACATCCTATTTAGGCAGAGGAGTCTCATGGTGGCCATAATTAGGTTCCAGGATATCAGTGGATTCTTTACAGCATTTGCTAACCCAGTTGTAAAAAGTACTTAGCACAATGCCTTTTTTATGACACCAGTCAGTGCGGCATTCATTAATAAGTTTTATCTGTTCCTGCATAAGAACACGTTTGTTATGAGTAGTTGTCATAACCTATACTCCAAAATGAGTCAAACAAGTTTAGCGCTAAACTTGTTGACTGTTTTTTGAATTATAATGGGTATGCTATCTCCAGACTTCAACTGCAATTGAAAGGTACTTTTACAATGTTCCAAAGAGTAGAGTGTGTTTATTTTTCTGAGGATATCTGGCAACGGTATAAACTCTTCTAAATGACATTTTCGCATCAATTACCGTAGTAGCTTTTGCATATAATTAAACAACGGACCATCGCAAAAAAGGATGATCCGTTGTTTTTATCATTTTTTCGAATGAAACACAGAAAAATCTCCCAAAACCAAGACAGGACTCAATTGTGTACAATCCTCCAAATCGACACAAACGCTCATGTATTCCATGTGTTTTGCATCCAATGGATTGCCGCTGTTTTCTGCAGTCTTAGCGGCATAGTCCAAGTCATCGGCCAATACAAACATATAGGCATATGCGGCCCCATTTTCTTGATTTAAAAAATAAATCTCCAAATGCTCTTTTTCATTTTTTAGTGTTTTATTTCCTTCCTCCTGATGTTCTTGAAGAAAAGCAATCCACTCCTGGGCCATTTCTTCCTTGCCATCTTTGATTCTCATACGCCATAACACAATATCCATGGAAACACCTCTTTCTATATTGGTTTTAACTCTTTGTTTGATATGTTTTCTTCCCTCAGAATGAAAAACAATATTTACAGCGCTCTTCCATAACCCTCGGAGCATGTATGAGCACAGTTTTTCATTTCTACTAGCCACTTTCAATGCATCAGACAAAATAGCCAGATGTACAATGTGATATTCGTACAGCCCCATATTCTTTAATAGCAACCGTATCTTCTCTACTCGCTCCTCCTACAAAGGTTGCATCAAATTTCTTGGTATTATGACAATGCCTCTGTTTCCATAAAATGTTTCACTGAGTAACCCGATAAACATACAAAATCTTTTATTTTCCCCGCTAACCATCCGCATGTAAACCGGAGTACTGAGGAACATGAGAATTTTAACGGACAGCACCCTGTTTAGAAAACCATTCACTATGCAGATGGTATCCACAACGAACTAAATACTAATAAGCGCCGTGTTCAAAAACAGTCACCCTGTCCCCTTTACGCTAATATTGGAATTCTTCCGTCAGTTTTGCTTTCTCCACCAAATTGTTATAGGTTGGAGAAGTTTTGAGCAGTTCAAGATGAGTACCGGACGCTTCCACTCTCCCGCAGTTGATCACCACGATTTTATCTGCATTTTCAACGGATTTGAGACGGTGGGAAATAATGATAACAGTCTTATCCAGAATGAGGCGGTTCAAACTGTCCTGGATCTTTTTTTCGTTTTCCACATCCAAAGAGGCTGCAATTTCATCCAGAATGATAATAGGTGAATCTTTCAAAAAGGCTCTGGCGATGGATAACCGTTGACGTTCTCCTCCGGAGAGTGTTGCTCCGTTTTCTCCGATCATCGTTTTGTACCCCTCCGGAAGCCTCCGGATAAATTCTTCGCAGTTGGCCAATCGTGCCGCCCGGATGACTTCCTCGTCTGTGGCCGTCTTTTTCCCAATGCGGATATTTTCCAGAACAGATGTATTAAACAACGTTACATCCTGAAACACGATGGATAACTTTTCAAACAAGGATTTTGTAGAGAGCTCTTTGATATCCAGCCCGCCAATCCGGATGCTTCCGCCGTCATGATCATAAAGTCTTGACATCAGACGCAGGATACTGGTTTTCCCGCAACCGGACACACCCACTAAGGCAGTCACTTCGTTTTGCTTCGCGGTGAAACTGACGTTCTTGAGCACTTCTGTATCCTTATCGTAAGAAAAAGACACCTTATCAAATTCAATATCATAACTTGAGATTGTCTGATCCTTGCCCTGCTGTATCTTTGTCTCCCGAATCTCCCGGATACGCTTGACCATGGAATCCAGATAATACAACTCTTCCACATTCATATTGACCGACTCTACACTCTCCCTCACCTTAATGGAGGCCAGTACATATCCCAAAAAGTACAGGATATCGATCTCTCCTGTATGCAGCATTTGAACACCGGTCAGGATTACAATCACAAAGGCAAATTGCAGAATGACATTCGAACACAACATAGGAAAGCCCGCTGAAATCTCTGCACGAAGATGGATTTTCTCACTTTCTTCCATCTTTTGATAAAGAGTCTGCCGAATCTTCTGAGTCAAGCCAAAACTCTTGATTTCCTGCTGATTTTCAATGGCCTCCTGAAAACTCTCAGAATTGTCCCGGAGCTTTTGATAATGTTTGAATGACTCCCGAATCTGAAGGTTTTTCGACAATAAAAGAAGCCCGAATCCAAGCAGAATCGGTAGAATGATAGCAAGCCCCAATTTAACATTGCCAAGGAGCAGCAGAACCGAAAGCAACGGAAAAAAGAACAGGAATCCCACCGCCTTTGCCATAGCGTGGCTCATAGCATGCTCAATAGCTGCCACATCCGCCATGATGGTTTGCGCCAGATCCGAAAGGTCATGCCTGGAAAAGTAAGATAAAGGCAACTTGGTCAGAACATCTGCAATCTCCGTGCGAAGATTCGCGCTCTCCTGGTAAGTGGTGTTATACAGTGCATCATATTCAATTCGGAGCAGAATCCACATCGCGGCCAGAACCAGAACGGATCCCCACAAATACAGCCCCATTTCCTTGACATTGTTCAACAGCAACTCATCCACCAGGAGAAGCAGCAGCATTGCGGGGAAAAAGTTGATCACATAGACAAAGAAGGAGGCCGCGCTCGCCTTTTGCAAATCTTTGGCCCCCTTGTCGGTCAGGGCAAAATGCTTTTTAAACAGTTCTCTCATCTCACAACCCTCCATTCATTTGCCTGTTCATAGAGCGTTTGATATTTTCTGTACTTGGTATCGGTCGCCATCAACGCCGCGTCCGTTCCTCGCTCTGCTATTTTCCCGTCCTCCAAAACCAGAATTTCATCCACATTTCGAATGCTGGACAGCCGGTGTGCAATCATAATGACAGTCTTCCCCTTCATTAAGTGGGCAAACGCCTTTTGCAGCTCATGCTCATTCTCCGGGTCGATTGCCGCGCTGGCCTCGTCAAGGATCACGATCTTCGCATTCTTTAGCATTGCCCGTGCGATTGCGATCCGCTGCTTCTCACCGCCCGACAGGTATACGCCTTTGGAGCCAATCACCGTATTTTCCCGATCTTTGAACTTATTCAGAATGCTGTCACAACCTGCCTGATGCAGCGCTTCCATGACCTCCGTTCTTTGAGCGCCTGGGTTCGCCAGACGGACATTCTCGTAAATACTGATGTGAAACAAACGGACATTCTGGAACACAAAGGCGATATTGCGGATTAAGGCGTCCTCTGTATAGGCTTCGATGGGCTCTCCCCCAATCTTGACCTCTCCTCCATCCACTTTGTAAAAACCAGAAATCAATTTGGCAATCGTGGACTTTCCTCCTCCAGAAGATCCCACCAGAGCATAACTCCGGCCTTCTTTCAGAGTGAAGCTAACATCCTCCAACACCATCTGGTCTGTATACCCAAAGCATACCCGTTCAAATTCAATGTCATAGTTTTTGAATGTGCTCTTGTTTCCAAATGTAAGCCGATCCTTTTGCATATCCGAAAACACTTGCTCCAGTTTCTCAACCGCCGAAGTTCCCATGAATGCATACATACCTACATACATCACTTTCATAAAGGCGGTAAACAGTACTCCACCCAGGAATAATGTCATAATGAGTTCCACCGCCAACACGGCAGGGTCTTGAATCCGATTCAGCGTTAAGGCTGTCACTGAAACGAGTATGGCAATAGAGCCAAATAGGATCATCTGGAATAACACATATGGCCTGCGGCAACTCATAGAATAGTTCAAGGCATGTCGTGCATAATCCGTGATTGCCCGATGCAGCGTCTTGAAAGATGTAGCGTCTATGCCAAAAATCTTGAGCACCTGTATCCCGCGTATGTACTCCACGGCCTCGCTGCTCATTGTCTCCAGCGCCTTTTGGTAGATTTCCATAAACTTCTTTTCCCCGGTCATCAGGACAAGGAGCACGCCACTCAGCATGAACAGAACCAATAGAACAATGCCTACCCTCAGACTGATCAAAAAGCCCACCACAAGCGCCAAAAGCGGTGTCAGAATTGCTCCGACATTGTCAGGAATCAGATGGGCTACAATAGAATGAGTTTGGGCTGCGTTGTCATCAATGAGTTTACGTGTCTTTCCCGATGAGTTCAGATCAAAGTAGCGGAAGCTGGCATTGGTCAGGCCGTCAATTCCACGCTTGCGCAAGTTGGTCTCCAGTCGGAAGCCCAACATATGCGTTAAAAGCACGGCTGCAAAATACAAGAGCGAACCGCCAATCAACAGCCCCGCAATCAGGAACACATTATATTGAGCATGCCCCATATCTTCGTCTACCACCAATCGTTTCAAAAACTCATAGAGGTAGTAATAAGCGCCTACATTGAACAATGTGGATACCACCGTCAGGCCGATTGCAAAATAGGCCAAAGGTCGCTGCTTTGGTACATAATATAGCAGTTTTTTGTATACCCCAAACATAGATACTCTCCTTTCTAGATGGATGCTGAAATCAATGTTAGTTAAGGATAACTCACGTATAATATTATCTCATTTATTTTTAAAGAAAAAAAAGAACTAGATGCAAGATTCAATCATTGACAATCAAATAGAGAACTATTCACGTTCTACGATAGTTCTCTATTTGAACATTTGCTTATTACTTCAACATAGATTGAATGAACCAAATTGTTTTGTTGTAATTTGCCACATCGTCTTCCATGTGGGCAACCACATCAAATTGATTCTCCTTGTCGGCCTGCTCACGAATGAAAGAAGCCTGGGTTCTGAGAGATTCCATATCTTTCAGAACCGTCTGCATCGCACTCTTGACATCCAACTCGACACTTTCCAACTCTGGAATTGTGGCAACTGACAAGTAACCCTTCATACTTGCCAAAGGGGCTTCTCCGTTCATTTTTAAAAGTTCTGCGATAGCATCGAGCACATCTGCAAGGGCATCATACAAGGTTTCCAGATATTCATGTGCCGCTTTAAACTGGCTCCCTACTACATTCCAATGAAGATTGTGTAATTTGATGTATGAGACACCAATGTTTGCAAGATATGCATTCACCTGAGTTGCAAGTTCTTTTTTCAAAATAACAGCCTCCTTTGATTTGAAATACATGGTTAGTCTAACTGCTCTTATGAAGTTAGTATAAACTAACCAAAAGAAAATGTCAATTCATTTTCCTATTCACGCTATTTACCCTATTATCCATATTGGGGCAAGTTTTTCACCTTTTATTCGCTAAAATAATTTTATAGAATGGGCCACAGTAGGAACGGTCAGGAAAGGTGAACGTCCCCAATCCAAAATAGCAGCGTTACCTTGATTCATACCGCTATCCATCACTTTCCCCGTCCACACTTTCGTACTCGTGAAACTGCTATCGAAAATGTAAAAAAGATGATTTATTGTGACAATCCTGCCTTCTGTGGTATCATGTATGCCTGCCTTTTCTATAGAAATTTATGTTTGACCAAAGTTGAGCAATTGAAAAATTATCCTTTATGAAGAGGCAATTATGTCATTTGACTATAAAAAAGAGTATAAATATTTTTATATACTGCAGAACAAATCATCTATCGTAACGGTTGCGAAAATAAACTGTATGGCTGTGAGGGGCAAAGATAATCTCAGCGATGAAAACGGTGAGTGTGTAGCATCCCGCAGTTTGCTGTGCGATATTGCATTTACCATTGTTCTTCCCCTTGATGGATTTTGGTTTCAGAACGCCATTACCAGAATTGACTATGCCCACAAGGGTAATTTTGAATTTATTTTATTTTTATCATTTGTTTGCCTGATTTCGTAACAAAGGCGGATTTTGATTGGGAGATTGAAGAAACAGCTTAGAAGAACAAACAAGATCTTACAAAGATTGAGTTTTTACCTATGACGAGGGTTAGTGTGTGTAATGTATTCACCTCAGTTCTTATGATGATGAATCCGAAACCATTTCCGCTAAGCTTGAATATACCGGGAAATATGATTATACTATTGACATTACGGATACTCTATCACCATGAGATTGATTTGTCCAATCCTCGCAAGCTAGCAACCGTGAAACTAAAAACCGTGGGGCACTATTCGATAAAACGAGTTAAACAATTTCCAATTCAGTGAGGCAAACAAGTCAGGATTTGCGATAATTAGGCATACGAATCTTATGATGAAATATTATGTAACGCAATGAAGGAGGAAGAATTATGTGTACAGCAGCAACTTATAAAACAAAAGATTTCTATTTTGGACGGACACTAGATTACGAAATCTCCTACGGTGAGACTGTTACAGTCACACCAAGAAATTTCAAATTGATGTTTCGAAGTGTGGCAACAATGGAGCATCATTTTGCCTTTATAGGAATGGCTCATATAACAGAAAATTATCCACTGTATTACGATGCTGTAAACGAAAAGGGTCTGTGTATTGCCGGTCTAAATTTTGTGGAAAATGCACATTATTGTGAAAAAGAAAAAGGTAAGGACAACATTGCCCAATGGGAATTTATTCCTTGGATCATGGGTCAGTGTACAACGGTGAATGAGGCGAGAAAACTGCTTGACAGAATCAACTTCTTGGCTGAACCGTTTAGTCCACATTTTCCTATAGCACAGCTCCATTGGATCATTTCGGATAAAAACAGCTCCATTACGGTAGAAAGTGTTAAGGACGGTATCTTTGTTTATGATAATCCTGTAGGTGTTCTCACCAATAATCCGCCTTTTCCGGTTCAAATTTTCAACTTGAACAACTATATGGGATTATCCATCGACACCCCTAAAAATTGTTTTTCCGAACATCTCAGTCTAAATGCATACAGCAGGGGCATGGGCGCTATCGGGCTCCCCGGAGACTTGTCATCTATGTCAAGATTTGTACGTGTGGCTTTTACAAAAATGAATTCACTATCCGAGAATGATGAAAAATCAAGCGTAAGCCAATTTTTCCATATATTAGGCTCCGTTGAACAGCAAAGAGGATGTTGCCGTTTGGCTAACGAGAAATATGAAATTTCCATTTACACTTCTTGCTGCAATGCCGACAAGGGTATTTACTACTATAAAACTTATGATCATCACAGCATTGTTGGTGTAGATATGAATCGGGAGGAGCTTAACGGTGAGGCACTCATTAGCTATAAGCTTATGACGGACAAAGCGTTGGAAATGCAAAATTGATAGATTCCAGTTTATCGAGAAGAGAGCAAAGCCCGCAAACAAGTGATAGGAAAGGTTAAGCGCCACTTTCTCTTCAAGCTTGCCTTCTGATTTGATTCTATAAAATCAGAAGGCAAGAACCAGCACTTATCTGAGAGTACTGCGACTCAGACAGATATGGGCGGAAAGAAACATTTGTTATTCTAAAAACGAGAACACAAACTGAATAATATACAGAAAAGGGGCTTTCAAAAAGCGATGAAAGAATGCCTCTTATCGGTAACATCATTAGGCCTTAAAAGACTGATAAAACGGTATAAGTAACCTTGTTTTGCCAGTCTTTCTATTTTGTTCCGTGAGAGGAGGAATGCAAAAATACCTCATGAAATGGATTTATCAACAGATACCTCTAAAAAGGCGTATTTTGACGCAAAACTACATCAGATTTTAAGTTTATGACACCATGCGAAACAGGTGGTTTTTTGTTTCGCGCATCCCCATTCCTCACTTCAGAAACTCCAACGAGAACTTGAAGTATGATGGATAAGAATCCCCCACTGTAATCCATAAGTTGTACTACAGAAAATAAGTCTTTAATTAGCAGTAGAAATATTGGCTATTAGATGGATCTCTGCGGCAAAAGAAACACTGGAGGCCATTGGGCAGTAATGCCAGATGGCAGTTTGCAGGTAAACTCTATTACTTGTTCGCTCATATTGTTAACTTATGAAAGGTTTTTTAAATTCAGCATATACTATTATCAAATACCTGAATGAGGTACATCATGGCAAGTTGTCCTTTTAACTCGGCTTCAGAGACCATCGCTGACTTTATTTACCGTCACGGGAGTCAGCAGCAATTTCCTGTCGATTCTGAAAATAATTTCTGCATGGATTTTGTAAGTACTGATTTTAGTATTATATACACTCCGCTAGATACTGTAAAGCCCCTCTCACTGAGCAAGTTTACCTATTACAGTATCCCTGGTCTGTACACACTTTTAGACAGTACCAGCATAGATGCTTCCGGTATTATGGCAACCCACGCATCGCCTGCCCTGAGCAATCGAGGACGAGGCGTTATAATCGGCATCATAGATACGGGAATTGACTATACCAATCCCCTTTTTCGCAATTCAGATGGTACCACTAGAATTATCAGTATTTGGGATCAGAGTCTTCCAAATAATAAAAGCACTCTTCCTGCCGGCGTACCTAATCGCTATCATACCAGCGGGGCAATCTACGGCACGGAATATATTCAGAAACAAATTAACGAGGCATTGGAATCTGATTTTCCTCTTACCGTGGTGCCTTCTACTGATACCAACGGACACGGAACTTTTTTGGCAGGTATTGCCGCCGGAGGAACCCTGCCCCAGCAGGTTTTTACTGGAGCTGCCCCAGAATGCGAACTAATAATCGTCAAATTAAAACCAGCCAAGCAATATTTGCGTGATTTTTACCTTATCAGTAGTGACGCTGATGCTTATCAAGAAAATGATATTATGATGGGCATTAAGTACCTGCGTGTGGAGGCAATTAGACATAGAAAACCTCTGGTCATTCTATTGGGAATCGGGTCTAACCTGGGTAGTCATGAGGGAACATCTCCGCTTAACATGATGATTCAGGATATTAGCAGAAATCTGGGAATGTCCACAGTAATGGCAGCAGGCAATGAAACTGGCCGAGGTCATCACTACATGGGCTCTATACCTACGAGTGAATCGTCCATTGACGTGGAAATCCGAGTTGGAAATCTGGAATCTCAGCGAGGATTTGTAGCTGAACTCTGGGCTGGTACCGCTGATACATATTCCGTAGGATTTATCTCACCCAGTGGTGAATCCATAATCCGTATTCCTATTATAGGCAGAAACGAAACTTCTATCCATTTCCTTTTAGAACCTACGGTCATTACGGTTAATTATCAATTAATTGAGACGGGGGCCGGTAAACAGCTTGTTTTTATGCGTTTTGAAGCCCCTACGAAGGGAATTTGGAAAATACGCGTATATAGTACCCAGTCTCTAACAGGACAATTTAATATGTGGCTTCCAGCCCATAACCTAATTTCTGACGAAACCACGTTTCTGTCCCCCAACCCTTATACTACCTTAACTCTACCAGGAGATTCTCCCTCTCCAATCACAGTAGGCGCCTACAATCATTCTAATAACAGCATCTACATTCATTCCAGCCGTGGGTACACAATAGGTGGATTAATTAAACCAGATTTAGCGGCTCCCGGAGTTAATGTGAACGGACCAGATATTGGATATAGAAACGGAACCTCTATCCCCATGACTACCAGAACAGGAACCTCGGTCGCTGCTGCCCATGTTGCTGGGGCAGTCGCTAATCTTTTAAGCTGGGGTATTGTAGAAAGACATAACACAACAATGAGCGAAGCATCTGTTAAAGCTTTTTTAATACGAGGAGCAAAACGAAATCCAGCCCTATCATATCCCAACAGGGAATGGGGATATGGGGCTCTGGATTTATATGAAACATTTTTACGGTTAAGAGAAGTAAGGTGAGTCCTTTTATTAAATGGAATGATTGGACACTAGGGGAAACGAGCATAACCTTTAAGGAAGTCAACCCTCTCATGTTTGATTGACTTCCTTGTATTCCCATCCTAGAGTGTATTTGAAAATCATCCCCCTCCAAAAACAACCGATTGTAGACACCGAATACACCTTCCACATTTTCATCACATTTATGATGTAAGACAGGCTACAAGCGATCATTCAGAGTTAGCATCCATTACTCCTTTGTAACAGAAACTATAGTTCCTGTAAATGCTTCTACTTGTTCCAGATTTCCTGTATAAACTACCGAAACCATGTCTCCGTCCTTAACCGCAGACAGTCCCTCTGGTTTTTTACTTTCAAAAGTAAGTGCATATTCTACTCCATCCTTATCAGTAATAACAAACATAAAATCCTTAATATCGCTAATTTCTCCTGTTATTACAGACTCTTCCTCTGTCATGGCATCACTACCAGATGGTTGAACAGCGGATGTATCTTCCGGGCTCTGAGAATTAATCATCTGTGATGGTTCGATAGAAGGAGTTACACTTCCCTGCCCTGAACACCCTGTAGCTAGCATTAAGGTTGCACAAATTGTGAAAAATACATTTCTTTTTTTCATAGTCTACGACCTCCCTTTTGAGTTTCATACTATTAGACGAAATATATATTTAAAAAGTTGCAACCTTTTTGTTTTGAATTGAAAACTATAAAATTAATAAATTAAAAATCATTACTGAATTAGGTCGTTTGGAAGGCGTTACAAATATCTCCAAAATGGAGCCGTTGCAGATAAATTGAATCCTGCCAATTATGAGGTATCATTTGGCTATGGTTTCCGCAAAATTATTGAAAACATTTATTTAAACATACCAAAGCATACTACATGTGCAATTGTAGCCCCGTCAGGAGTCGGAAAACAACACTATGCAATCTATTCGCACGTTTCTGAGATGTTCAAGAAGATTCTATTTGCATTGGTAGACAAAGTGTGAAAAATTATACTGCTGACAGTGTGCTTGACTGTATTAATATGGTCTTTCATAAGATTTATCTATTCAATGACACAATCAAAAATAATATTAAATTCGATATGCCCAAAGCAACACTTGATGAAGTAATGGAAGCAGCAAAAAAGCTTGCTGCTATGATTTCATTATGTCTTTGCCTGATGAATATCAGACCGTGATTGGAGAAAGTGAAGCTACATTATCTTGCGGTAAAAATAGAGACTTTCTATTGCCCAGGCAATTTAAAAAAATGAACCCATCGTCATTTTTGATGAAGATACTTCCAGTGTTGACTTGATCAAATCATTGTAATTTATAATGGGCAAGTCAGACAAAAGGGCACTCACAAACGGCTTAGACAAGAGGATGGTATTTACAAGAATTTCCTTAAATTTCGTGTGGAAGCAAGCGGTTGGCAATTATAAAAATTTCCTTTGCACTTTTCTTATAAAAATTAATCAATGAAAAATTCTATGCTACGTATACAGGAATATCGGTTCATTGATTCTGCATTATCAGCGTACTGTCAGCAAAAATACTTACGCCAATCCTCTTTATGAGATTTCCAGTTTCTATTGCTGTAAGTAGAAAAAGTTTATTTGTTAACAGCTCAAAATTGAAACAGACTCCAGTTGACAACTATAATGTAAATTTCCGCCTATTTGAACTTGGCCCTATCGAATTAAGATAATTATTAAAAATTGAGAAGGCAATAATAATCCGATAGTATCCCTGCTCTCTCTTTTTGTTTTATTGTATTTTTCATCCACATTGTTGATTCATGTTTTTTAGCAAATCTGATTTCTCCGCAATCTGCTCAAGACATTTCATTTCCTTGTTTGATAGCTTACTATAACCCTATCTATTCTATCTTTAGCTCTAATAAAACGTTTCTTCACATAGGACGATTATCTGAAAAATTCGAACACTTAGAATACCGCTATATACCAAACGGTACAGCCAGCCGTCTAATCAATTTATGATTAAACAGCTGGCTAATACAATTTTACTTATTTATAGAGACACGGAGCTACTTCCGCTGAATCCATGTTAGTGCTGTCATACCACAGTGCACCAGTATCAACATCCTCTACCGGTTCTCCTTTGGCTGCCTTGGCTGCCAGGGTAACCGCCTGATATCCAATCTGTACCGGATTCTGCGTGATGGAACCTGCTAAGACACCACTCTTGATAGCATCAAGCTGGATGGCGCCTGAGTCAAATCCAACGCCGATTACTTTATCTACCCCCAGCACCTGAAGACTCTCATTAGCTGTCACCAGATTCTTGGCTGTAAATTCGTTGGACGCATAAATGGCAATCAGATCATTTTTATTCAACAGGGTATTGGCCACAGTCACACAAGCCGCATCATCCACAGTTGCCGGAATGCCTACATCGATAATCACCTTTGCTCCGTCAACTGCCTTATTATATTTATCATGGCCTACTACCATGCATTTATCCTCGCCAACCACGGTACGCATTTTGTCTATGAAACCGCCCGTCCGTTCTCCTATAGACTGGGATGTCGCATCTTGGGAGACAACGCCGATTCTGACCTCTTCTGCTGGATCTGTTACCTTATCCTTAATCATTTCATACAATTTCTCCGCGGCCAGACCGCCCGCTACATAGTTATCCGTAGCAGCATTAGCCACAATGGAACCTACAGGGGCATCCGGCACACCGGAATCAAACCCTACAATCGGAATATTTGCTGCCTGAGCATTGGAAATTGCATCCAGGGACGCCTGTGTATCCAAAGCCGCCAGGCAGATGGCGCTTGGAGCCTTGTTGACCGCATTATTTAACTGCTCAATCTGCTCAGCGACTGCACTCTCACTGGCTGGCCCTACAAAATTGGTGGACTTAAGCCCCAAATCCTTTGCAGCCTGCTCTGATCCCATCTTTACCGCTTTCCAAAAATCATGCTGGAAGCCTTTTGCCACAATCTCAACCGTGACATCACTGTAGTCCACAGCCCCATCTGCCTTGGCTGCCTCCGTATCCCCTGCCGTTGTGTCTTTTACCTCTGTCTCCGGAGCGGCCGCTGCTGCAGCTGTCGTGGCAGGCGCGCTGGCTCCACTGGAGCAGCCCATTACCATCGTGGAAACTATTGCTGCGCAGATGACTGTACTTAATAATCTTATCTTCATGAATAAACCTCCTTTTATTATCCCACTTTGCGGGTTATTAGTGTGTATCAATCCTTCCCCTGTTTCCTTCTATTCAAAACATCTACAAATACGGCTATGATCAACACAAATCCAGTAATCAGCAGCTGATAATGTGGCTGTACTCCCACAAAGGGAAGGCCTGTCTTCAAAACGGACATAATAAAAACACCGATTAAAGTCCCCGATATGGAACCCACGCCACCTGCCAGGGATGTTCCGCCGATTACAACTCCGGCGATTGCATCCAGTTCAAATCCATTTCCGGTTCCAGGCATGAGTGTGGAGTATACAGCTGCATAAGACACACCTGCCAGCCCGGCAAACAGACCGCTTATGACATAAGCCAAAGTCTCCCACTTTACCACATTTACACCGGAAAGCCGGGTCGCCTCCTTATTACTCCCAAGAGACAGTATATAGCGTCCCGGACGCGCCTTGTTGAGAAGGATTGCCATCAGGATTGCAAGTATAATCAGCAGTATGAATCCCGTGGGGATACCTGCCTGCGGAAGCCCTGCCCCTTTTAATTTAAAAATACCTCTGAATGAGCCGCCCGGCGCCGAAGCCTGCGGAAAGGTCACGGTTGCCGTATTTGTCACAATCGAACCCAGGCCTCTGGTAATCATCATAGTTCCCAGTGTGGCAATAAAGGCCGGAAGCCTCATGACAGATACCATAAGTCCATTGGCAAGTCCGAACAGGCCTCCCATCAATATGGCCAGGATAACGCACAGCGGCATAGGCAGTCCCAGTTTTGTATACAGCGTTCCTGAAATCAAGGAACAGCAGATACAGACCGTACCAATGGATAAGTCGATTCCTCCGGTGATGATTACAAATGTTACACCTATGGCCATAAAACCAATATAATAGGACGAATCAAAAATGCTGACCAGTGTGCTGTATTTTGCAAAATTGTCCCCGAAAATCCAGAAGAACATGAATAATACAATCAGCGCAATGACTGCCACCAATTTCTGAGTACCGATGGCTTTGAACAATCCATTCGGCTCCTTTTTTACCTGATTCCCATTATTTGACATGTCTTTAACCTCCCATTTAATCTCTCAGTGTAGCGGCATGCATGATTTTTTCCTGGGTAGCTTCTTCTATGCTAATTTCTCCTGTTTTACGGCCCTCACACATAATCAGGATACGGTCACTCATTCGCAGCACTTCCGTCAGTTCAGAGGATATCATGATAATGGACTTCCCCTGCTTTACAAGATTATTCATCAATGTATAAATCTCGCTTTTTGCTCCTACATCGATACCCCTTGTGGGTTCGTCAAATATCAGGATGTCGCAGTTTCTGGTAAGCCATTTTGCAATGACCACTTTCTGTTGGTTACCTCCCGACAGGTTGCGCACCTGCTGTTCTACGGATGGTGTCTTGGTCTTTAATGCCTCCACATATTGTTCCGCGGTTTCTTTTTCCGCTTTCTTATCAATAAACAGGCCTTTGCAGAATGCTTTCAGAGAAGCCATTGTCGTATTCTCGGCTACCGTTTTCTCAATGATCACACCATAGCGCTTGCGGTCCTCCGACAGATATCCAATCCCGGCGTCAACCGCGTCCTGTGGGTTCTTGATATCCACCCGTTTTCCATTCACATAAATATCACCGCTGTCTCTCCTGTCAGCACCAAAGATAGCCCTGGCTGTCTCCGTCCTTCCGGCTCCCATGAGTCCTGAAAAACCCAGGATTTCTCCTTTGCGAAGTTCAAAGCTTACATCTTTTACTGTTTTCCCAACATTCAGGTGTTCAACCTTCAGCACCACCGGGGCATCCGGCTTTACATTGCTGAAACTCTTAGGCTCCTCATACACCGTGCGTCCTACCATCATCTGGATGATGTCGTCTTTCGTGGAATCCTTGGTTGTCAGCGTACCCACATATTCCCCGTCCCTCATAACCGTTACCCTGTCAGTAATCTGGTTAATCTCATCCATGCGGTGGGAAATGTATACAATTCCGATATCCTTGGCTCTTAGGTCACGGATGATTTTGAACAGCTCGCTGATTTCTGAATCTGTCAGCGCGGCAGTCGGTTCATCAAATACGATTATCTTGGCATCTGTTGAGATTGCCTTGGCTATCTCACACATCTGCTGGCGCCCCACCGTCAGCCTCCCCATTGTTTCCCTTGGGTCAATCCTGATATTCAGTAATCCGAACAGCTTTTCTGCCTCTTCTACCATCCTGCGGTCATTAATCAGCTTTCCATTCATTTTTTCTTTGCCGATAAAGATATTCTGGGCCACCGTTAAGTGGTTCATCATGTTTAATTCCTGATGCACAATCACAATGCCGGCGTCCTGCGCTTCCCTGGGACTTTTAAACTCCACCTGGCGCCCCTCATACACAATAGTACCGCTGTCTTTGCTGTAGATTCCCGTCAATATCTTCATGAGGGTGGATTTTCCGGCACCATTCTCACCCATCAGTGCATGGACCTCGCCCTTTTTAAGTTCCAGACAGGCATTTTTTAACGCATGCACCCCTACAAAGGACTTATCAATGTCTTTCATGGTCAGAATTACTTCTCCCACATCATCACCTTCCATTTCTTTACTAATTGCACTGTTTTGACGGAACCCATTTACAGGCCCTGGTCGGTAACTACCCCTTTTTGCAGCATGATATTGGCATAAAGCGCTTTCTCGCTGGTGGCGATAATTGCATAAGCTTTCTTTGCCTCCTCGTAGAACGCGAACCGCTCTATATGGCCAATGGCCCTTCTGCCCCTGCTGTCACACGCTTCCACCAATGTCATGTATTGATCCCAGATCGGTGTTTCAACCGTATCCCCGTCCGTTACCGACATCAGGCAGACAGGGTGTTCTGTGTAGGTGTCCAGGGGAAAAAGCGAGAGAATTGCTTCCAGTATCTCCGGCACGCCGTGGCCTTCCATATGTATGACATGGGCATCCCTGCCCATGGACTCTGCCGGGAAATTCCCATCGGCAATCACAATCCGGTCGCTGTGACCCATTTCACATAATATCTTTAACAGTTCAGGAGATAATATATGGGGTATTCCTCTTAGCATCTGTTTTCCCCCTGTTTACTGTATTTTTTATAACCGGGGTGCCTGCCGGTTACCCCATATCCTTTCCTCATTGAGATAAGGCGGTCAATATTTTCCCTGGATATTTCCTGTGCACCTCCCAGCATTCTGGCGTTAAGGCTGATTTTTGCAAAGAGTTCCAGTGTTTCCATGCGGTAATAAGCGGTAATCACATCAGCCCCCACGGTCAAAGCTCCATGATTCTGAAGGAGCATTGCATCATGTTCCCCCAGATAAGGCGCTATGTTATCCGGTACTTCGTAAGTGGAAGGGGTTCCGTAAGGCGTTACCGGAATTGAACCCAGAGCAATTACCGTCTCAATCATAGAGTACTCGTCCAACGGCACATTGGCTACCGCGTATCCGGTGGCCACAGGCGGGTGGGCGTGAAGCACGGAATTTACATCCTCACGCTCTTTATAGCAGCGGAGATGCATCTTAATCTCTGAAGAGGGCCTGTATCCGGGAAGGCCTTCCAACACCTCGCCTTTCCCATCGATACGAACCAGTTTTTCCGGTGTGATGAAACTTTTGCTCATTCCGGTGGGAGTGGCAAGAAAGGTTCTGTCATCCAGCCTGGCGGACACGTTGCCGTCATTGGCTGCCACCCAGCCAAGCTGCCACATCTTATGGCACACATCGCAAATCTGTTCCCTTAGTTCCATATAGCTTAATTCCATAATACCTCCTTATTTTCCAGGTTGCCCCGGCCTTTGGTCATTCCAGCATTTTTTTATATTGTCCGTATACCTGCTCCCATTGAGCTGCATCTTTCGGCTCATAGATATTTACCTTGGCGGAAGCCCCTACGACACTTCTCACCTGAGCCAGATCCCTAAGTTCTCCTGTCGCAAGCAGCTGCATAGACGCGTTACCCAGTACGGTAGCCTCCACCGGTCCGGCAATCACCGGACAATGACACGCATTGGCCGTCATCTGGCAGAGAAGTTCGCTCTGTGTTCCACCACCCACCATATGAATAGCAGGGTACTCTCTTCCGGTACACATCTTAATTTCTTCCAATGCCATGCGGTACTTAAGTGCCAAGCTCTCATTAATGCATCTCACAAGCTCTGCCTCATTCTCAGGTGCCTTTTGCCCGCTTTTACGGCAGTAACGCCGAATTCTTTCAGGAATATTTCCAGCCGGAACAAACTCTGGTGCATCCGGGTCAATCAGAGCTTTAAATGGCTTTGCATCTGCCGCCATTTGCTCCAGATGTCCGAAACTGTATTCCTTTCCCTCACGAATCCACTGTCTCCTGCTTTCCTGGATCAGCCACAACCCGATAATATTCTTGAGGAAGGAAATCTTTCCCTGGCATCCACCTTCATTTGTAATATTCAGCCGTTCTGACAACCCGTTGATAACAGGTTCGTCCAGTTCTGTGCCAAACAGCGACCATGTCCCGCAGCTGATGAAGATGAAATCCTTATCCCTGGCAGGAACAGCCGCAAGCGCACTCTGCGTGTCATGTCCTGCCACAGCAATCACTTCTGCAGGCTCAATCCCCAGTTCCTGGCAAATCCCGTTCTTCATGAGACCAAGCCTTGTTCCGCATGGAACGATACTGCCCAGGATCCTTTTCGGGATACCGAGACTTTCCAACACTTCCTTTGACCACATTTTAGTACGGGCATCCAGCATCTGCGTGGTGGACGCAATGGAGTACTCGCTGACCTGCGCCCCACATAGATAATAATTAAATAAGTCCGGCATCAACAGAAGTCTGGAAGTTCCCTCCAGAAGCCCGGGCCGCTTTTCCAGCAGAGCCAAAAGCTGGAATACCGTGTTAATCTCCATAAATTGGCTGCCCGTAATCTGATAAAAGCGTTCCTTATCCATCTTTCCAAAACTCTTTTCAAGCATCCCTGCGGTCCGCGCATCTCGGTAGTGCACCGGATTTTCTAAAAGATTTCCCTCCTTATCAATCAGGCCGAAATCCACGCCCCAGGTATCCACGCCGATGCTGTCAATCTTTCCATACTTCTTTGCTTTCATCAGTCCCTGCTTCACTTCATAAAACAGCCGCAGGAAATCCCAGTACATGGTTCCGTTTAATATAACCGGATCATTGGGGAAACGATGGATTTCCTGTATAGATATCCGGTTCCCATCAAAGTTTCCCAGCATTACCCTTCCACTGGAAGCACCGAAATCCACTGCCAGTACATTTTTATGGCTCATAGACACACCGCCTTACTTATATAAAGGCCCATAAGCCGCACAGGCACGGAAATCCTGTCCCTCTTTGTCCATTCCAAATGCGTTCCAGGCTGCAGGACGGAATATTTTTTCCTCAGGCACATTGTGCATGCTGACAGGAATCCTTAAGATTGAGCAGAGTGTAATAAGGTCCGCCCCAATATGTCCATAGCTGATTGCACCGTGGTTAGCTCCCCAGTTATTCATCACGTCATACGCGGAGGCAAATGCTCCCCGGCCTGTCACCCTGGGCGCAAACCAGGTGCACGGCCATGTGTAGTCCGTTCTCTTCCATAAGATGTCAGTTACATCGTCCGGCAATTTTACGGTCCAGCCTTCTGCAATCTGCAGCATAGGCCCCAGTCCCTTTACCAGGTTTAAGCGGATCATCGTACATGGCATCTGGGCTTCTGTAACATATCTGGAAGAATAGCCGCCGCCTCTGAAATACCCAAAATCAGCCTCATTCCATGTGGTTGCTTCCAACATTGCCTTCTGATCGTCCGCCGTCACCTCATACCATGGCTTCATGACCGGCTGTCCGTCTTCATCCAGGGCTTTACCCGTGGCATCCAAACAGGCCGCTCCGGAATTGATCAGATGCAGGAAACCGCCTGCTTCCTTTGCGACCCCTTCCAAATCATATCCGGACGCTTTCTTAACAGCCTCCGGGCTCCAGTACGTACGCACATCCGCGAAAATCTGCGCCCTGTTGGTGAGCAGCTTCATGAACAGCATACCCAGCCCATTTAATGTGTCATTTTCAGTAGCCAGTATGTATGGCTCCCTTGCGCCGTTCCAGTCAAAGGAGGAATTCAGCATGGACTCAGCGAAGTCACCATTGGGGTAAAAATCTGTCCACTGTCTCTGTCCCTGGAAGCCTGCGGCAATGGCATTGTGTCCGATCCGCTCTTCCTCCCGCCCCTCTGGCAGATTGGGATTCCCATTCATCAAATCCTTGATGATGCACATCATCTTAACTACGAATTCCCAATCCCTATCCTTCTGTTCCCGGGTCTTCTGAACTTCGGGAGGGTTCTTGTCAAAACCTTCCTTACAATTTGCCTTTGTCCATGCAAGGGCCTTTTCAAACTCTTTTTTATCGTATATTTCCTCACTCATACGGCGGATCAGTTCCACTTCGTCTACGGATTCCACCCGCATCCCGAGATATTCCTCAATAAATGCCGGGTCTATGATGGAACCTCCAATTCCCATGCAGATAGAACCTATCTGGAGATATGACTTTCCCCTCATGGTAGCGGCAGCCACTGCGGCGCGTCCAAAACGGAGAAGTTTTTCTTTTACATCCTCAGATATACTTGTATCATCAGCATCCTGAACATCATGTCCATAGATACCAAAAGCCGGAAGCCCCTTCTGCGCATGGGTAGCCAGTACAGAGGCGAGATATACGGCACCGGGTCTCTCCGTTCCGTTAAATCCCCACACGCCCTTGATTGTATGCGGATCCATGTCCATGGTCTCTGCACCGTAACACCAGCATGGGGTCACAGTCAGGGTAATATCCACTCCGGCTCTGCGGAATTTATCCGCGCAGGCCGCGCTTTCCCCCGCCCGTCCAATGGTGGAATCCGCAATCACTACGTTTACCGGTTCTCCATTGCTGTAAAAAAGATTTTCCCTAAACAGGGCCGCCGCGCTTTTGGCCATGTTCATGGTTTGTTCTTCCAGAGATTCCCTTACTTTCATATATCCCTGTCTTCCGTCTATTGTGGGTCTAATGCCGATAACCGGATAAGACCCAACCAATCTGCTTGCTGCCATAGAGTTTTCCTCCTTTTTAATTTTAGATTGTTATTATTCTAATTTCTTTGCGCTCTTTTTACATAATTGGATTATACTATTGATATTCCCCTATTTGCTGTGATATAATGGCAAAAAATATAATAATATTCATTTTTTTAGTCATTTTATCCATCTATTTACTTTACCGTTCTGTATTTATAGTTATTTTTACACTTTCAGGAGGGCGCAGTATGCACTATTTGGACTATAATGAAAAAAAGCAACATGGGACTCTGGATTTTCCTATCGAATATTATCATGTAGATAAGCACCATCCCCGTTATAACATGCCATTCCACTGTCATAAAGAGTTGGAAATCATCCGGATTTTGGAGGGTATCCTCTATTTAAAGTTAGATGATGAAGAATTTGAAGCTCAAGCAGGGGATATTATTTTTATTAATGAGGGGGTTATTCATGGCGGTTTGCCTCATAATTGCATTTATGAATGTATTGTGTTCGATATCCAGCGTCTCCTCATGCACACAGATACCTGTCGGTTTTATATCCGCCTTATTACAAAGCACCAGATTATCGTACAGAATCATTTTACAAAAAACAATCATTCCTTACATCGAATCGTCAACCATCTTTTCATATCCATGCAGCATAGTGAGCCTGGAAGCGAATTGATAACCATGGGCACTTTATTCGAACTTTTCGGAATCATCTACCAGAAAAGGCTTTATCAGGATAAGGTTGATGATACAAAATCTTCCAGAAAGATGATGCAGCTCAAACCTGTGTTGGAATACATAGACAGTAATTACGGGCAGACCATTACACTGAATGAATTGTCCAGAATCGCCGGGATGTCTCCCAAATATTTCTGCAGCTATTTTCATTCTATCATTCACAGAACCCCCATTGATTACTTGAACTACTATCGTATTGAGCGCGCCTGCAGCGAATTAAGTACCTCTGATTTAACCTTGACAGAAGTAGCCTATAGATGTGGTTTTAGCGATGTATGCTATTTTATCAAAACATTTAAACGGTATAAAGGAATTACACCACACCGGTATTGCATGAATATTAGATAGCCCCCCAAATTGTCCGAAAACTTCTTTTTAAGCATAAGTTAAGCCTCTTTTCCTCCTTGTGTCATTGCAAGCATAATAAACACATATTTTAAAAGAAAAGAGGCTTCTGTCCCCAACATTAACTCCATCATTTTTCCAAATCCCCAAAAAAGGGGAGACTGTCCGAAAACTAAAAATCAGACAGATCGAATCACAAAATATAGTAACAGGTAATATAAACAACAACGAAGTGATGTGGTCTGAAAATTTTAAAAAGGAGTTTTCGGACAGCCTGATTTTTGGGGGTGATGGGGGTATTCTTTCTATATTGTGTCCCACACCAAAGAACGCAACCTCTCCTGTTACCTTCCTCAGTCCTCTTAAGAGGAAGTATGTGGCTCCCATTGATCTTTTTATCGTTCCAAACAGATAATCCGACAAAACACATCTTTTGATACATCAATTCTATACTGAGCTTCAGGAATAACTTTACTACTTTTACCTTTCTAGAACCGACTTTTGGTTCCTGGCTAGCCTTCTTACATTCCTGCTCCTCTGCCTTCTACACTCCCTACATGGCTTTTTCAGCTTACCCTTTGGAAAAACAATTTTTTTCCATTCGTCATTTCCCTTATAACTCTTGTTTCTATTCTTACAGTGTTTACACACACTTTTGTTAGCATATCGGATATTCCCATCTTTCCATTATGTGGGGATAATCACATTTTCCAGGCAGCAGATTAGGGCTTCCTCCTGTTCATAGCCCTTGTCCGCTGTCATTTCAAGGATTCTTTCCGGCTTTTCTTTCAGGATCCCTTCCGTGGTTGGACCCAGCAGTTCATGAACGGTTACCTGGTTCGCCATTTTAAAATACCGGATCAGATGGTTTTCTAAGTTTACTGCTTTTGGGAGATTGTATGACACCGCAAAATCATTTTTCATGAATCTTTCATCTGCATTCGTCACGAATATCTGAGATTCACCCGTTTCCTCCATGATTTTCTGGTAGATTTCTTCTAATTCCTCCTTCTCATCCATTTCTTTCAGAATCCACAGATACTCACCTGTATGTCTGTTCAGCCATTTGATTCGGTCATCCAGCTTATTTTTTCTTATTAAACAAACACGAGACGCGGTTATAAAACCTCTCAGGAAAGCGAACCGCCATAGGGGGCTGTAAATTAAGCCCAAAATGAGGTAGCCGCTATGACTGAGAAGGCAAAAAATGAAAGCGCTATTAATTTCACCTGTACATGCTGTATACAGGCAGTAATATAACAACCAGAAACAATGGTAACACTTATTACATTACAAGAATACTATGCGTAGATACTACAAAAATGCGAGCTGCAGTGATCACCTTCCGGCTACCGCGTCCCGCATTTTTGTATTAACCGATAAATCTATTAGCCTTCCCCACTTCATCGAATCATACTCTGTTGCAGAGCGTTTTTGTCCATTTAAATCTCCATTCCGCCGCCCTTCAGTTGGCGCACAAATAATAATGAAAGTGATTCACACCTCCAAGTTTTCGTGTTACAATAGACTTGATTATAAAGGCATCCCGGCATCAGTATCAGATGCACCCACCCGTTTGTTTATTGATGTGCAGGTGCGCCTCTCTACTTAGGTGGGAATACTCTTTAATGCGGTTCATTATGTGAGCCTATTTTTTGTGTCTATTTCACGATTTTGGCTCAATTTGCTTTCTTTCACACTACTCCTCTTGTAGTCTCTCTATTACTCTGATATTTTATCCGTTCCGTTTTGAACGGATATTCCCACCACTAAAAGTGTAAACGTAACTGGAAATACAATCGGGACTCCTATATTTACAACTGCCTGGGCCGCATAGCAGCTAACGGCATATACAATTGACATAACTGAAGTCTCCCTTTTTGAAGCCTTTATTATTTCGATTATAGAAGACACTAATAAAAAAAAATAGGAAACTAGCCCGACTATCCCAATAGTGATTAGATATTGTAAATACTCATTATGGGCACTATCAAATATTTCATTATAACGAGCAATCATTTCTCTATAATAGCTTTGTGTAACAATTCCAAATGTATCGGGACCGGAGCCAAACATCTTTCTAAGAGGTAAGTATTTCATGTAACATTCAATACCAATCCTCCAGATGTAACCCCTATGTGTTCCCCATTCATCATTAATCAATAAATAATCCTTTAATTTCCCATACTGTTGTCCATTCCCCATTCGTGTCGCATCGAACGTCATATATATAAGTGCAGCTATCGCCAGGATTAACATCATTCCCCAAATTCGTCTGCATGTACATATTCCGCACACGTCTTTGTATTTCTTCCGAATAAATCTCTCTAATATATATAGGAAAATGGTGCATCCCCACAATGCTGCCACTACGAAAACAAGCCAATCACCCCCGACTATCAAGCGGAATAAACCACCTATCGGCAACACATGCAATGCATACATTTTATCAATCACGCCAATTGCCATAAATTCTGTACTGATCATAGATATTAAAAGCATATATTGTTTTAAGCCATACATATCACGAAACGCGTATAATGGAAGAAAAAGCACTATGACTCCTATTGTCAAATATGCATTATCACTATTCCCCGTAACCAATGCAAATAATGATAGAATAACTGTAAATACATACCATGATTTTCTGGCTATATTTCTCTCTCTTACAAATAATGTAGTACTCATACCAAATATAAGTGCTACATAAGAGGCATATGTATTAATATTCCCAACTGTAGAGATAAAAGAAGTGTAATGGTTTGCATGAATATCTTTTTTTAACCCAAATGGATCGAGAAGAAAATATTGCATAATTCCAATTGAGCAAACAACCATTCCCGTAACAAGAAAAGCCTCCAGATACCATCTCTTAAATTTCAAACAATGGCCAAGCGTAAAGAAACTAATACCGCATATCAAATACAAAAAAGTCCCCATAAAACGGCCCTCTGTCCCCCAAAATGCCTCGAAACGATAATCAGACAAAACGCAAGATAACACAACCGAAAACAAAAAGCTAATCATTGCCCAATCAGATTTTCTGAGCTTTGGCGTCATTTCAATCGTTCCTTTATTTAGCCAAAGAACGATAAGAGTCAATAGCAGCATGACTGTTGCCATGCAAATAACTGTGCCACAATAAAAATAATATTTTGTATCTAATATATCAAAATAGTAATCATGAAATACCAGAGGTAGTATCGAAATAATGATTACTGTAGTTATACAGGCAATCACCTCATTTGCCAGTTTCCATCGTTTCATTAAATCCTTCATATACACACCCTCCTAGTATTCGGGCGCTAACTCGCACCTTCTACACGTTTCATAGTCCCAATTCATTCACCTAAACCAGGGATGCAGCTGCATTACAGAGTAGCCCCGTGATATACCATGATCTTCTTTTTTATACTCCCTCTGTCTACTACACCTGTCATTATGTATGCCAATGTACCATGCCACCTTCATCTTGTAGTTCTATAGCAGCTATATTTCTCTTTCTCATTCTTTCTTCTCTTATTTTGTATAATGTTCAATGATGTAGTTCTTCCGCAAAATCTACATGTAAATACAATCTTACTTGTGAAAATATCTCTTCCCGTTCCCTCTATCGTTGCCAGATTTTTTCCACAATATTGGCACTTAATATTCATTCCCTCTCCTTATTAACTTACGTTACAAATTCTACGGTCTTACGAAGGCTTCCGACACATCTTACTATACCATGCCATAGATGCAATATTTAAAGTCACTGCTATGACTCTAAATATTGCATCTATTATTTGGCTAAAGAATCTACTGAAAAATTGATACTCGTTTCGTATTTACCAGCTCACGCAAAGCACCTTGTCACCGATATGCACTACGTTCTGCTTCTCCACTTGCAAAAATCTATGATATGGTATGCGGCCAACACCTATCCTTGATTTCCCTGATTTACCTCCCTCTTCAATATGGAACCCGCGCGGATTATGGGAACCCTACGCGGTTTAATCTCGATTGCTTCTCCGGTTCTGGGATTTCTTTCCTGACGTCCTGCAACCGCAAAAGTTCCAACCCCCATCAAGCGCACATCCCCTGTTTTTAATTCCTCAAAGATAGAGTCAATGATCCCATTTAGTGCATTCTCACTTTGACAGATGGTCAAGCCTGATTTCTCAGAAACTTTTTCAACCAGTTCTTCCTATTCATTTTGCTGCTCCTTTTTCACTATTTTTTGTTATCATATCATCCATTTTTTCTTTCGCTAAGCTTTTTAGCTGTTCCCTGCCAGGTACAAATAATGCATGTGGGTACAGTTTATCTGAAAATTCTATGCCCCTATCCATTTGAAACAAGATTTTCACTTCTGCATTAAACGCAAATGCCTTTTCTGTCATTTCCAAATAAACGAAACCAGGCAGATGGTCCGTCACAATTATGATGTCAAATCCTCCAGGAACGAATGACATCACCCGCAGAAGCGTTTCTTGATTTTTTGCCAACATCATGCTAATCTTGTAATCTAATTCAGCTTCAAGACCAATCAAAAAATCTCTAAATTCCCACAAAACATCATTCCTGCTTCCAAGCACCCCTATATTAATTTCTGCCTCTCCTGTAGATTTCCACCTCATAAACCATACCTCTTATATAAAAATTTGCAATCGCTGCATGCACTCCTTCCTGACCAGTTAGTCTTCCAACCTACACACCTCTGTTTTGCAACATATTCTTTTGACTTGGAGCCATCATTTCTGATTACCAGTCCATGAGAAGCCGGATCATAACATTTGATTATTTTAGTCTTTATGATCGTTTGAGGTATCTGGCTCTTGCATAGATGCATCTGAAGCAGGCTTATATTGTATCGTACAAGTCAGACCGAATGCCCTATTTACCAATTTAGATGCTATGGGAATTCTTGCATCTGAGTCTTTTGACACTTTCCCTATTGCGATAAGTCCAATGATTAACAAAAGAAAAGAGAGAATGCCGCTGATAAGACCAACGATTCCAGAGAAAGCAATTCCTAAGATAGGTATAGCATATAGCCCTGAAAAAATATTCGTTACGCATGATATGATACATTCCACAAGAGCAAGAAAAAATGCCTGCATGACCTGTTTTGTAAGCCATTCATCCTTTTGAATCACAATAACAAAACCAAGCAACATACCGCATAATAAAGTTTGTCCTAAAATTGCTAATACAAATGCCAACACTGCATAAAAAGAAATTCAAATATTAAATCTGTCTTTTCTCATTAAAAATCCCCTTCCTTGCTCAAAGCGATATATTTTGACGAATAATCCATAGTTCTGTATCCTATTTATGAAAACCAAACAATACAGTCCCATCCTATTTTTACATATGACTATAAATAGCCATTATTCATCATGGTGTCTCTACTGTTTCCTGTTCTTTTCTGGTATTCCCATTATAACCTCTGTTCTTATTCTTTTCATTTCGCATATACTCATATTCACGCAGCATTCTCATCAGTTCCAATGCACTCCGAAATGAAACGCCGTTTCCGCCGCTGCATTTTCCTTTTATGCGTCCCTGCATACTGGAAAACTGACGCTGATGAATTTCAATAATCAATGTTTCACACGCGCTTATACCTAAAGCCATAAAGCTATCCATATTTTGAATATTTGTACAGTATTTCATTGGAATATGCTCTTTGTCCAGTTCTCGCTTCTCATATGCTCTTTTCATATAAGCGGTCAAAAACCTTGGTTCTGTTGTCGCCATAGGCCGTTGAAATTTCGCGCATAATGTATCTATTTTCAGTCCCAAATCCAGTATGCCGGTAAATGCCACGGGTTCCTTTAAATAAAAATTTACAATGTCCCCACTTAATTCTCCCTGTTTATTTTTAATACAAATGAGAAATATACCTACACGGTCCGTGTTTTCCAGTGTATAAAAATCACTTTCTTCCATATCGATCACCTCATCATATTCCTTTCATCGGTCATAGCTTCATATGCCTCATCGCATAACAGCATAGGATAATTCTGCCCCGTAATGCCATCACAGCACTACAGGGCAGAATTGAATCTCACTTAAGGTGTTTCCCGAGTCCAGGCTCCGTTTTCGTCAACCTGGTATCCATCTGGTGTCATCTCATTTATGTACAGAGACCCCAATGGACGGCCATTCTGATTCGTATATTCCCATCGTTTCGATCCCTCATTAAACGTCCAGGTCTTCTGCTGGCTATCAGCGGTTAGATAATACCATATTCCGTCAATCTTCTGCCAACCCATCAGCATAACTCCGGTAAACGGACTCAAATAATACCATCTGCCATCGTCATCATCATAGTGCCATCCCTTTGTCATTCGGCCAAACCAGCCATCGTGTACATTGGACAGGAAATACCAGTTATCTGTATCCTGGTCCAAAAACCAGCCACTGTCCATAATACCCTCACGGTCAAAATGATAGGTGGCAATCTGGCTGCTTCCATTATAATTGTATCGTATATTGGCCCAGCTGTCTTTGATACGTGTTCCACTGTTTAATACAAAGGCCCACTTATGGTTAGTCTGATCAACATTATTCCATATGCCCTCGGTGCCATCTAAATACGTACGGTAACTGTTTTCTGCGCCATCACTGCCCGGTCCATGTCCTCCGCCGGAAAAACCTTTTGAACCGCCTGAGCCACCGGCACCGCCGGAACCACCAGAACCGCCGGAACCACCAGAACCACCAGAACCGCCAGAACCGCCGGAACCACCAGAACCACCAGAACCGCCAGAACCACCAGAACCACCAGAACCGCCACTGCTAATACTGTCTACCAGTGCTTTCAGTGTATCAAAGGCACTTTCCAGGTCGTCAACTGAAGGTCTGGGCAGACGGTTCAGCACTTCAACAGCCTCATCCACAGCCTCAGTAAGGGCATCTCTGTCTTCTGCGCTTACAGACCCATTATTCTTCAGGGCATTGGCGATATTAATCTCCTCCTGCAGCCTTTCTTTTGCTTCCTGCCATTGGGTATCGTCTTCAGGTTCATAGACAGCATACAGTTTCAAATCTCTTGTCACAGGATCTGAAGTATCATACATCCCTCCTCCAGACTGACGTTTCGACAGGCCTGTAAACTCATACGCTATGCCTGTAACGGAATCCGTATAGCCTTCATGAATATCTAAATCCATATAGTCTTCCGTATCATCCAAAGACCTGCCATCCCTTACCTTAAATGTATGGACCTGCCCCTTTCCGGTATCTATAATGGTCACTTCATACGCTTTATAATAACTAAATACCAGAGTATCACCGATATTAGCTTCAAAGGCAAAGCTTCCAGTAAAGTCTTCATTTTCATTCGGGTCAGGTGTCATCAGGACTTCTTCACAGGTCGTATCACCATCAGCCTCTCCAAAATCAATTTTCCATAACCTGTATTCCAGATTTCCCAAAAGACTGGTGTCTATTTTTCCAAACACTTTAATCGCTGGAGTCAGATTTGCGTCCTCCACCAGTGGTTTATTGGTTCCATCCACCTTTCGCGTAAGTCCGATATCCAGACTCCATGGTGTCTTAACGCTCTCCCCGTCATCCACTTCCTGCCTCACAGCTTCCGAAGCAGATGCCACCGGTGCATGTCGGTCAAACTTAACTGTATAAGCTATCCGCTGCCCGTTTGAAAGCGCTGTGCTATCCTCATCGTTATCCACCAGTTCTTCCTTTAATTCCTGAAGCGCTTCCTCTGACTTGTCCAGGGCAAATATCCCGTTTTTGGGTGAATAATCCACTGTTGCGTTGGATGCAGTCGCTACCGGAGACGGTTCATACATGGCCTGTAGGATTACATCTCCCGCTGTCATTTCCACGGTCTGATTTTTTCTGGTCAGGTATGACATATGCAGATTACCAATCTGTACTTCCCATTGTTTAAATGCCTGTCCAGCAGGATTCATATCCTCCGCAGATATCCTGATCTGGTCCCCTGCCTTTACCAGGACTTCATCTGCATGTTCTTCCACATCCAGCGCTTCCCCGTTTCTTGTCACCGATTCCACATAACCTCCGTTCAGCAAACGGAAGGTATAAACACGGTCCTGCTGCGAAGTGCCTGTTACCATTATCTGGCTTCCGTTTATCATACGGTCTGAAGGCGCATCGCCGTTATCTGCCTGTTTGGCCACGATGGTATAGGATACATTGGGTTCAAGTCCTGCAAGTTCCGCTGTCCGCGGACTGCCGGACGGGCTTACCCATCCGTCTTCGTTCCCATCCTGACTGACCACATTTCCATCCATATCAAGAACCGCATACACAGTATTTTCTCCTGCCGGGCGGATAACAATCTTCCTTAGTCCCTCTGTCGTATCATCCGCGGTGGAATAATTCCCTCCAATAGCAGGTACCATGACACGGGCTGGCTGACTTATTAAGGATGGATCCACTGAATCTGTCAGTATGTCTCCAACAACAGGAGCTGCGCTTTCCGCCATCTCATACACGTAGTAGCTGTCACAGGGCGGCAGTTGTTCAAAGCAGCCGCTGCCAAGCTGTTCCCCTGTCATTACTGCCAAAAGCCGTCCGTCACTGTCCGTCAGGGCATATTTACGCGCCTCATTTGCTCCGCTTATCTCAATCTTACCCATACCGTCATTTCCTATCGTTCCAGTTCCATCTGGAATGCACAGGATTCCATCATCTCCTCCCACAGGTGTAAAGCGTGCCCTGTAAGTCTGATCCGCCAGAATCGTCATATTCGGGTCTGTAACCTGATTCCCGTTTTCATCAAACCAGCCAGCAAACATATAGTTACTGTCCGGTGTGGTCTGGGGCAGGGAAATCTGAGACCACAGAGTCCCTTTCGGCACATGCATGGAATTGGTTCCTGAAATAGAGCCGCGGCTTCCGCTTTCAAATCTTATATCACACCATTGTCCCGGATCTTCCACAAAATCCGCGTAAAGTTTAAGGTCACCGGTCAGTTCAATATCTCCGGTCAACACGGTTCCTACTTTACCTGTACCGGAAGCATTGGCTTTATACCAGCCGTTAAACATATAGTGCTGTTCAGGAGATGGCGTGATTCCCTCTGTGATTGTATCAATGGAGTGGGTACCAAGCCGTAAGGAACGTGGGCTGCTGTCTCCTGACAAGCTTCCATGTTCGCTGTTGTAATAGTTTATCCTGGCCCAATGTGCTGTATCATTCAGATCTTCATTATAGGTAATCGTAACAGTGCCGCCTGTAAAGTCTGTTTTAAAACTCAGCGTGGCTGCTGTCTGGTCCATACTGATATCGGTAAATGTTCCATTCCATCCAATGTTAGGCGGATACGTATACCCGGCTTTTCGCTCTACATTTACCGTCACTGTTTCATTCGGAGACACCTCCCTTGTTTCCGGCTCAGCCAGCACATTGTTATGGTTGTCTATCCGGTTAATGGTTACATGGGTTACATAGGAAGGGTCAATCTCGTAAGTATATACCACGGTTACCGGCTGATTGGGCATCTTTCCGGTAAAGTTCTTTTGGGCATCAAATGTGCATCCTGCTGTCTGCGCCGAATATATCCCTCTTCCCGACAAATCATCTATATCCCCGCTGCCTGTTTTTATCTGAGCGCCGGTAAGGGTATAAGCCGTAATCTGTGCCGGTGCGGCAGAAACCTGCGACTCCGCGGAATAGAGATAGCTTTCCGGGGTACGGATCGCACGGCCACTCCCATCTGCATATTCTACACGCAGGGCAAATTTCTTTGAACTGTCAGGCTCATATCTGTATGCCACAGTCAAGTCATCATTGGGCATATTTCCGCGGACAGACCGGGTAGACTCATTAATGGTCGCGGCCTCCCCCAGCGTCCCATGGCCTGAGGCGTCATCAAAACGGCGCGTTTTGTTGTTCTTAATAATCACAGAAGATACCTTATAGCCCGGTATATCCCGTTTGTAGGTAGCGGATACTGCTGTATTGGCCGTCACCTGGGTTGTCCAGCTTCCGTCATCAAAAAACTTATATATCTGGCTGTCATCCGCTCCGGGCCATGCATTCGGGTCTTCTCCATTCATGTTTCCATTTCTGTCCTCATTCAGGTCCCGGTAATGCATGACTGTAAAATCAAACTGACTGGACGCATCACCATTCCAGCGTGCCTCATATGCCGTGGTTGAATTGTAAGGAAACGCAAAGGGCAGATACAGTATCTTATTACCATCTGCATTATACCAGCCGTCAAAGGTATATCCCGGCCAACTCAAATCCGCGTCAAATGTAGGCAGCACCGGCCTGTCACCAGAACCCAGATTTTCCACGGCAATTCCATTGAAATCACTTGCTTCAGCCAGTGGATGACCAGCCCGTCCGGTAGCATACGTAATCCGGTTTCCATCTCTGGGAACATTCATATAGTTTGAATGTGATAAATCCGGGCCCTCCTTGGGATCAAACCGAATGACTGCCGGATCCCCGTAATTCAATGCATACGCCGGCGCCGGAGGCGCGGCCATGGTGATCACCATGGCCGCGGCTAAGACACGGGCCAGATATGCCTTAATCTTATTTGTTCGTTTCATAAAACCTCCTGCTATTGTAAAGCTCCATCAGCGCCTACCTGATAACCGTCCGGTGTCTTCTCGTTGCTGTACATGGAGCCAAGCGGCCTTTCCTGATTCTGCATAAACACCCATTTCCCGGTGCTGCGGTCATATGAGTATGTCTGTGCCGTATTCTGAGGTGTAAAGAAATACCATTTTCCTTCAATTTCCTTCCATCCCATTACCATCTGGCCTGTAATCAAATCCAGGTAATACCAATGCTTATCTATCTCATCATAATGCCATCCTGTCTTCATCTTTCCCAGCCAGCCGTCTTTTTTCGCATTACAGTAATACCAGTTCATATGCTCGTCCCTGAACCAGCCATAATCCATGAGTCCGCTGGCATTAAAGTGATACCAGCCATTTCGATTCACATCACCGTTGGCATAATCAAGTTTGGCCCATATGCTGGTGAGACGGATTCCTCCGTTGAGTACAAAAGCCCATTTATCACTCTCTGGGTCAACCAGCTCCCAGTTTCCATTGGTGCCTACCACATAACTCTTACTGGTTTCCGCAACATAAGGCGCCGGAGTTGTGACTGGCCCGCCTGTGCCGGCAGACCTGGAACTGCCACCGCCTCCTTTCGAGCCACCTTTGCTTCCTCCCGAACCGCTTCCTGAACCGCCATGGCTTCCGCTTCCCCAGCCGTCTCCGCCGGATGTACCTCCGCTGTTTCCTCCACTCTGGATTTTGTCATAATGATCATACCGGTCTTCCAGAATCTTATCGAAAGGTTTGCAGGCTTCCTCCAAACGGTTCAAGGCCTCCAAAAGTTCATCAAGAGTTGCCCGGGGGCCCGTTCTGTCGAATACATCCATAGCTTCTTCTATGGCTTCCCTTATCTTTTCCGTCTCCTTCAGCGTCAGGAAGTAATCGTCTGATTTTTCGATTGCAGCTTCGATTGCATCCTCCATCTGTTTTCTGGCATCATTCACTTCACCGCTGTTATCATCGTAAAACGCATATACATACGTCTTCCTCTTGATTTCCTTGTCCGGGTCAAATTCCTTTAGCCGGTCTTCCCGGTAACTCCAGCCAATATAATTAAATTCAACCCCCTCATTATCAATAAATGAATCGATTGGTGTCTCCACTTGGCTGTATTCAAAGGAATAGTCTCCACTATTCGGTGTCTCACCCCGGCGCACTTTAAAATAATAGCGGTACTTTGGTTCTTCTTTATTATTGATAAAATAAATCCTGTATGCCCTGGAATAGATGAGCACATATCTCATTCCGGCCTGAGCCGTAAATGTAAACAAACCGCCGGTCTCTTCCGGATCATCAGACATAGTAACCGGATCAATGATCAGCTCCCCATCATCATCCTCGGAAATAGCAAACAGCTGATAGTCCATCATGTCTACATCTTCTTTATCCAGTTGCACATATGTATTAAATGTTGCTTCTGATGGCGAAGCTACCCCTACTCTCCGCCCGTTCACATACCGTTCAATATCTACATTCAATCCCCAGGCTCCATGGTACGCTTCTTCATGGTCACTGTCATAATAAGACGAACGTTTAATTGCATTGGATTCAGTCGCCTTTACCACATTCTTTTTATATACTACTTTATAGGTCACATCTGCATGGTTCACATCCATAAGGGTCCGGTCTGCGTCTGTGGTAAGCTCCTCCTCCAGGTTTTCAATTTCATTGGGGTCCAGAGCCATCTCATGCTTATTACCTCCCCGTACTTCATCCGTCACCGTTGCATTGCTGGGTGTCGCTGACGCACGCTCATAATAAGCTGTCATAACCACGTTGGAATCCGGCATCGTAAATGTCACATCCTGACGGCGTATGGTTTCTGTCATTCCCGGAACTGCCCCGATTGTCACCTTCCAGTACAGGAAATTCTGTCCATTTCCATCGGTTTCTTCCGCGTGAAGCACCACTTCATCGCCTTTATGGACCTCATCATATCTGGGGATATCTAATTCTACTCCATCAACAGAGTGGACCTGGCCATTAATCGCCTCCACTATATAGTTGGGAATATCCAGTTCGCCGCCCGGATCTGTGCTGATGTGAGTCCCGTCTTCCAATTTGCTTTCCGCAGTGATGCCGGATGACCCATGAGGCCTTGCCACTACCACATATTCCTCATTGTAATCCAGTCCGGAGAAGGTCAGGCTTGCCGGTTGGCTGCCGCCAGCTGACTGCCAGCCCCCATCTCCCGTCTCAGGAGTTGTGACCGCATTTCCGTCCTTATCTAAAATAGCATAGTCGGAATCCGCATCCGCCGGCTTAATCACGAAAACAGTCTTCCCCTCATGTTCCTCATCGTAAAGAACCTGGTAATTGGTCTCCACTACCGGGACCAGAACCTCAGTGGCACTGCTCATAATTCCAGTCACACTGTTTATGGGCCGCCCGGTCTGTGCCTGTGTCGTACCTGTTGCTTCATATATTAAATACCGCGTACCAGGATACAGGTCTTCAAAATATACCCGTCCTGATATATTCCCGAGTACCACATCTATTATATTGCCTTCCATGTCCGTAATAATATACTGATATCCCTGGGTTGTCCCATAGACTGTAATCCTGCCTTTTCCCTGCGTATCAATACCTGCTGATGCATCCGGTGCTTTCACATCCGTGCCGAATATGGCCGGGTCCGGATAGAACCGTATGGTATAGGTATTTCCATTCACAAGTCTGCTCTCATCTTCCACAGGCATTCCGCCATCATACCAACCGTCTACCAGATAATTGACCTCCGGTGTATAGGCGGGCAGATTTCCCGTGATGTCGGCCCAGGTACGGTCATATTGGATATGGAGATTTACGTTTTCCCCCGCATCTATGGTTCCATGCTCTCCTGCTGTAAAATGAATATCAACCCATTGGTCAGGATCTTCCGCAAAGTATGCAGTCACAGTAGCCGAACCTGTAAACCGGCTGTCGGCTGAAAGCAGCTCCTCACTATTATCCTTGATTCCGTTTCCATTCTGGTCGATAAACCAGCCTTCAAAACGGTAATAGATGTCTGCAGCCGTTTCAGGAACCAGTCTCTTTTCCAGTATGTCATTCCATGTATAGCTTCCCGAGGTGCCTTCTACGGTTCCGTCATTTATCAGTACGGAAGTTTTATAAACTCCTCCAGTCATAGAGATTACATCCGGTGATGTATTGCTTCCCCGGCTCAGGCTTCCATGTTCTCCTGCCCGGTAAATCAAATCCGCCCATTTTGACGGGTCTCTGTCATAACGATAGGTGACAGCCAAACGGTCATTTGGCATAGTTCCAGTAAAATTATGGCTGCTGTCAAAGGTTCCTGCAGATGCAGGTACCGAGCGTTCATCCTGGAACACATAACCATACATATTTTTAAATTCAGCGGTCACAGGCGTATCCGCTGTTACATTTTGGATGTCCGATCCTGTAATGTTTCTCAGCCTTTCATCCTGCGTGCCATTATCCAAATAATGAATCTTATACTCATAGCCCTCTTCCGTGGCTTCATATAGGTACGTTATCTCAACCGGCTGGTTCGGCATGGTTCCCGTAAACCTTCCATTGCTGTCAAAACCGCCCTGGACAGCACTTACTAGATGCCCGTCCGTATCATCTGCAGTATTTCCCGCTGTGATGCTGCCTGACAGGTACCGGAAGCCATAAACATCCACCGGAGCCGCTGCAATCGTATCTTCCGGGAAAACATCCTGTATGTCAGCTGTATGGACAACCGTACCATTAGCAGTCACGTATTTAACTGTAAATGCGGATTTCGCATTTGGATTGCTGCGGTCTACCTGATAACCATATTTCACGGCCGCATCCTGCCCTGGCATCTTCCCCGAGAAATCACCGGTACTTCCATTAAAGGTTCCAAACGGAACGGCCCCGTTCCCATCACCGTAATTGTAGACGGCCGGGTTCGTGGAGGAATTTGCCAAACTCCAGGTATAGCCGTGGATGTTCTTCTTCCCTGAATGAACCTCTGCCTCCACGCTGTAGGCATCCTCGGCCGTGGTCGACTGGAACACGATGGAACCGTCCGCATTGACATAGTCAACCGTATAATCAAACTTCACATTACTGTCCGGTGAGAAAATTGCATAATAAGTAACCGGATCCTCCGGGAATTCTGATGGCAATCCGCTTATGAGATTTGGATTCGTCCTGTCATTCACCGTGCTCCATCCCACAAACTGATAGCCGTAGCGGCTGATATTAGGCAGCAGCGCATTGACGCTTTCTCCAACAGAACCGGTCAGAGCCTGAGGCTCCGGCGTCCCTCCATTGGCTTCAAATACAATGGAACCGCTGTTTCTGGTATATTCATACGTGATAACAACATCCTGGCCCGGCATGGTTCCCGTTACCTTGCCAAAATCTGCAACACCGGCATCTGCCTGGGCGCTCAGAGTGCCACCTGTCCCCTGGTCAATGGTTACACCTGTAAGGCCGTATCCAGTAATGGCGGCGGGCGCGTTCACCTCAACCGCATCTCCTCCCGCATATGACAGCGGGGCGCTTGCCGGCGCACCATTCACAGTTCCGCCTGTGGCAGAATCCCGGTATACAAAGGACACCGTATATCCATTCCGCTTTAATACTGCATTCCGCCCATTGCCAAGAATTTCCGTTCCCGCGCTTACATACACACCGGAATTTCCCGCCTCTTGGTCTGCTTTAAAATTATCCGCAAAGGGGCAGGAGCCTGCAGCCCCCGGATAACTACTTGACGGCACAGCTATCTTTACTTCCTGACTAGGCTGGGATGATATCCCTCCCGGTGATGCCAGAGGAAGCTGCTCTGCTGTAACGCCTATCTGGGACGTGTCCAAATCGCTCATAGCTGTTATATATTTATCCTGAGCCAGATATACGTTTGCCTTCTTCCCGGACGGAGTTGTGTTGTCCGATATCTGATTCCGGTTTCTGATTTCAAATGCACCTGACCCATTGTAATAAACAGCTCCCTTTCCAGCAGACACATTTCCGGAAACCGTTCCAAAATTCATGGACAGTCCCGCGCTTCCCGTTACATTTACCGCACTTCCCTGGCTAGACTCACTGCCGCTGCAGTTAGTAATTACCGCGCCGCTGTTAATCTCCAGCTTTCCGGATGAAGCGGATATCAGGGGATCCTGACTTTCCGCATTGTTTCCGTCCAGGACAATGTCAGTAAACTTTAAAGTGGGGCCTGATACGTTAAACAGCGGACCCGTATACCCGGATGCGCGCGTCAGGGTTTTAATATAATCACCATCCTCATTCATAGGATGACCCTCATGGTCATAATCCGTACTGGCAATGGTAATATCCTTTTGGCTGTTTCCCGACACATCAATGGCGGACGAAATATCCGAATAATCCATTACATAAATATATCCCTTATTATTTCCGATTTTATTAAGCGCATATTCAATAGTTTTAAAAGGACTGCTGTAGGTTCCTTCTGCGTTGGAAGAATCCTGACCGTACTGGTCCGATACATAGTAGGAGGTATCTCTGATGGCAAATGCAACCCTCCTGTGAACCGTCTCATATGGATGAAGCTGGAACTCCCACGAATAGGCCATTCCCGAATCAGTGCTGCTTACCACATCATTGGAACTCTCATTAAATACATTGCTTCCCCAGGAATTGTAATGACCAATCCACCTGGTATCAGGAGGCGTCACCCCAAGGCTACTGTCATTTGTGATACAGTCAAAGGTGGTTTTGACATGCTGGTTGACCATGTGAAAACCCCGGTCATTTTTATATACCGTTGCATAGTCATCTTCCCGGGTGCCTCCAATCATGACATCGGTTCCGGTTCCCATTTTTATGGTCCTGCCAGTTGAGCCGCCCTGACCATTTTTATCATAGACATAGTAATCAACAAACACATACTTATTATCCGGACTCGGGGATACGGCGATCTTGACCTCTATGCCATAGGTGTCCAGAGACTGTACCCCGCCGTTTGTACTGCCCCCTATCAGCTGTTTGGCATTGGCCCCAACCTGAAACCAGGTTGCATATCCTCCGTTACTGTAAGTTGTTTTAATACCGGCTTGAGCATAATTATGCTGTCCTGCCTGCAAGCCTCTAAGGTCAAAACGCCAGGAATTTCCTCCTCCTCCCTGGCCAGTCACAGAACCATTCTTCCAAGTATATGCCGTTGCTTCGCTGGCCCCCTCTCCCAGGTTTTCATCCAACAGCTCCGTGGATGCATAGGAAAGAATACTGGACTGCCCCAAAACAATCCCTGTTATCATGCATATAGCCAGCAGCATGGCGGTCAGACGTTTATAGAAGCTATGAATACCCCTATTCATTTGTTTCATCTCCTTTGTACATTTTTCATCTCCTTTTAAAAATTCAGCCGTTCTTCCTCCGGCAAACCGTCAATGTCAGGCTCCATGCCCGCAGCCGCAATGAGTCCTCCGGCAAAGTGGTCTTCCTTGTTCCCCCTATCATAATGGTAAAATCCGGTTCCTTCCTCTCCTTTTCTCCACCTCGGCTTATCCTCATCCCCGCACCAAGCTACCAAACGGTTTCGAATAATAAGCAGGTAACCTCCCTCCTTATCCTTTACAATCTTCTTTTTTCCTTCAATCACTTTTCCCTTGGTGTCCACCACCTGATAATAGGTATCCGCACCATCTTCTACTTTTACAACCCCGTATCCGTACTCCTCATCCGCTTCCAAACGAAGACCATTGATATAATACATGCCCTCTTTTTTCTGAAGCCGATTTCGGTTACCGAACGCCTTTCCATTGGAGGCAAATCCAAAATGAAAAACCCCATCTTCCAATTCAACCGCTATATCCTTTCCAATCTGCATGGAACCATCATTAAGTTCATCCGGAGAGAACAGATACAGATCTGATTTCTCAATACCATATATAGTTCCTTCAATAAAATCCTCTGAGCTCCAGTCATCCACTTCATAGCGGGCTACAAACTCAGACTTTCCATCGAAGAGGACAAAACCTGTCTGCATCCTGCCAATCCCATCAAAAGCATAGGAACGTCCATTGATTTTACGAATACGGTTCCGATATACCTCGCCTCTTTCATCTGTATGCCACCAACTGCATTCCTGATCATAGTAATCTTCCGTATCCAGATTCTCCGATGGATACATCCAAAACCAACTATCTTTCAGAAGCACGCCACCGTCATAGCCGGAATAATATCGGGCTGAAACATCGCTGCTAGGATTACTCTTATCTGCATTGCTGATACTGGCTACCTTACTCCACCAAGGAATCATAATGCCATTTTCATCAAAACCATACTGGTTGCCATTGATAGTCTTCTGCCTCAGGCGGGTTCCATTACTTTTAACCTTCTTCGAATTGCTGTCAAAAAAAATCCACATCTTATCGTAATCCATGTAGTTTCTCCCCGCAACCTCACTATCAAGGTCAATCCCTCCTATTTTCTCATCTACCTCTTCATAATCCAGCCATTCCCCAGTCAGGAGCCTTCCATCCTCCCTCGCATAGTAAACGCCTTCCACAAAGGGGATCTCTGAATCCTCAATGGGGTTCCCATCCTCGTCAAACCATCCAGACAGCATCTTGCCATTGTCATCAAATATGTAGGTACTGTCTCCTATGTTTCGTTTGAAGCTGTTGTTCTTACGCCGATAACCTTTTCCACTGGCCCCGAAATAGTACCACCCCTCTTCAAATTCTCCATTAGGGCAATTGGAGGAATCCACATAAATCCAGCGGCTCTGTACCCTTCGCCCATCTTCATCTACATAATAATTACAATCCTGATCCATGAAAATGCGATGTTTTAGTATTGCTCCCTCCAATGATAGGTAATACCAATCCCCCTTCGACTGCTTCCAAACCTGTGTCACTGGCTGGTCGTTCTGGTCATAATATCGCCATTCCTCATTTATCTTGGTCCAGCCTTCTGCCGCCTGTACGCTTCCCATTCCCAAAGCAGCTGAAAATCCCACAGACAACGTTAAAGCCATGATTGCTGTCATGCTTTTTCTCATTTCATTCTTTCCTTTCTACTATTGTATCTATATATAAACTGCTGAGGCACCCCACCAGCAGGTAATCTTTCCATTCACAAAACTTCTGCTACATTGACCGCCCCCTATTCTTCCATTGCAGTCCAATTATGGAACTAAATAAACGTTTATTTTCTGCCTGCCGAACCTCACCGCTTCCTCGTGGGTATTGAAATAAATATCTATCACTGTTCCCTTCACTAGCTTTCCAGTATCTTCCACCACATAGATAATATCATTAATTTCCACTTTACTCCCCATAGGAAGCACCTCTGGATCTGCCGCAATTGTATGCCCGGCCTTCGGGATTTTCTCTGCCTTAGTCAATCCACCTTTCAATCCACAGCATTTTTCACAGCCACAGTAACCAGTCACTTCAAAAATCCCTAAGGGCTCTCCCAAATGTTCCTCTCTAGATTTTATTTTAAAAACCGGCAGTATCTGTCTGCCAAACGAAATGGCGTCTGCATGATTGGAGAAATACAGGCATAATGCTTCCCTGGCTCCAGGCGACACCTTGTCTTCCACCCGATATATGTCCGGTCCGATTCTGAGCATGTCACCAATCTCAAACTCATTAAGGTCAGCCGCCACGGTTGTTCCTTGTATCGGAAGTCGTCCAGACCAAGTGACATAGGTGTCTGATCTTCCGATACAGTACTGACAGCCACAGTAGGCCGCCACAGCCAATTCCCCTATGTATGCTTCCTGGACTTCATTTTCACCTATTACTGCAAACAATGCATCTCCGTTCCAGTTTCCTGTCTGCAAACTATCTGCCAACTGCAGTGCATCTGCGGCTTCTGCATCGTCCTTGGGTACATATACAGGTGCTGCGTTCTCTGTTACTTTCTCGGAACCTCCCAGCGCCTCTGTGCTCTCCAAAACCACAGTCAACGGCGGTACCTGAATATAATCCTGACCGGATGCCCCTTCCGAAACAAAAAAATAAGTTCTTATTCCCACAACAACCGTCAGACCTGCCACTGTTAGATACCGTATCATTTTTCTTCGAGTCCGCCGCCGTTTTTCCACCCTGCGAAACTCATTCATCTGCTGACGCTTTGGCGAAGCTCTCCTATGGCTGAGTCCTCCATTTTCTACAGAAAAGTCCTGTGCATGGGGCCCTCCTCCATTTTCGCCTCCGGCACCAGTTACCATCGGCCTAGCCCCGTACTCTTGTCCCATGTAATATCGCAATGCTTCCATCCCCCATCAATCCAAACTCGGTTCCAAGCGTGACCCCCGCCGTAGACCTGTTCACAGTCCATACCTACCATTCTGCATAACATCAGATATGCAGAGACGTGACCCCAACACACGGAACGCCCTTCCATTACAGCCTCGTAAACCGTTTTCCTCTTTAGTTCCGTGTCATATTCCACCTGGCTATAGACCCACTCGTAAAAAAATAAGGCTTTCTCTCTTTCAGACATGTAGGCTCCTTCCGCTACAATATCGTAAAGCCTGTCCTCTGTCTGCCTATGCTGTATCACAGCCTGGTGAGGATCATCACACTGCACATAAACAACAGCCCTGTCCCCATTCTCTCCCACCGCCAGCCGGATCTCCTGTTTTCCGAGATATGTGTAGCGATAAAAATAACGGCCCAATGACAAAGCATCCTCCATTGTACCAAAAACAACTCCTGAATCCTTCCATTCTGACAGTTCCTCGCTGTTTTCAATCAGTTCTTACATTTTATCTCCGCAGACCTCATAATCGGGAATTCTGCCGGTCATTTCCTCAGCATGTCTGCCTCTTTTTTCAAGCTCTATATCCTTCATCTGAGTCTGAGCATTCATTCCGCAGGCCGGCAGACTCCATGTAACTGCTAAGCAAAGAAAAAGAATCAACAAACATAGCCCATGAATTCTTTTCATAAATAATTCTCCCTTTACAACAAATTTTCTCTTTTGTTGTAAAGTCACTTCAAAATTCAGTGGAAGGAAGGCGAAAACCTAATAGACAAAGTTTTTTAGAATCTAAAATTTATAGATGCAGGCAATACAAATAGGCCAACCTCGTAAAAAATCAGTTGGCCATTTTATTATGTCGAAAAACATCATAGTTACAATATTTATTAAGAATTTCTGTAGACTTCTTTCAAAATATGTAGTAAAATAATTATGGTTGTATGAATGTTTTTACAACAAAAGAGAAAAATTGTTGTAAAAGTCAAACAATACTTCAAGTTTTTCTAATTGTCTCATATGGTTGCGTCCGCTTTCCATTGTATAAATCCTTGTTGTATTAATATTGCTATGCCCTAATATATCCGCAAGCCTAACCAGGTTTTTTTCCTGTTCATAATAGAGCCTGGCAAACAAATGACGAAAATTATGCGGAAATACCTTATCCCATAATACATCGGCTCCTTCACACAGTTTTTTCATGGTTCTCCATATATTGCTTCTGTCAAGCGCCTTTCCGCTTCTTGTCACAAAAATCATCCCGCTATCAATATGACTTTTCTTTGCGTAATCCAACAACATATAGCACAAACGGGAAGTCAAGAAAACAGTCCTTATTCTCCCTTTGCATTCAACTTCTGCCTTTCCAGCCTTTACCGCTTCTATCGTAATATAGGGAACTTCAGAAACCCGTATTCCCGTAGCGCATATGGTCTGAAGAAGCATAGCCATTCTTTCATCTCCCTTTTTGTATGCAGTTTTTACTAAACGTTCATATTCATCCTTATCTATTTCCCTGTTTTCCGGACAAAATACTCTGCGGCTTACCTTTAAAAATTTAGTCCGGCAATCCTGCCATGCGTTATATGAAAAAAATCCATTCACCGCTGCCAATGCACTATTGACCGTTACCGGAGCCATTCTTTCTCTCAATATCCCCTTCCACATAATTACATCCCTTTTCTCCACACTCTTCCCACTCATGTATTGCATAAACAGCATTAAATAGTACCTGTATTGTTTAATGGTTCCACTGCTTTTTTCGCATCCATAAAGCCATTCACAATATTTACTCACAGATTCCTGAGTAACAATTCTTTTTCTTATCTTTCCGTTTCTTTTCATCTTATTCTACTCCTTCTATCATTTATTAATTGTAAGTATTTATAATGCCCTAATTGTAGATGATTATCCCAACTCTTGAATTATAATCATAGACAAGGTTTTTATGATGAAACGCTTATCGTCCACATGTCAACATGATTTTGGACAGTGCTGTCACCATAGTTGGTAAGTAATAAAATAAGATAAATGCCATGTATATAAAGATACACAATAATTTACTGCCTAAAATTTCTTTGTAAGAACATTATCTGAGAAAAAGTCATCTGAGAAAAAAATCAACATTTTTACATTTCCCAGGATAAAGTCGAAAGCACTTTAATCCTGGAGAATTCATTCACTCGATGAGCATTCACAAAAGAACCCCATATAGTTGGTGCACTGTATGGAAGAATGGTATTATGTTATCTGCCATGAAGGCCTACTGTCAGAAGGAGGAGTTTGAAAGCTGAATCGCGAATGCACAGAGCTATGAGATTAAGCGATTTCAGAACTGTGCCAGGAGCTACCACTCCTGACAAGATAAAATCCTGAATACCTTTGAATACAGGCTACCCCATGGGCCACAGAAGGATTTAACAACAAGATGAAGGTATTAAAATAAAGTAACTACAATAGCCGAAACTTCAAGCGTTTCCGTTCCTAAATATTTCACTGTATATCATAGTAAAAATAATCGGTCATGTGGAGACTTATTTGGCATATCTAAAATCAGTAAATATTGGAACCCTACACAGAAAAGTGCCCCCATCATAGAGCGAGAGCAGGCGCACTTTCATACAAAAATTCATGATTAATTACAGTAAACTTTAGTTATCTAATGCCACTAAACATTTGTGCAAGTTTCTGTACAATTGGTGTTCTGTTTAATGTTCTGATCGTGTCTGACAATCCAAGAATCGGAAAAGCACCGTTTCAGCCATAAAATACTTTTTACGGTAAAACGATGCTTCCGTTTTCAATTAAATATTCACAACACCTTTTCTAATATCCGATGATTTGACAGAATACCATAATCAAACAGGCGGCCCCCACCCAAAACCCCCACAGTTTTCCAAAGAACTTCATCCACCTGTCATAGGGAATTGCCGCGGCCGCGATGAACGGCATCAGAGAACCACCGTGCGGTTGTACGTAACCGCATATTCCATCTCCGAGACGGTAAGACAATACGAGAATCTGCCTGCTGATATCCGAAAGATCCGCCACTGGAGCAAGAATCGGCATAACAACCGCTGCCTGGCCTGTACCTGATGTTACAAACACACTAGCTACCATATTGATGATTAACATAGCGGGAGCTTTCAAAAGAGTGGGCAGGTAATCCATGGTTAAGGTCATTCCCATTACTACAGTATCTAGAATATTGGCTTCATCCATAATCAATGTACAAGCAGCACCAAGTCCCACGATCAGCGCTGCGGATATCATTCCTTTAGCTCCTCTTACAAATTCGGAGGCAATCTTGCTGGGCGAAAATCCGTATACTAGGCCGCTCAAAATTCCCATCCACATAAAGATAATAGCATTTTGCTGTAGGGTCCAACCAAATTTAAGACATCCATATATCAGTACGGCGAAAGAGGCTAGGAATACAATTAACACAAGATAATGTCGTTTTTCTACTTTAGTGTCCATATCATTGACATCAAACTGTTTAATGTCAGGGACTCCGTAGATGGCACTTTTAGTCTGATCCTTCTTACATCTTTCTCCATAACAAATCAGATAAAATACTGTGATAATGTAAAGAACAATGAAGGCTACAATACGCATCGAAATTCCAGAATAAGCGGGCAGCCCTACCAGCCCTTGAGCAACGGCTGTAGTAGCTGCAAAAATACCAGAACTAAAGCCGATTCCAATTCCCAGCATCACAATCGCCACGCCCATAATTGCGTCATATCCGAGCGTGGCCGCCAGCATAACACCGAGTGGTGTAAAACCAATAAACTTGTTTGTGGACTGTGTGATTCCAATGCTAGCAAAAAGAAGCAGGAATAAAGGAATAAACCATTTTTCCTTTCCTGAACAGGCTTTGGAAAGCCGGTTGCAGAATGCATGGAACATGCCGGTTGACAGCAAAACTTCTAGGCCTGCCCCAACAATCAGAATGCCAAATATGATATCAGCCTGCTTTGTGAATGACTTCATAATATAGTTTGGGATCTCCCAGAACGGTACTGGCGTCTTATCAATAAATCCAAATGAATCCGGAATAACTACTTCCTGTCCAGCCGTATTTGTCTCGCGCAGATATTCGCCGGCTGGGATTAGATACGTCATAAACGAAACAAATAGCAAAATAGCAAAAATAACAACATAGCCATGCGGCATTTTAAAAGCCTTTTTCTTTTTTATAGTCTCCATTTCTATCTCCCCTATTTTTTCTCCTCCACAACTCTCTGTTTAAATTCCTCTTTTATCTCTTTCAGCAATTCCGGATTCATTATAAGCTCTGCCGCTGTCCCACTAAGAATTTTGGCCCCGTAAATAATTGCGCTGTGGGCCTCCGGCGTTTTCCCCGCATCCACAAAGCCCTGTGAATGGGATGGAACTCCATCTGGAACAAAAGCCACTCGGATACAAGAACCTGGAATTCGATGAAGAATATTTCCAAAATCGGTTGAACCAGTATTCTCTCTAGGCGGCGCCAGGCGGGGTGCTCCAACCCGTTCTGCCTCATCCATTATAAGACGGTTCAAGCGGATAGCTGGAATCTTATTATCTACTTCCTTTTCTGGCATGATTCTCACCTCTGTCTCCGTCATCATAGCTGCCCCTCTCAGAACCTTGCTTAGTCGTTCAATGACCGTATCCAGATAGGTTCGACTATAAGAGCGCACATACAGGCTAGCGGTAGTGCTGGCTGGCACGATATTGGCAGGGGTGCCACCGCTGTTCAGTATGGTGTAATGAATCTTGACATCACTATCTACGTGTTCTCTTAAGAACTCGATTCCCTGAAATGCCAGAATCATCGCATCTAACGCGCTTCGTCCTGCTTCTGGTTTAAGCGCAGCATGGGCGCTGATTCCCTGATATTCCACTCGGAATTTAGACAACGCCAAGGATTTGACATCCGTCTGCGTGTAATTTCCCCCGTGCATCATCAGAGCTACATCCAACTCCTCGAATGTACATCCTCCCTTAATCATCATGATTTTGCCGCTTACACTCTCCTCCGCAGGCGTACCGTAAACCGTAATCGTATAATTCCCTTCAATCCCCGAATGACGAAGCGCTGCTGCAGATGCAAGAATACAGGGGCCTTGCATGTGATGACCACATGCATGCCCAATCTGAGGCAGGGCGTCATATTCGCAGAGCAAACCGATATTAGGCCCTCCTTCCCCATGACGATATATCGCCCTAAAGGAGGTCTCCACGCCAGCTATTCCTCTTTCCACCTCGAAGCCATCTTTCTCCAGCCAGTCGGTTAGCCATTTACATGCATTGACCTCCTCAAGTCCCAGTTCCGGATGATCGAAAATCTGATCGGCCATTTTGAACATTTCTTCTCCAATATTGTCAATATAGCCGTATAAACGTTCTTTCATAGATATCTCTCCCTTCATGTTCAGCCTCCTTAAACCGCCGGCTAGCTTTCGGAACTGCTGTTCTGCTAATTTCATTTATTAATCTCATAAATTCATTAGATTAATAAACAAAAATATTAATTGAGTTGAGATTATTATAATTCAATTTGTTTATTTTGGGAAATTAGTAAAACAAATAGAAACTATAACGTTAATTTTCCGCAAAGAAATCACTCTTTCTATTTTGTATACTACAATTTTGTTTTATCATAATAAAAATGATTATAGTTAATCTTTTTAAGAATTAAATGCTGTATAAATTTCAGAAAGGAGGCGTTATGCACCTGAAGGAACAACTCTATATCTGCACCATTGCAGAATGCGGAAACATAACGAAAGCCGCTGAAAAACTGTTTATCACCCAACCCGCTTTAAGCCTGTATATTAATAATCTTGAAAAAATGTTTGGAGTTAAGTTGTTCGACCGGGTTGAAAAACAATTTATTCCCACTGCCGCCGGGAAACTGTATGTGGATAAAGCTAAGCAAATGTTATCACTTCAGCAAGAATTTGAGGCTAGCTTAGGTGATCTGAAAAACCATGTAGATGGGGTGTTGCACATTGGTGTCCAACTCCGGAGAGCACCGCTTCTTCTCCCCACAGTCATGGCCCGTTTTAAAATGAGCTATCCCAATATTAGGATCGATGTAAAAGAAGGCGTCAAAACTGATTTAGAAGAATTTCTCAAGTCCAATCAGATTCAGCTTCTTCTATATAATGCAGAACAGCCGCGGGAAGATTTAATTAATAAAATTCTCTATGTTGACCGTCCTCTGATCGCCATACCAGCCGATCACTCTCTGAATGCCCGGGCAGTGGAGATGCCTGGTTCCCACTACCGCTATCTGGACCTAAATTTCTGCCAAGATGAATTTTTCATTCTTCCAACAGCTAGGCAGAGCTTGAGACAGTACATAGACAAAGTATTTTTGGAGCAGCATTTTTACACCTACAATAAGATGGAGATACGTAATTTCGAGACTGCGATCCGGCTAGTTAATGAAGGCTACGGACTTGCGTTCAACCGTGAACAGTATAAAAAGTCTATGGTAGACCTTAGCAACGTGAAGTACTATGCTTTTACCTATGGAAAAAACGAAATCAGCCGAGTTTTTGTCGGATATAAGAAACACAGAGAGCTTCCTAAATACATTCATTACTTTATTCAGCTGTTGTCTATACGCGGAAAGGAGATTGAGGCTTTGGATTCAAAATGATAGTTTTTGAAGTTTGCTTATAAAAGAACCTATTTCATGCTTCTTTCTTCTTTGGAGCCTGATAAACAGGTAAAACTTTAATACTGGCCCAATATAATCTGACAATAGGATGCCTCTGAACTGACAAATCAGCCATGGTGCGGACAGTATGACATCTCTTTGAAAAGATATTATTACCGGCTTACCAAGATCCGAAAGTTCACCCTCGAGGATCTACTATGTAAGAAAATACAGTTATAGCGAAGCAAATCTTTTCCATAATGGATGCTGTCAACCACCTTACACGATCACACTACGGTAGATAACAATATTTGCAGAAGATTAGTACGGGAACTGTGGATCCCCATGGGGCAACGGTCTGATACATCCAACAAATGTCAGGGAACACCAATCTCATTTTTCGACTGTTTTAATCTGTTATTGTTAAAATTTGCTTTTACTCCCTCAATATTCCAGCTGCACTCCCAGATAAACACAGGACTTAAAAGCATCACCGTGATAATAAACTAAATATATAACCTAATGCAGATAAATGTGAAATAAATGGTGAAGTACTGTAAAATCTTGTGGTAGGCTTTTAGAGATAGGAAACCTTAGTAGATTTGGGGAAAATAGTGGTTGACAGCATTTATTTTTTTGAGATTCTGGGATGGTGGAAGGACGTTTATATATACCAAACTACAAATCATCAACTTGTATTATCTCCAGCCTTTCCCTTGGAGCAGCCAGGCTAAATCTATTCCCTCTGAAAAGTTTAGATTTGACCAGGCATTGCGCAACATATTACCCATTGGTTTTGATATTTTCACAAGGACTTCATAAAAAATAGAACTAAGATTTTAGTGTGAGTATGTGGAAAATTGCTTCGTTAAATTACATCAAATCCTTACAATATCTAGCCAAAGTAAGAAGAATTTAAAATTAGAACCTGGTGCTACAGTGAACTTTTTGAAATTTTGGCTTTTCGATGTGATAGATATGCATTATGGTTCCTGCGTATATGATAACTTACTTTTTTCATATCAGTTACTGTATATACGATCATTCCATGCATTAGTTTTATTACCATCGGTATTGTCAATGGGATTGCATTTTTACAGATTTTCCGTATCTGAGTGACAAACAGATAGCTTATCATTACAAACAGCATATGCCCCCTCCCCAACCAAATAAAAACAAAAAATTTTCTAGATTGCTCTTGCATTCATCAAAACATTGTTCAATCGGCCACTTAGAAAATTAGAAAGTTTTTTCAATTCATATTTCCGATATCAGCTGAAGCTTGATCCTGACACAAGAATGAATTCATAAGCCCATCTCTTCGAAAACTACTCAAACGTTAATACTGTTTACAAATATACGATTTCGAAAGCTTTACTGTCCGACAACCAGCGGTGTACCAAGCACTCTCTTTAAAATCAGGTAAGCATATTTAGCGGAAAACCGTTTGCTCCAAAACAGCGCGCCACGGTGATAGGACACCATCGATCAACCAATCTATTCTACCATAGAGCGCACAAAAAAATCAAAAAGGACGGCCCGATCAATAAAGAAAAAGGGGAAGTATGTACACCTAGTACCTTAGAAGAACAATGGACACAGGCATCCCAGGATAAAAATGGGGATATCCGATGCGATGAATGTAGGCACGCAAGTATCCCATATGTGGTTGTGTTGGCCATCGGCATTCAGTCCAGCTGTGGGTGCCAGAGTAGTGTCGGACACCGGGGAACCAGTGTCGCCTATGGTGGCTGCTGCTGCGATCAAAAGGGGGGTTGCTCCCAAGCTAAGGCCCAGTTCGGAACACAGGGGCACATATAGCACAGACAGAACCGGCACCGTACCGAAAGAGGTGCCGGTACCCATAACGATAACTAGGCCCACCAGCATCATCACGAAAGCACCCAGGAACTTGTTACCGTCAATGAATACTAGGGAACTCTTGACCAGTTCAGCCACAGCATTACTTTCGCTGAGCACTAAGCTGAAACCATTGGAGGCCAGCATGACAAAGGCGATAAATCCCATCAGCTGACGCCGCCATCCAAAATCTTGTCCATGTCGGACCACTTAACGGCTTGGGTGATAAACATAACGCTCAATCCAACCATAGCCCCAAGAGGCAAGGAACCAGTAAATAGCTGGATGAGCATAGTGGCAATGGCGGCCAGCAAAGCAATCCAATGCTTATAGGTAAGAGTGGTGTCCACGCTATCCAGGTCCGCCGCTACTCCCTTAATGTTCTTATATACCCGAGGCTTGCGATATAACACCAAAACAGCGAAGACCAAACCGGCCAGCATGGACAAACCCAGAGGCCAAGTGTACTTCCAGACATCCAATTCGCCGATCTCCATGCCATTCTGAGTGATATTAGTGGCCAAAATACCGTGATACAAAGCTCCAAAACCCGCAGGGATGGTTACATAAGGTGCGCGCAGGCCGAAGCCCAGGGCGCAAGCCACCGCCCGCCGGTCGATCTTCAGCTTGTTCATTACGAGCAACAGAGGAGGAATCAGGATTGGGATAAAAGCTACATAGACAGGAATAGGGTTCTGGGAAAAACAAGCAAAGAAAGCCAGTAGGAAAATAAAAGCCAGCCGTTTGTCGCTGATCCATTTGGCAATCTTCACCGCCAAAATATCGGACACACCCGTGTAGCTGATTGCAGAAGCCAGACCTCCCAACAGCACATAGGCAATAGCGGTTTCCGGGGCAGTACCGCAGCCAGAGATGAAAGTAGACATAGTGGTTCCAATGTCCATTCCTGAAACCAGGCCAGCCACTACAGAGGCACATATCAAGGCCAGCAGCACGTTCACCCGCAGGAAACAGAGAACCAGCAACACAATAACTGCAATTACCACAGGGTTTGTAAAAATCATTGCAATAACCTCCTATTTCGTTCTCAATTACAACACACACTAAACAAGAGTATAAAAGCCTACTTCCCCTTCTTCCGATTTCTGATTTCGCCGACCTATGAAAAAGAACGCAGACGCACTGTATACCTTGTGAAATATCATGCGCCTCTAAGCTCTCCTATGCGCTCCTGATATTGCACCCCCATGAATATTGAACTAATTTTCAACATATACTTTCCCTCTTTCTTGTATATTGTATTTTAATTTTATATCTACGAATGGAAATGTTCAATACAGGGTATATACTTTTAACAATTAATTGGCATTTTAATGTTTTATTTTGTGCATTTTTATAATTATTATCTGATAAAATTAAAAAATACAAAAAACAAAAAAATATCAATGTAGAAAGACATTTCCTTTTGAACATCCTAGTATAACTCATACCAACTAACTTATTACTTATCTGGCGCAACATCATTGGGATATTGTACTCTTTGATCTGATGAAACTAAAGATGATTAAAGTGAACTATACTAGGTAGATTCAACATTTATCCTTCCATAATAAAGGCCTCCTACTATGTTCTTATTTGAGCATAGTAAAAGGCCTTATAAATCTTTTATTACAGAAAAACTTTCATCGACTCTGTTTTTAAAGAATTTTAATTAGATGGCTTTTTCTTATTCCTATTTTTTAATCAATTACCTAAAAATTTTCCTCTTTAACAATCCTTGATAGATTTTCTTTGCAAACTATCAGAGGACTCATCATCCGGAACCCTATCTTCTCCAGGCCTCCATGCCTGACCAAATTTCACATCACGGAACAGCGCAGCCAGGCCAGTAATTTGCTTGAGCCTTAAAATTTCATCCCGGTCCATTCCCAGGTGTTTGGAAATCCACGCATCCGAACGCCCCAACTCGTGCAGTTCCTTAATGATATTACTCATTAAGTCCACATCATGCGTTCCACGGGCGCGGTTATGCCGGATGGTGCTGGCCATACGGTCAGATAACGGTTTATCGATTACCGAAACCGGTATCATCCCCTTCTCTCGCTCATAAATATCCGGGTAATCCCGCATCACTCTCCAACGATGAAAGCCATCTACAATTACATACTTATCACTGCCTTTTGCATAATAACAAACAATCGGCATAGTATAACCGTCCTCTTTGATGCTATCGTACAACAACCTCATTTCCGGTGGGGCCACGTTATTCGGGTTATATGTATTGGGTACAATGTTTTCAAATGGTACCGCACTGATATGGTATACCGGGCTTCTGAATTCCTTATTTACCATCTATCATCCCTCCGTACTTACGTCTAATAATATCCACACGTTTTTGTTCCTGCCGCGTAAGCCCAAACCCCATAAACCGACAGGTATGGTCATTTTTCAAAATACAGCAGCACATCCGTTTCCAACTTGGTATATCTTTCGTGCTCTTAATATCATCGGTATGATCAGGAATTGGTCCAAGAAAAATAATACGAGAATTTTTGTTGAGTGTATAGTTAGATATACCATTTCTCCGAATGTGGTACCCATGTTCCACAAGCTCTCGGATTGTTTCCTCAGACAATCCACCTCCGCTATCGTGCCAGAACCGGATGGAGGTGTTAAACTTTTTCACATAATTATTCCGCAGTCGGGCAGGTAACGTATCCAGCAAAAATTGAGTGTATGATTTCCAGGTATGACCCTCTGGTAACGTAATACTGCGATAACCCATCGCTTTTGTCTTACCATAAATAGCTCCAAAATTTGCTCCGCACACCCGCCCCACCAGTTTCACCCATATTTCTGGATCGATAACCCGATACAGATTCAAAGCATCTTTGGAATAGTCATTAAAGGGAGATGCCACCCGCATCTGATCTATCTTTAATCCTGCCTTATAATATAGGTCATATAAATGATTGTAGTCATAATCAAATCGGTAATTCGCGCACCATACATCAGAGTTTGACCAGTCGTATAAAGGTGAAGCACACCATACGTCTTTGAATTGCTTGGAAATCCAGCACTCATTTTGATACCCATGTTTTTTATTGACAAATCCGCTGTACCGCTGCAGAGACTCATCCGCCCGCATACCAAGCAGGCAGACCGTCCTGCCATTCCCATGTTCCTCCTTGTAGAATCGGCCAAACTGTTTTGCCAAATCTTCCTGATGCATCCTGTAACGATAGTGGGCAAAAGGCTTCGTCAGATTAATGACATAGGGATACTCTGGTATTGGACGTACCCATGTATCCTGTTTTGTATCATCCCAAGGATACCAATACATTTCGTAACTACTCAGTGCTGTCCGTGTTGCCATAGGAAGGCAGACCCAGTAAAGGTCTATGCCTGATTTGTTTTCCAGGCGCTTGAAAGTGCGGGTAATATAGTCCGTAGTCACGGTATACTGCGCCTCAAAATCCTGATGGAATATGCCAATCACACGATCTGAAGCATGCTTATTCCTGTAATCCAGCAGCAAATTTAAAAGAACACCGCTATCCTTGCCGCCGCTGAATGAGATATAAATATTTTTAAATTCCTGAAACAAAAACGCAAATCTCTTCTGCAACGCATCGAATACATCCATCTCAATGTATTCTTTTTTCATATCTCTAATAAACTCCTTATCTTTCAAGTAAAAATTTACAATAGCATCTGTTTGACAGTTGGATATCCTTCTAATTTTCCCAGACCATGACTGACGCTATCATTCTATCTTAAAACCTCTTTCACTTTTCCTTTCTTTCGCACTATATATTTTCTTTCAAAATTTCATATAGAAATACCGGTGTTGTTTCCGTTTGTTCATTTAGTTTTTCCTGCCAATTTGGAATCTCTAATTCTTCTAACAACAAACATAATAATGCTCCTGTTTCATAAGGCATACTATCTGCTAAAAAGCTTTTTTCCAACGCACCTGCTTTCAAAACAGGTATTACTCCATCAAAAGGAATGTCTTTTCCACTATCAAAATACATAACATTATAATTGTATCCTACAATTTCAGCAGCTTTTATTCCAACATATTCAGCTGTGCCTTCATCAGTTTCCATACTTAATTCTTTTTCCAAATATTCAGGATTATTTTTAATTCGTTCTTCCCTAACGACAATCAACTCGTTTGAGTAATTCAATAATTCATCTCTGCTTGGTTTTTCTTTTTTTAACTCGATTCGAATATTTTCTAATATTACATATTCTTTTTCAATAAGTGAAATATCCGATTCGGTTAACTCTCCATAAAATCGACTTCCTCCAGACCATTCGTTTTGCATAAAATAATGAAATGCTTCATGTACAAGAAATGGCATAAAATGTTTACTTGAAAATTCTTTTTCAAAATTGGATTCATCGTACTTTATGTAGTAAACTTCATTTCCAAATATTTTTATTTTTTCACCAATCACATTGAAAGAACCAGGCATTAATCTTTTGATAAATACTTGCAGTGTGAATTTTGCTAACCTGTAAACATTTAAGTTGCATTCTTCTGGTAAGATGATTTTTGTTGCAAACATACTTTTAATCTCAGAAGAAGGATTTATTATGTACGCCGAACCAAATATCCCATCATAAGCAAATATTGTTTTATCACTTAATTTATATCCAGGCCATAACTCAGACTCAATTTCTTTCTTGCAATACATATCCATTTCAGTCAACATTTTTTTATCAATTTCATTTAACTCTTCAAAAGATATCCGAAAGCGATTAAACATGACTATTCCAATCAATATACAAATAACACTTATTGTAAAAATCACAACCCATTTAATTTTTTTCATTTTTATATGTTCCTCTTACTATGTAAATCAATATAACAATTATTGAAATCAATGAAGAAATTGATATAAACTAAAATATTATAATTTTTTCTCAAAAAAATTAGTTTCTATTGCACCCTTTGGACAAATATTTTTACATTCCATACATCTAATGCATTCCGCTGAATTAATGTTTTCAAGAACCTTTACCTGCATTCTGCAATTACGTTCACATACTTTACAGTCGATGCATTTATTTTTATCTATTTCCATTCTATAAAAACTAAAACGATTAAACAATCCATATAGTGCCCCTAACGGACATATATATTTACAAAATGGACGATAAATAAAGATTGATATTATTACAACAAAAACCAGTATGCAAAACTTCCAATAATATAAAAAACCAATCGTTTCTTTTAATGTGCTGCTCATCAAAACCAAAGGTATCCCACCTTCCAACATTCCAGCAGGACAAATTAATTTGCAAAAGTACGGAGCTCCCAATCCATACTTATTAGTAAGCACCATCGGAAATATAATAACAAACGAAATGAATATTATGTATTTCACAAAACGCAACTTTTTATCTAACCAAGCAGAAATAGATATCTTTTTTGTCGGAATCTTATATAATAAATCTTGAATAAAACCAAACAAACACAAAAAACCACAAATCAATCTTCCTACCAAAATTCCAAAAAGCATAATCGTCCCTAATACGTAAAAGGCAGTTTTATTGTTAATGTCCCCCAGCGAGGCCTGGAGCGCCCCAATAGGGCAAGCTCCAAGTGCACTAGGGCAAGAATAACAATTTAATATAGGCACACACGCCATTTTAGTTTTTCCTTTAAAAATTGTTTTATCACGAAATCCTAAAAGATAACTATTAAAAAGAAATGCCGAAAAAATTTGTATGTAATGTCTATTTTTTTTCATTACCCAATTCCGATGCATTCTAAACAAATATTTATTGCCTTCTTAAATACGATTAGATGCTCCTTTCTACAAATTCCGATTGCCATCAATATTACGGATATACCTAAAATCCCGTTTCCGATAAAATTATTCTTGCGCATATATCTTCTCCAATATTCCAACTATGTTCTACTGGTTCTGTAATTCCGTCAGCTTATCTTCAATGATTGATTCATATTCTTCAAGGCTTCTTGCGCCTTCAACCATTTTACCAACCACATTTCCTTCCTTGTCAACGAAAATACTGGTAGGAACTGCGCCTAAGTTGTTTAAAATACTTTCTTTAAGCTGCTCATTATCCATAAGTGTGGTAAATTTCGCATTTTCCGTTTTCATGATCTTTTGTGCGGTCTCTTTGTTTTCTGTTGCATCAATACAGATCGAAATCATGTTCACGTTTTCATTTAATCCGTTATGAAGTTTCACCAAGTCCGGCATTTCTGCTAAACAAGAACCGCACCAGGTCGCCCAAACATTGATCATCGTAAGATCATACTGGTTAAAAATATCTTGCGTAATCTCATTTCCTTCTAAATCTTCTGCTTTAAAATTTGCAAATCCTTTTGCAATGCTGTCCATCATAGGTTTAAACACCAATATATGCTCTTTCAGATTTTTTATTTCACCTGTCAGTTCTTCGTATTCCTTATATTCTTCATCCTTTAATCCCGGGAAGTCTTCTCTTGTTTTTTCATTACTGTAAGCTATATAATAGGTGTTTCCAGCATAGGTTCCGACTCTCTCACAAATTTCAAATCCACTTTTTTTACCATATTCACTCGCTTCTGTATCATCTCCCTTTCCTTCTCTGTAAAACAGTTTTCCAAAGGAAACGCCTCTACCCTCAAATTCTTCTGGCGTTACACTTGCAGCCTCTTCTTCTGTCATTGCATTTATCTCTTCAAAAAACAGTGTTGAAAAGAATGAAATATTTAAATCTGTGCCGTCCGAATTTGCCATAATACCTTTTTCTTTCCATGCGTCTGGTGTTATGTATCCTGTTGCATTATAAAATACAACTCTTTCATCATCACTTTTAACCTCTTCGCCTGTTACCGTTTTATAGGTATCCTGTTCATAGCTTTCATTGCCAAAGATATCATCTTCAAGATTCATCATTCCTGCATTCAATACTTCGCCGGTTGTTTCATTAGCCACTTTATTCGTTGTTTCTGTTTTCTTGTTCGTTCCATGGTTGCCCGAGCATCCAACCAGTGAAGATAACGCACACACACCGGTCAGACACATAATTCCTATCGTTATTTTTACATTTTTTGAAAATTGCATACTACATTTTCTCCTTTTCTATTTTTGTTAATTTTTTTGAATGAATCCGATTTTTCGTCTACCTGTTTTTTTACCTCCTAGAAACAAATCAGAAACTTCATTGAATAACCATAGGCAATTTTAGTGAAAAAGGCAAGCAAGTAACTCTTGCATCGCGCTTTTTTAGGCAATTATCGCTTGCGCTATGCTACTTTTTGTTTTTTATATTTATGAATTAAATACACCTATTTTGTGTAAACTTATCAATTACACCTTTTATTACAACGCCGAATCGCCCATCCTTTACATGATATGAACAACAGGATAAAGTAAGAAATCTATCTCCAAATTTCGCTGTCACTTCCGTGCCATAAAGAGAAAGTTCCTCGATATTTTTATACCAGTTTTTTAATAAGCTTGATTATGTGTTTCAAAAAATTTGTAATATTTAAACACCTCATTCGCTTGTTTATAAACCTGATAATAAAACACCGAGATTAGTTCATATTTTTCTCTTCATACAAACTATCAAAACAGATAACTCTATGCTTCTTTCCATACTCTTCTTTTTCGTAAAACTTTAAATTTCCAAACATTTGTCCACTTTTCATTGCTTGTCCGCGGATGATTAGATTTATGAACGTCTTTAATCTGGAATCTGTATCCAAAATCAAACGCCTGTTTTGGTCCTTTTCTCCATAAAAATTTTTATCAAGATAATAATTAACAAAATTTCTCGTTTCTTTCGACATTACCTTTGTCTACAAAATTCTTTTTTTACAAAAGAAAAATCCCGTTCTTTCATTTGTTGTAATTCATTTACTTTTTGTTCTTGTCAATTTCAACCGTACCATTTTTTTTGCAAGGATGATATAAAGAAACTATTCTCCAGATGGAATACGTGCTTATACAGTTGAAACAGTTATCGGATTACTATGGTCAACCAGATCGAGACCATCCGAGCCAATAAAACTTACTATTGCAGATGTAAATCTTGAACAACAGCTACTTCATATACAGAAAACAAAGTTTTCAAAGGAACGTATTATTCCTATTGATGATTCCGTTTCTGCAAAACTTCAATCTTACAAGCAGCGGATTAGTAACAAACTCGATTATAAGATGCCTTACGAAGCGTTTTTTATACAACGGAAGGCGTTCCTTTAACAGAATCCGCATTAGCTTATGCATTTAAACTTATACGTCCTTGTATCAAAGCGACTCCAACTGGATATCCTCATGTCAGACTATACGATTTCCGGCATACCATGGCATGTAATGCTATTCGAAGATGGAACAAGCAGGGAGTAGATATCAACGCTAAACTGCATGTCCTTAGTAGAAATAGCGCATTTTGATCTCAGTTATCTTCAAGGGTTTTGCGAATATCTTGAAAAAGTAAGATGCAATAAGCCTGTTACGATTATAACAGAATCAATGCTATAAAATCTTTCATACATTATGTTTCGGAACTGGAACCCGAATATAGTGCTATAACAAAACGTGCACTTATGTTATCAGCTCAAAAGCACAAGCAACCAACTATGGTTTTTCTCACTAGAGCAGAATTCGATTCTCTAATAACTGTTTGTGATACCAATACATTCATTGGTGCAAGAGATAAACTGAAGCTTATGATTCTGTATAATTCTGGCATACGGGTATCAGAATTACTTGCAATAAAGTTGACTGATATCCAGAAAACAGACTCCATCAATCATGCCAATTTAAAAGTATATGGAAAGGGCCGAAAACAACGTGAAATACCGCTTTGGAAAAACACTGTCAAATATATCAATAAATATATAAAAAGATTGTCCTACTGATGAAGACGGATATTTGTTCATAAGAGTTACTATATAAAGGGTAGTTTCTGATACCTAATACATAGTGACTGCGGCTCATTTGTGGTGAATGGAAAAGCAGTTATGAGAAAGGAACGATACAGGCATTATAAGCGAAAAACACGCTTTCGGCAAGTGAAACATAAATCGTGTTTTCGGTTTTACGAGTCGAAAGAGAAAGTAACCGTTTCGACCTCTGAAAGCCTTGTGTGGCAAGGAGTTTTTTAGGCTAATTCTATGTGGGTAATGTGTTTGCCCTGCCTGCCCTGTTTTGAGCCTTCTGAGCGTTACGGAGTTCGGAGAAAAGCGGAGTGTCTTTTTCGGCGCAGTCCAAATCCTTTAGTGTGATTATACCAAGGGCGCATTATCCGAGATAAATCAGCTAAAGCCAATGAATACAAGCATTTCATAACAATTACCTCGGATAATTATCGAAATGACCGGTGATTTTTTCAGCAATAATTATCCGAGAAAACTTCTTTGAAAGCCTTGTAGAATGGGGCTATTCACAAGTTTCCTCGGATCATTGAAAATCTCGGATAATGCGCCCTATCCGAGTTCTTGGATAGGGCGCACTTACTCACCACCCGTAAGCGGGCGGTGGTACTGCCTTGCGGCAGTCGTGCGCTCTCCGAGAGGATCGGCGGAAATCGTTGAAGGAGAAATGATAGAGTTCCATCAGTTTTGTAAAAGTTCTTGTGTGGATAGTTTAATTCTGAAATATCTGTTCTTGAAGGATCCTCACTATTATAGTATCATTAATATAAAATAATATGCTGTTTAAGAAAAATACGAATCTACCTGACTTGAGCTGCTTATCAATGGTTATAAACCTACATAAGAATGTCTGTATCCAACACATAGAGAAACAGGCTGTCTGTTGCTTATATTATGGACATCGACAGGAGACCAGCTATGAAAAGTCAAGTATAAATTAGCCAAAAATTCCGTTTCTATATCGATGAAAAAAAGGGTAACTTTAATAGAACTCCCTAAAGGTGCTTTTTCAAAGTCTATCGATATTAGTATACAGGCCTCTATTCGAGGTTGAATTCCACTTCGTCAGTGAGCATCTTCCAGATGACCCTGACAAGTTTTCCGGCGCAATGTCCAAGGGCATTGTAGTGTGTCCGGCCTTCGGCTCTCTTGGTGTCGTAATAAACCTTGAAAGTCGCATTGTTCTTTACAACATTATGAGCTGCGTTCATAAGGGCGTAACGAAGTACACGTGACCCTCGCTTGGACATATGGGTTCTTTTAGCCTGAAAGTTTCCAGACTGGTATACAGTTGGATCCAGTCCAGCGAATGCAAGCAGTTTACCTGGTGTTGAGAAACGGTGAATATCACCGATCTCACCCAGTATCATCCCGCCATTTACGGTTCCAATGCCGGGAATGGTCATGAGTACAGAGTGCAGGCAGGTGACAAGATTCGCCATTTCAAGTTCTGTCTCGAATAACTGTGAATCCAATAACTCGATCTGTGCAATGGTCTGAGTTATCTGGATAGATAAAGAGCTGTCATTTAAGCCGACAGACCTCTGTGCGAGAACTCTTAATTCTCTGGCCATATCTTTTGTGAAGTGTCCATGGGAGGATTTGACAAGGAGATTGGAGAGATGAGTCAGGTGCAGGTAAGCAATGTCTTTTGGCATAGGAGCCTCTTTTAAGAGTGCATAGACAGCTTTCTGATGCAGACCGGATTTGAAAAAATACTGAAGTTCCGGAAAGACCTGATCCATATAGGAAGTCAATTGAATTTTCAAACGGGTACGCTGTTTCATGGTCTTCTGTCGGAACCTGCCGAGTTCCTTCAGTTCAATGTAATCCAGATCTTTCAGGGTAGAAAACCTGAGAGAGTCCTGCATCATAAGGGTTTTAGCAATCACCAAAGTGTCGACTTTATCGATCTTCGTCTTGCGTACATTGTTTTTACGCATGGACGAAGTCATGATAGGGTTGAGAACACACACTTTAAAATCCTTGCAGATTAGGAAACGAACAAGGTTGTCACCGTAGTGTGTCGTAGATTCAAGACCTATGATGATGCTGTGCTGGTCAAGTGGTGCCAGCTTAGACAGCAGCAGATAGAAGCCATCATAGTCATTTGAGAATTGAAACGGCTCGATGAGTATCTCGCCTTCCGAAGAAACAGCAGCGGCAAAATGGTTGAGTTTGGCAATATCAATGCCTACATAAATCATGAGGTTATACCTCCCTTTCAAAAAGTCTGATACCGTGATATCCACCAGTGATTATCATCGTAGACTTGATTGAAATAAGTACTCATTGGAACAGACGCTCCGGTACATCCAGCTAATAAACAATTCAGATAAAGGCAGCGGCAATACACTCCTGTTGAGTAGTCAAGGCTACAGGAAAAAATCAAAAGTCCACAGTATCTGAATGTATTAAACCACGATATTAAAACGAAAGGAAAGTAGATGTTTTCGCTTCTATAAACATCATACAAGTGACTATATGAAAAATGATAAAAAACTAATCTTAATAGCTGATGATGAAAAAGAAATCCGTGATATTCTGACATTGCTGCTGACAAGCAACGGATATGCTGTTGAAACGGCAGAAGACGGTCAGAGTGCCATTGATTCCGCATCAGAGGATATCGACCTTTATATTCTGGACGTCAATATGCCCGGACTTTCCGGTATTATGGCCGCTGCTGAAATACGAAAGAGTTATGATGCGCCGATTATTTTTCTCACCGCCTATTCAAGCGAGTCGGATAAAGTTATGGGCTTTTCTGTGGGTGCAGATGACTACATCGTGAAACCATTCTCCAATGTGGAACTGTTGATGCGTGTCAAGGCTATCTTAAAACGAAGCCCTGCCTACACCGTCTCACCCCCTACGTGTCGGGATACGAACCAGTTAACCTTTCAGGATGTGGTGCTGAATTTGGACAGTCAATCGTTCATAAAAAACGGTGAGACAATCGCTCTTACTTATACGGAATTTAAGATATTGGAGCTGCTTGCTTCCCATAAGAAAAAAATCTATTCTCTAGAAAACATCTATCAGAGCATCTGGGATGACAATGCTGTTGGCGACAGCGCCATTATGGTACATATCAAAAACATCCGCAAGAAATTGGGAGACAATTCTCGCAACCCCACTTATATTAAGACTGCATGGGGAAGGGGGTATTATATTGACTGAAGAAAGCAAACGACTAAGAGGAAAAAGGCTTCCTCGTGAAATTCTTGGCTTGTTGTCGCTCTCTTTTGTTATTACACTGATTCTGTTTCTGCTGCTCCGCATTTGTGCAACTGCTGTGGCCGACAGCATTCTTGTTATCCGGGGTATCGTCCTCACAGAAAGCAAAGTTCTGTCTCTAGAAGGCTGGATGTTCAATCTGAGCCTTCTTATATCGGTATGCTTTTTTACTTTCCTGTTTCTCTTTCTGCTTGGGGAGCGTTTATCCTACATATGGGATATCATCAAGGGGATCGATGCCCTGCGTTTAGGAGAAATGGATCATCTGGTTTCCGTGGAGGGAAACAACGAACTGACTCGTCTGGCCGAGGCCGTAAACTATCTTTCCATCACACAGAAGCAGGTAAAAGAGAAGGAACGCCTATTGGCAGAAGAAAAGGAACAGCTGATCCGCACCCTCTCTCACGATATCCGCACACCACTGACCTCCATCATGGCCTATTCGGAATTTCTGGCAGGCAACAATGATCGACCGGCACAAGAGCAACAGGGATATGCAGAACTGATCCGGGTAAAAGCGCAGCAAATCAAAGAGCTGACCGATATTCTGCTGGACGGCGGCAGGCGAAACCCGGAACGATTTGAAGATTCCCGATTGCTGATGGAACAGCTTGTAACAGAATTTGAAGAGTTGTTGGAAGAGGATTTTCAAATTTTGACTGATCTCAAAAGCTGTTTCTCTTTTTCTGGCAGTTTTGACATACAGGAGCTGCGCCGCATCTTTGACAATCTCAGCTCAAACATCCGAAAGTATGCGGATCCGCTGCAACCTGTATTCTTATCGGTTCGCTCCGATTCGGATCAGCTTGTCATATATCAGAAAAATTACATCTTTCCCGGCGATGAACAAAAGGAAAGCTACCAAATGGGACTGAACAGTATCCGCCGCATTGCACACAACTACGCAGGAACTGTAGATGTTCGGCGAGCCGAATCCGAATTTGAGATAACGATTACGCTTTCAGAGTTTTAACAGAGTTTCTTCAGAATTTTTTAGAAATGTCTTGCAAATTTCTTCAGAACTTCCTGTTATTCTATTCTCAACAAAGCAACACAACACAAAAAACGAAAGTGAGGAAATGAATATGTTAACTTCTTTGGATTGGTTGGTAATTGTTTACATGGTTATGGTGGCTGCAAGTCTTTTGTCTTTGTGCCTGATGTTTCTGGTAAGACGTCCCCGTATGAAACAGGTCTGCTTCTACATCGTAGCAGCCCTTGCAATCTACGCAGCTTCTGTCGGCATTCGCATCGGCCTTGGATTATTCCCGGTACAGGTTGCCATCGGTGTAGCCATTGGTGCCGTAGCCATTGCAGCAATCGTGCTCGAACGCACCAGTAAAGGTAATGCAGGAAAATTTAAATTTGCCCGTATTATGGCCGCAGCCGCGCTGATCATCGGCGTCATCAACACCTTCATGTAAGGAAAATGCGAGGATATTTATGAGAAAAATCCTTTTCAGCTTAAGTTCACTATGCTTGGTTATACTTCTGGCCGGCTGTCAGCAAAGCAATGACCGGTCATGTCCGGAAACGATTGAATACAGCAACCTCCTGAACGATTCTGTTCAGGAGGAGCTGTCTGTCATTATGTCAAGTGCCGGTATCTCCGATGAACGCCAGGAAATATTCTTTGAGCATGTCGATCAGTTCAACAGCACAGTTTCTACAGAAGGTCTCGCCGGAGAATTTGTGCAGAAAGATGTATCAAGGGCAACCTATGATCCGTATACCATGCAGGACGAATGAAACGAGGTATATCCATACTTTTTAGGATACAACTGCCGCATTACAGCCTTCAGCCTTTTTGGCGACTACATCGAAATCCCGACAGACGCCGAGATTCGATCGGATATGGTCATGCAGGACATGGCTTCTCTGGAAGAGGACTCTTCCGCATTGCTTAACGAAGGAGATTATGATCGTTTTCTGGCCTTTTATTCCACTGTTCCTACAGAGAGCACTCAGGAAACTTCCGTCCATGTGGAAAATCTGCAAGGCGACTGGGCCAAACGTGGTATTATCTTTGATAAACAATCAAAAGCACGGCTCATATCGGTAGTTTTCCATGACTCATGGGATGACGCAGATTATCTGTTCATTGGGCACATTGGGGTATTGTTTCCTGTTTCTGCGGACGCGCTGTATTTTGTGGAAAAGATCGCATTTCAAGAACCATATCAGCTGAGCAAATTCGCAAGTCGAGTTGAGTTAAATGACTACCTGATGTCAAAATATGATGTCAGTTTCGGTCAGCCTACCGCAGCTCCCTTCATTATGGAAAATGATAAGCTGATGGAGGAGTACAGACAAAAACCCGACAAATCCTAAAATTCAAACTCTTTTTATAAATACTTGCGTTTGATTGATAATCCTTGTTTTTTCGCAAAAAGCCCCCTTGACAAATCTCGTTTCAACAATATAGCACTCAAACAGATAACAACAGAAAATAAAATTTCCAATAGGTTCTTCTTTTTCAAACCGGCTTTACCGCTTTTATTAAATCCTGGTCGGATTAAGAAATTGTCTGCAATTTCCAGGATAATCAATATGACAGAACTATACCACCAAGAAAAAGATATATAATGCCCGATGATCTGAGCCACTCCCGAAACAATAAAAACAACGCTCCCATAGGCAAATGCACCGTAAAGTTTAAGACCCTCGGTATCACCTTTTCTTTTACGCACGAGCGAGTAACTAAGTCCAAATAATCCTATTCCAAAAAATATCAAAAGAAGATTTAACAATAGGAACAACTTCTATCCTCCTACCTTGTTGGTTAGTTTATGTTAACCAACAAGATACACTTTGTCTGTTGGCTCAATAGGACTTTACCACTATCAAAATCACAGCCAATTAAACGGATCAAGCATCTCTCCAAGGAATGCTAAAAAGCATTTCCAAAATGTTTTTCCATGTTTTCTTTGCGTGTTCCCGCCCTTTCCTGAGCGCTATCAATGTCCGTATCGATGCAATCAGTATCACGATAGCAAGATATAGTAGCAATACAAGAACCGCTATTTGCCCGATTTCCCTATGTAAAATTCCTTTTTTATGCCCGGATTATTATTCGTTTTTGCTATTGTATCAAACACGCTCTAGCGCGGTGACTAGCCCTAGATATGTGAATCCACCACTTTTTTTAAGTAGCAGTTTTTGAATATATGTTGTATTGTTGAGTTACCACACACGACAATTACATATATCATCAACTGCTATGCTTATATTATCATGGGTTTTAAACTAAACAACTGCATTATCTGAAATTTTTATCGTCCCCCTCCCAACTTGGAATGCTGTTCTAGTTGTTTTATCATTTATCACTAGGAGGTAAGAGCATGATTCAGACATTGTAAAGGTGTTTTGCGTTATCAAGGCAGGGGGCTGTCGATTTGATAAAGGGGTGTATCGTGTGTGTGTTTCAGGAGATATTCTTTATGATCCCTGTTGGGCTTCTCTATAGCTTTGTCATTGTTCTCATGAACGGGGGCGTAAATGGAAGCCGCATTTCTTTCTATGTGGTTGACACTTTGGCTTGTCTTGTACCCATGTTCATTGTAACGTATTTTCAATACAATGCCACTTATGTGGAAAGCGGCGTAAGGCGTGTTTCCTTAGCGGAACAGCTCCCACTGTCCTTTTTCAGGAAAAAGGACAGTGCTGATTTGGCAAATTCTATTATGGGGGATTGTGCCACCCTGGAAATAGCGCTCTTCCATTATGTACTCGCTTTAGCAGGTTCACTCATTTCCACAACACTGATTGCAATCTGCCTTTTTGCCTATGACTGGCGCATGGCTCTTTGGGTTTTACCGATTGCATTTGCAATCACATTCTTTTCAGCCCGCATCCAGGAATATTTTAACCATAAATTTGTAGAGGCAAATGTCGCGCTTGAAAGCGGTGTGTAGGAGTGTATCGAAAGTTTACAGGACTTAAAGGCGAATAATGCGGAAGAAATCTACCTAAAAGGACTAAACAAAAAATAGACTATGCGGAAAAACGGAATATTATAACAGAACTTGGGACCCCGCTGATATATATTTCACTGTCTTCTTGACAGATGCAGACATTATCAACATCTTCCCAATCAGCAACGAAATCACCGATGTGCTGGGATATTTCCTTGTGTATTTCCGTGCGCTTATGTTTATTGCTTTTGTTCGTTGTTTTATGGCAGAACGGCATCGCAAGTTCTGACGATTCCTTCTGTTGTGCTTTCGGCAATGATAGTGATTCAGCCTGCTCTGTACTTGCTTGGCATTTGCAGAATGTACGACATGTTCATCATCGGAATGTTCGTTATGGTTGCTTGTATATTGTACGCCGCAGTCTGCTTGATCATAGATGCGTTGAAGCAGAAGTCAATAGGGATATGGTTGATTGCAACATCGTATGTGCTCAATGTAGCTATCAACATCATGTACGTTGTGATGTTCTTCTCCCCGGCGGTTTCTGCGAAGTATAACAAAATTTATAAACCGTATATGTTTGTCAGCGATACCATTATTCTATTTTTGCTGATAAGCATCAGCTTGGGTCTTTCCCAAAAGGCCATCACGGACCGTGTTAGTAAAGCAAGTGCAGAAAAACCCAAAGCGGAACAAATGGCCGTGGAATTTGAATATCTTGCTACTCGTGATTCTCTGTCACAGTTGTGGAATCACAAAGCCATTATGGAACAACTTGATATCTGTTGTAATGGTAACGAACCTTTTGTTCTTGGCTGCTTGGATTTGGATGATTTCTGTAACATTAACAACACATACGGCTACCAAATAGGCGACTAGGTTATCCGTTTTGTATCTAAGATTAAGGTGGAATCCTTTGGTGAACTTTGCGGCAGAACCGGCGGTGATGAATTTTTGTTCATCCTTGATGATGCAGGGCAAATTACCAAGCTGGAGGACTCTTTGAATCAGTATTTGTATAGGCTGCGTCACAATTTCGTATTGAGAGAAACTGGAGAAGTCATTCCCCTTGGTGGTAGTATAGGCATTCTTAGGATTAAGTAACTACCGCATGTATCCGCTGAGGTATTCAAGCGCTGTGATGATGCTTTGTATGAGGCAAAGGCCAAAGATAAGAATCAGTTTAATTTTATTGAGATGTAAAACGAAAACTCCTTGCTGCCGCTAATGGTAGTGAGGAGTTCGTGTTTTTGGATTTATGCTTTTATCTCGGTATCGTTCTTGAAGGTGAATCGCACATCATTCTTGGAATAAACTGTGAAATTAATACTTATTATTTGATACAAAATACAGCAGCATAACCGCAAAAAAGGGCAGGTTTTTTTGTTTTTCAGTAGATTTATTTATATTCAAGCTATATAATGGATTGTAATGAGAAAAGGATAATTTGAATTTAACAAAGGATTGTGAGTGTATAAAAAGATCAATTACTAAGAGATTTTGATGGAAGGCTAATGAGTATAGAGATGGGGATTTTATTTCAACGTAATGAAGGAATTTGGGAGATTTTCTAAGTGTTTAGTTATGCAAGCAACTTTTGCGTCCATTATTTACGGATGCAAGCACTGCTTTCTTGATAAATTTTATGTGGTGTCCTACAATAAATCATGAAATGGAGGAGAAAAAAAATGAATTTTGGAAAACAGATTAAGCAGATTCGTACAAAGGAGGGATTAACTCAGGAACAGATGGCACAAAAATTAAATGTAACAAGGCAAGCCATTTCTAACTGGGAAAATGATAAGAATCTGCCGGATTTAGAATTACTTATTCAGATAGCTCAAGTGTTTTCTCTTTCATTAGATCAATTGATATTAGGAGGAAATGATATGAACAACATGACAGAAAAACTAATTAAAGACGGAAGTGAAACAAGAAGAGCTAAATTTAACATGGTATCAATTGCAATAGGTGCTGTTTTATTACTAATTGGTGTGGGATGTATTATTTTAAAAGGTATGACAGTTGAATATATTGACGCAGAGGGTGTTTTGCATGAGAACTTCTTTTTAATTCCGATTGGATTTTTATTTATGTTTAGCGGATTCATCACTTTTGTTGTTACAGGAATTAGAGGTTTCATTAATAGATTTAAAGCAAAAAACAACGAACCTCTCACCGCCATAATGTAAGCGCTTAATTTAAGTGTGTAACTAAAAACTCCAGGGCGTTTAGCCCTGGAGTAATTCTGCACATGTAGCTATAATAATGGTCGCCTGCATATTTCTTGAACACTGGTCGACCCTGGCGCTAGTATTTATACGGTTCCGAACTGTGAAGTTTCAGCATCTCTACAATGGCATATATGCCCATACTTGCTTCCGCCCCATCTATCATGTCGGAGAAAAGCCAATTCTTCCGGTTATGTTCTTAAGGACATAACCGGAATTATGTGCTGTTCAAAGCTTTGTGCAGCAATGGTTTACGAGCCGTTAATTAGCCCAAACCATTGCATTGTATAAGCATATAACTAAAGTTCTATAATGAGTTCAAAAAACTGAGTAAATCAGCGGATGGCTTATATCTGTATGAATCATTTCCAGCAGCACCTGCTTTTTCCATAGCTTTACGTTTTGATTCTATATCAGCAACCATATATTTATGAGTTGTTCCGATACTAGAATGGCCAAGCCATATCGCTATGATTGAAATGTCAACACCCGAAACTAGCAGATTCATAGATGCGGAGTCTCTGAATGTATGAGGTGTTATATTTTTCTCTAACAGACTTGGGGAGTGATCTGCCGCTTTTGTAACAAAAGTATTGATACGAGTACGCACACCTGATCTGGTGAGTTTATCACCATTTTTATTTAGTAAGAAATTGTTTCGATTTCCGCTTTTCTCCCATGCAAAGGGATATAGCAAGGCTTGGTCTTGTTTTGGGAACGATGGGAGAAATATGGATATCTGATATCTCCCGAAAAACAAAATATATCATCACAGGTGTGTTCATAACGGTTGACCTTATTATGTTTATTTGGAAATGAGGATGTAATTCAAACAGAACGGAACTCGTGCTAATACAGTAGGAAAGGATCGGTGATTCCCTAGGGATTTTCAAACAGTTTTTTAACAACACCAGAAAGCCGAATGGCTGGATGGGAAAAATGATGGTCAATGGCATGAATCAAGGTCATGCTGCGGTTTCAGATTGGGGTCTTTCCCATTTTCCTGTCGCTCCTGTGGCCCCTTCTATGATTACGGATTTTGGATGTGGAGGAGGACGCAATACCGCAGAGCTTTTAAAACGGTTTCCTATTGCAACGGTTACAGCCATGGACTATTCCCAGGTGTCTTGTGACAAAACAAAGCAGTTCAACCGGCATGCAGTACAAGCTGGGAGATGTAAGATTGTGCATGGGGACGTATCTCACTTCCCGTTTGAAGCAGAGACATTTGATGGGATTACCGCCTTTGAAACGGTCTATTTCTGGCCGGGGCCGATGGAAAGTTTTCAAGAAGTATATCGGGTGCTCAAACCGGGAGGGGAGTTTATGATCGTAAATGAATCAGACAGGACGAAACAGGCAGACGAAAAATGGACTGGCATCATTGAAGGAATACGTATCTTTACGCAGGAGCAGTTGACTCAATATTTACAGGATGCAGGATTTTCCCGGATAGCCGCACATATAAACCGGGAACATCATTGGCATTTTCTCCTGGCGGAGAAAATACGGTGAACAGAAGTGCCAATGCAAAATGAGGATTCATAGAGATTTCTTTTAAACCACATCATGGAGGGATAGGCAATGAACATAAGAAAAGAAACTGATTCTGAAAAAGATAATTTGAGTTCGTTTACAACAATAGATTTGAAAAAACAAAAGAAGGAAGCGAGGCAGGCTGCCAAACTCACAAAAAGAAAGGCATATCAAGACTTATCATTTCGAAAAAAGGCGCTTTACTGGGGAATGCGAGTAATTGGGGCTGTTGCCGTATGTGGTCTTGTGTTAATTATTGGCGTTTTCTGTATGAACCCGATATTGACGCTCGTTGATGAATGGTATTTCGATTACTGTTCCCAAAAGCCGGTATCAAAGGAGGAAATTTACTCTGAGGTACCGATTGATACAGACGGTGCAGAAGGAATTGCAGCGTTGCCCACCTGTCATGCGGATGATACATGGGCATTTTACATTTACATGTGCGGAAGTGACCTGGAAAGCAACCATGTGAACCGGCTTTCTGATGTCACAAAGTATCTAATAATGCCCGAAGCAGCTACTTATATCCAAAAAACACAGGAACAAATGGATACTCAGTTTTGGCAGTTCGTAACAGACATTCGAGAAAAAGGAATAGATCTTCCTACGAATATGTATCTACCACCCGCAATAGAGGCCTCTAAAACAACGGCAGGGGAATTTGATGAAGTCGTAGCAGATATGCAGCCTGGGTATGCATCTGCTGACATTGATGAAATCCTTTCGGTTGCATTGCCCCAAAATGTGAAATTTATTATCCAAACGGGTGGGGCTAGCAGATGGAGTTCACCGGAAGTAAATCCTAACCGTTCCCAAAGGTTTGTTTACGACAGCAAAGGCTTTCAAACTACAGAAAATAACCCGCCACAAAATATGGGGGAACAGGAAACTCTTATCGACTTTCTGAATTACTGCAACAAAAACTTTCCCGCGGATCACAAAGTTCTTCTTTTTTGGAATCATGGTGCCGGCGCATTTGGGGTTGCGTCCGATGAACTATATGGTCAGGACAGTCTTTCGCTCAGTGAGATGTCCGCTGCACTTGGAGCGGTCTATGAACAGAATGAGTCAGAACCTCCATTTGAATTGATTGGATTTGATGCCTGCTTGATGGCCTCGGTTGAAGTGGCACATTCACTGCATGGATACGGAAAATATTTGGCGGCCAGCGAAGAATTAGAACCAGGCGAAGGTTGGGATTACGCAGCCTGGTTAGAGAAATTTGTCAATGATACATCGATGAATGGTGCGCAAATCGGTCAGATTATTGCTGACAGCTATATTGATTACTACACTGAACAGGCAATTCGGTTGAAAGATTTTGGCATTGATTTTCCTTGTACTTTTTCCATCACAGACATAGGAAAAGCTAATGAAGTTTATATCCGTTACGGAGAACTGGTGACTGCAATACTACGAGATATCGTGCAAGAACCCTGGATTATGTCTGAACTTGGAAGGGCTTCGGCTCAATCGGTACGTTACGCCAGTGATGCCTACAGCGTATTTAACACCATTGACCTTGCGGTGTTCATGAGAGAACTATCTGAGATTTATCCTGCTGAGACACAAGCTGTTTTGGATACGTTGGATGAAACCGTGCTTTACAACCGGGCAAGCTCATATGTGAGAGAATCCCAAGGGCTTTCGATTTATTTTCCCATCGAATTGAAAAACATGGAAGGATTAAGTTATTATCTGAATTACATCAACAACATTTGTTCCAATAATGACATAAAAACATTGTATTATTACAAGTTGGCAGGATGTCTCAATGGTGAACTGCAAACCTACGCCTACAGCAAGGGTTACGGAACCTTTCCGGTTCTTGATACTACACCGTTGTCAATGCTTACCGAGGCGGATATACAACTTTCAGATAATGCACAGTTTCATATCCCGCTTGACAGTTCCGCTGTAAATCTTTTGCAGGATATGACATTTTGTCTTTGTCAGTTGGATACAGAAAATGGTATGATTACTTATCTTGGAGAAGATCGGTTGGTTTTTTTGAACGAACAAGGAATTCTCAATACTAATTTTTCGGGAAAATGGCTTTCCATTGACGGACAGCCATTGGCAGTGGAGGTAATTGATACCACAAAAGAAAGAATCCGCTATCGTGCTCCGGTACTTTATAACGGAACCGACTCCTACCTTGTGATAGGTTATGAATACGAGAGCGGTGAATTCTCCGTTTTAGGAGTTTATGATATGACGTCTTATAAAGAAGGCGGTGATACATTAATGAGAAACACACAAAATGTAGAACCGGGTGATGCAATTCAAGTCATATATGAAACCAGTCAAAGTACGGGAAGTACAAATGAGAAAATTTATGGTAAAAAGTTTATTTATCGCGTAAGCAGCAAAGTCGGAGAGCAAATATTGCCTGATGGAGGATACCTTGCAATGGTCGCTTTAAGTGATTCACGTGGTGATTACTATTATACGCCGATTGTAAATTTTGAAATTCAAACGGGCCGCGTTCATAATGCTAATTTAAGTGATATGCATGCTATAACGGTAGCAAAATAATGTTGCGGTTGTTTTCATTTATTAAATAAGAAATTGTTAAAAAACGTGCGTTATGTATCTAAGGCTCTTTGTCAATAGCTGGGGTGGGATTTGTAAAATCCTGCTCCAGTTCTATGAAAAGGGCTCTTTTTATAGGCTCTTTGTCAATAGTTGGGGTGGGATTTGTTAAAATCCCGCCCCAATTCTATGAAAAGGGCCCTTTTTATGTTTAGTTCCAGGTTTTACTGATTTTGGGCATGCCAAATAAGCCTCCGCATTACCGACCTTTTTATCCTATGATGTACAGTGAAGTATCCGGGTTCGGAACCGTTTGAAATTCCGGATTCCGTAGCTGCCCCGTTTTTTCTAAATAAATGCGTAACACACGTTTTTTGTTTTATTTTTGATTCGATTCGTGATTTTGGATGTTTTTACTTTTGTATCATGAAAAAGAGTAGCAAAACATATATTTTGTGCAATTTTAAATTCTCAAACACACTCTAAAAGCAAATGCAATCCATCGTTTTATTTTGTTTCTTTATGAAGCGTATATTTCCAAAGCCTCGGACAATATTTCATTACCTCCATCCGTTCCGGGTGCTTCTGCTTATTTTTAGTTGTTGCATAGTTTCTGTCGTGGCACTCCATACATGCCAATGTTACCTTGACTCTCATGAGCACATCTTCCTTTCCGGATTTTACCCTGTCAAATGTTTATTTCTCTACCCCCCCCCCCCGCCTCTGTAGACCGGTTTCTAATATACAATCTGTCCTCTTTATTTGAGCAGATATCTATGATAATGACCGATAATCCGGCAGCGTTTATGCAGCCGGATTGGGGAGGCATTCTTTGGCAGGCTGATTAAAGCCGCATGGTTCCCCTTCCCCTTTTAATTTCTGGCACAGTTTCCTGTATTGCTCCACTGTATTCTGCTCCTGTTTTACTTTTCAAGCTTTGATTTTCCTTTCAATTCTCCCTCATCCTATTTTCCGATTAGAAATATGGATAAACATATTCTTCTTCGGGTTTTTCGGCCGCTTCTATATTTTGGGCCTTTAAAATCAGAGAGGCTCCATCCTCGCTGATTCCAAATGTGCCCTTTACCGTCACCCAGTCGTCATCCTTGAATGTCACTTCATTGTCACTATCCACCAGAAAACCAATTGGGCTTAGATCCGCGGCACAGCACCACATGGACAGCCGGACCAGGGCAAAATCGCACTTTTTTTGAATGTCTGGAGCACGGTAGACAAACCCTTTCATTACAATGGTATAGCCTTCATACTTTTCATAAAAGTTACTCAGTTCATACATCCATGTGTAGTAATCTTCATCTGCAATCGTAATGGTTTTTTCCGCCTCGTCCAGACCATTTAAGTCATACCATGGATTTTCTTCTCCGAAGGACTGTCCGGTATCATCTTCTGGATAAGCATCAGTTCCGCTGTATCCATCCGTTTCTGTATTTTCCCCGTCCGGCAGCCCTGAACCTGATTCTCCATCGGAGAAAGGCCCCCTGGATTCTCCTCCGGCCGCAGGCAATGTCTGTCTCACAGTACTCCCCGCTGTCTGCCGCCCCGGATTTCCCGCCATCTGGCCGCCGCCATTTCCGGAACTCATGGAAAAACCGGAGCTCTCATAGCTTCTGACCATACTGCTCCCCCCAGGATCGGCCGGACGGAAGACAAGCAGCAGAATCGGAATAATAAAAACAAAAGAACGGGCCAGCTTTACCCGATACCGGGGTGTCAGTAAGTACCTTCCTGTAAACACCGCCCATAAAAACATTAAAGCAGACATGCCGTAAAGATACGGCTTCATCCTTGGAGTCACATAATTTAAATACCCGCCTGAATAAGTAAGCTGAAACAACAGGTATCCAAACAACAGATAACAGATACATTCTGTCAATACCTGAAGGTTGATTCCTTTTCCCCGCAGCGTCATATTCTGATTCCTCCGCTTCCCCCTGTCATAAATACACCTATCACAAGAAAACAGACAAGAAATGTGGTTGCAAAAAGACGAATAACAAAACTGGATTTAAAACCCGAAAGCAACATGGCGGCATTTTTGATGTCCATCATAGGGCCGAACACCAAAAATCCCAGGACAGCCCCCACCGGAAGGCTCCCGGCCATACTTCTGGCCACTACCGCATCGGAGGAGGAACAGAGGGACAACACAAAGGCCAACCCCATCATCACCAGAAGCGCTTTCCACGGTGCCGCGGCGCCGCCTGCGGCAACTGCCCGTGGAATCATATCCTGAAACAGGGTGGATGCAAAGATTCCGGTAAGCAGGAATTTGCCCACTGAGAAAAATTCATTCTGCGCGTGCCGCATCATCAGAGAAAAACGGGACAACTGAGTCCCCTTTTCTTCCAGAAGGCTGTAATCCCCACACGCCGCCTGGATAGGCATGGCATATTCCACCAGATAATTCACAGGCGGTTTAAAAAGATAGGTCAATCCACAGAGTACGGCGCACAAGATACCCAGGCCGCATCTGGCCGCGATGATCTTGTAATTGCCATTAAACGCATACCAGGTGGAGAGGATGACTACCGGGTTAATCACCGGGGATACCAGCATAAAGGTCACAGCAGCCGGCATAGGTACCCCCTTTTTGACCAGACCTTTGAATACAGGAATGGATGCACAGTCGCATACCGGCAAGCAAAAACCGGCAAGCACTGCAAAGAGCTGGCCAGACAGAATTTTTCTGGGGAATCTTCTCTGAATCCAGTCCGGCTTTAAATAAACCTGAATCAGGGAGGAAAGCAGGACACCAACAGCCAAAAAGGGCGCTGCCTGAAGAAAAACCCCAAGGAATATGCTTATATACCGTTCTGGCGAAGCCCCCGCATCATTTAGCACGGAAAAAGCTGCCATATACAACATGACCGCAGTCAGAAGCATCAGGAACCAATGCCGAGGCTTCATACCGAAACGGAACAAGGCGCGTACAAAACGGTTCCAGCTGGTATAGACCTGGATATCTGGGTTGCAGCCATAAAGAACATCCATGCCATTCCGAGATTTCCGATTTCCCTTCAGTCTCACGTAAGCGCAGTCGCAGCCCGCAATCTGTGAAAATGTTGCCACTCCTGCATCTGGAATCCTGGTCTTAAAGCTGGCTCCCTCCGCTGCATAAACCACCTTTTCAATACTCAGCACTGCTTTTGCAGAAAACTGGAGAAACATTTCCTCCAGTTTATGGAAATGCTCCATCCCGTTCCATTCGATCAGAATTAAATCAGGTCTGTGTTTATCAATGTAGTGAATGATGGTATCGGCAATGCCGAATGGACTCTGTTCCAGCTGGCTCTTGGAGAATGCCAGTTTCTTCACACGTTCTTGTTCTATCAGAGGTGTTTCGCCTGATTCAAACTGGATGACCAGGATATCCAGTTCATCCAGTTCCTGTTCAGCCAACTGGTTGATGAGCGTGGTCTTTCCCGAATCCAGCAGTCCAGTTATGACCCATACCGGTGTTGTCATGTTGTTTCCTCTCTGAATAATGTATGTATCTGCTGTTCATCCAGGCCGGTGCCTATGAAGCAAACCTGGTTCCCAACTATGTTTGCGGGTTCAATGCTTAAACTGCCAGGCAGATAGTGGAATACCAATCCCCGGCGTCCATCTGCCACAATCCCTTTTCCTCGGAGGATTTCCCCCTCTGCATGTTTCACAACATGCAGAATCTTTTTCCCCAGCCGCTCCTCCGTAATGGGTTCTTTCCACTCAATAGTAACAGAAGAAAAGACATCTCTGGCGAAGTGACGCCTGATAAAACCGGTTCTACGGGATGGTTCCCTACAGCTGCGAATCCGCACAGGTTTCATAGAGACCGCTGCTTCCATTTCTAGCTTAAAAATGCTGCTGTTTCGCGGGCCATACCGGAATACAGATGCAGGAATGGATTCCCAAAAATCCGCCTCGACTCTGGCTTCGGGATTCATTTCCTGAATTTTAATCTTAACTGATTGAATTTCCTGCCCCCCTTCCTCTTGGTGACTTAGCAGTATCAAATCGGCATAAGCAATCTGATCCTCAAAAAATCCCCCGTAATTTTTTCTATATTTATCAAATGACCGTATATCCACCACGGTTATTGTCCTTTTCAGATGGATAAGGCCCCTGTCCTCCTGTTTTAAACAGATTTTAATCAGATCGGATAATCTGCCCACGCCGGATGGTTCCACCAATACGGCATCCGGTATGTAGTCCTTTAATATGCGTTCCATCGCTTTCTCAAAGTCTCCGGTCAGACTGCAGCAGATACACCCATCGCTTAAACTGGTAACCGCCAAGTTGCATTCCTTGAGCAGCCCGGCATCAATCCCGGCCTCCCCAAAGTCATTTTCAATCACAACCAGCTTCTTGTTCTTGAACGCGGAATGCACCATGGTTTTAATCAGTGTCGTCTTTCCCGCTCCTAAAAAGCCAGATATCACATAAACATCCGTCATATACACTCCTTTCTGCCGGCCGCTTCCAACCAACCGGTATTGCTTACTTCCATCCAACCGGTGTTGGCCTGCGCGCATCAAATACCGTATTCACATCAATTAAGTCGGACAGCCCATTTGCACCGCAGCCATAATCCATCCACAGCCGGTAGCCGTCCAGGTTCCGTCTGGCCTGCCGGAGGAACTGGCCTCCTGTTTCCACCCAATATGGTCTGGAATCCACATTACAGAAGTACCTGAAGCCCAGGCTCTGCAAGTATCGGTATTTTTCATTTTCTTCCGTATAGGGCCTCCAGTCCCCCACATCGGAGCCAAAGGGATAAATCATGATGTCGCAGGGATCGGGAAGCAGACGAGCCACATTCTTTTCCCATCGCTCAATATCTGCTTTCATATGTTCAAGGTCAATTTTCCCGTAATCCCGATGTCCCCAGGAGTGGGAAGCGAACTCATAACCATCCTCTTTCAGTGCCTGTGTTAGTTTTTTTACATAGGCCCGGTCTTCCTCGATATTGGGATTTGGTTTCATGTCTGGATCATAGTTTGGAGAGGCCGGATCGTACGTTTCATCGGTGCGGTATCCCAGGACACCGTTATATCCAGTCAGGGCCAAGATTGCCTTGGCCCCTCTGTAGCTAAAATCCGGATGTTCCTCCACGAAACGGTCGAGAATGGGAACTAAGTCATATTCCCCAATCCAGACAGTTCCATCCTGATCCATGTATTCGCAAACTGGTTTCCTACGATCATCCAAAAGTATTTTACGCGCGCAGCCAGACTCCTCCATGTATTCATAGTAATTGACATCATCCTGGCTCATAACAAATGCTTTTTTGCCCGGGGGAAGCAGGATTTTCTTCGCTCTCATCTGTTCCATCCCTGTTTCGTCCTCACTCACCTCCGCCAAATCGTGAATGCCGACCAGCACATAACCTCTCTGATACATCTGAGTCAGGATCGCTTCAAATTCCGGAACCGTGGTCATCACAGAATTGTAGCCCTTGCCCTGGGCTGTGTCTAGAAATGTCCTTCCTGGGTCTTCTACCAGAATATGAAAGAATATATGGGTAATCTGGTAAATGTCCTGTTCCACCAGAGTTTTCTTTACCGCCTCAATATCAGAAAGTTTTTCCCCAATCCTCGGATCTTCCTTATCAGCCCCGTTTCCTACAAGCAGCTCCACAGCCCTGTCATAGTCATACTGGGAAACGGCTCTATCCACCTGGGCCAGCAGTTCATCCGTCTTGTCAAATAAGGATAGTGAAGCTTTCTCACCAGGAGATGACGAAGCTTCCTTGCCAGAAGCCGAAGCTGACTCTGCGGCAGATGCCGTGGTCGATATTTCCCTATCACCCAGAAGTATTCTCATTTTAAACAACAGACCGCCTGTAGCCAGCAGGCAGACGCAAATTATAGCCAGGCAGAGGTATCGGTTCTTACCTCTTCTTAGGCCTATCCTTCTCTGTAGTCTCCCTCTAACTGTTCTTTTAATATACAAATCCCTGCCGCAATATTTTCCTACTGTTCCGTACTGCTTTTTTCTCTTTTGCAATTTCATATAATTATTTTCATCTCAGAATTCTCTTTCCTACAAACACTAATATCAAAACCAATACTCCCACTAGCACAATCGTGCCGCCCGGCTTCAATCCCAGGTAGTACGCAGCGAACAAGCCTGTAATCATAAACAGAATATCCAGAACCACCGCCAAAATAAGCGTCTGACGGTAACTCGTTCCAAACTGCATGGCGCAGGCCACGGGAACCACCATCATGGATGAGACGATGAGAGCCCCCACCGTCCTTGCAGCGACAGAAACTGTCACCGCGATTAAAACAGTAAACAGAAAGTTCACTGTCTTTACGGGCACCCCGGCCAGCCTGGCGCTTTGTTCGTCCAGAGACACATAAAACAGTTCTTTGTACATAAGCAGAAACATAAGCAGAACCGCCATGCTGACGGCGATTACCAGATACAACTCCCCGTTACTGATTGCCACAATACTTCCAAACAGGAAGCTGTTGAAATTGGCTGCATTTTTAATAAATCCTGACAAAACGCCCGCCAGGCCAATCCCGGCAGACATAATGATAGCAATGGACATTTCCGAAAATCTGGGAATCTTCCTGCGTATCGCCTCAATCCCAATAGCGGCAACCACGCAGGCAGCCGCAGCGGTCAAGACAGGATTCAGCCCCAGGAGCAGCCCGGCCGCCACCCCAGCCAGCGAGGTATGGGACAGGGCGTCCCCAATCATGGACAGACGCTTACATACAATCACTAGCCCGATACACGGGATAATGGCCGCCAGAAGAATGCCCACAATAAAGGCCCGCTGCATGAACGCATATTCAAAGATTTCCATGCTCTCCCTCCTCTCTGCCTGGCTGGACCAATTTCATCTTCTCATCTTCTAAAAGCCAGATATCGTCTGCATAAGCCATGAGCCGTTTCCGATCATGAGTTACAATCCAGATGGTCACCCCCTGCTCCCGGTTAATCTGATACAGCAGCCGGTAAAATAAAGTAGTACTGTCTTCGTCCATACCGGAAGTGGGTTCATCCAGCAGCAAAAGCCGCGGGGCGTTTATCAGCGCCCTTGCCAGCAGGACCCTCTGTTGCTGCCCTCCGGATAGTCGGCCAATCAGCCGTTTTGCAAAATCTCCCATACCGACTTGATGCAGCACACGGCGAACCTGCTCCCTCTCCCTTTTCCGGCAAACCGGAACTTTCCAATTTGGGTGTATAGACCTGCTTGGACAAACTCCTCTACGGAAGCGGGAAAATTCTGACAGGATGCCATACCGTTTTGGGAAACGTAGCTGATATTCTTCCAGTCTTTAAACTGCCGAATCTCCTGCCCCAGAAGTTCAATCTTACCTGTTTGTCCATTTAGCGGAAGTTCCCCCAGCATGAGCTTTATCAGGGTGCTTTTTCCTGCCCCGTTTGGTCCCAATAGAACCGCAAATCGGCCCTCGGGAACAGTAAAATTGATATTCTTTAATATCTGGGTATTTCCATAGGAAAAATCCAGTCCTTTCACTGCAATGACAGCCATCATCAGTACTCCTGTTCCTGTTTTTATTCAAGTGCAGCTTTCAGCTGCTTTAAGTTATCCTCCATCACAGAGAAATAATCTGCGCCATTTTTTAGTTCCTCATCGCTTAATCCTTCTAGTGGATTTAACACCCGGGTCTGGGCTCCTGTTTCCGCCGCAATTGTCTCGGCCACCTTCGGGCTTACCAGTTCTTCAAAGAAAATAACTTTGACGTGATTGGCCTTTACAAAGTCAATGATCTCCGCCATTCTTGCCGGGTCCGGTTCCGAATCAGGAGACAATCCCTCGATGCCCATCTGAGTCAGTCCATAGGCATCGCAGAGATAACCGAACGCTTCATGAGACACTACAATGCTCTTATTAGGCAGGGCAGACAACGTATCTTTATATTCCTGATCCAATTTATCAAACTCGGCTGTATAGGTCTGATAATTTTTTTCATAGTAATCTTTGTTTTCCGGGTCTGCCTTAACGTAAGCATTCTTAATGTTTTCCATTTCTTTCTTTGCGTTCACAGGGCTGAGCCATACATGGGGATCAAACTGGCCGTGGTCATGGCCATGTTCTTCTTCCTCTGTGTGTTCCTCCGCTCCCTTATGTTCTTCCTCATCATGAATGTGTCCTGATCTGAGTGTAACTCCGGCGGAAGCTTCCACCGATACCAACTTCTTTGTTTCCAGGCTAGCAAGCACATCCTCCACCCAATGCTCCATACCCCCGCCGCTGTAGACAAAAAGAGCCGCTTCCTCCAAATTCTTAATATCGGCTGCGGCCGGTTCCCAGTCATGGGGCTCTGTGCCGGCCGGAACCATATTGGTCACCTCCGCTTTATCACCGCCGATTTTGACAGCAAAATCATACATAGGATAAAAGCTGGCCATTACCTTCAGCTTCTGTCCGTCCGTATCCTTTGATTCAATCCCAGCATCGGTGTTCTCTGCCTCCATTGACGCCTCGCCCATACTCTTATCTCCACCTGCCACAGCGGTGGTTGAAGCCTGGTCTGTATCAGAAGCCCCTGGTGCAGCGGTGGTACCTGAGCACCCTGAAAGCATAGCAACAGAAACCATTGCTGTCACAGCCAGTGTGCAGAATGTAGAATTTAATTTTTTATTCATAATAATCATCCTCCTGAAATGTGTTTTTTTACAGTAATAGCAGGTATACAAGCACACAAAAAACAAGGCGTGTTCCCAGTCCAAACGTATCTCCGCCAAACCGTGTATCCTGATACACAGAGTACACCATTCCAGAGGATAACGGTTATATGGATAGAAAACAGCCTTGTTGAAAGAAAGTTTTAATTATCTAATCGGATTTTTAAGCTGACCAAAGAAACCGGGCACAGATAGAGTCCAGTCTGGTAAGATGATAAGAGTTTTTGAGTAATGATATATGCAAAGATGACGATGGCTCCTGTTCCTGCTACTTCTGTTATCAAGCGGATAGTAGCAGCGCATTCCTGAAGCTCCGCGCAGACAGGACAATCCTCACCTGTACACTCATGTTCTATATGTGTGACAATAAAAAAGCCAGAGAGAAGCAACACAGCGGTTACAAGAAACGCTGTCACGAACGCAAAGATTCTTTTATGCTTATCTAAATAATCCACTTCATCTCCTCCTTTTTCTTTTATCCTGAACGGATGTTATCTTATTCCACTATCAGTTTTTAACCTATGGACTCTCCATTGCCTAAAGCCAATGATCTTCCTGTTTCATAAGCCTCGCAACCTGCCATCTCCTCAGGCTTCAAAACGTCAATCGTTTATTCTATGATATAGGTCCCCCTCCATTATCGTTATTCTACAATCATTCAGAATTTTGTTAGAATACAATGACACAGAATGTGTTTGCAGCATCCTCAATAATCCCAAGTAAGAGACAGCTGATAAACGGTAGCTTTACCACAAACCCGTCCTATCTCGCATTACTAAAAGAAACTAATTTTTGGGGGACTAATAGCTATTTTGCTTGTAGCATTGACAAAGTTTTGTCAGTATCCATGCAAAAATACATTACGTAACAAGACTTTCGTACGAAAGGCCATTTTGCCATCACAGATCAATCTTTAGGACAGACCTCTTAATTTTTACAGCATTCACAATAGCCATACAAGATTGTGTGTTTCTGATCCAATTCGAAGCCATGTTCCTTATAAATATGTTCCAGAAAATCTGCCATTTTAGAACATTCAAGTGGAATAAGACGACCGCATCCCATACATACCAATTTCCCCAACTTGTTCCAATCTTCTTCACCCGCAAAACAATAACGTACTTTGGTACCATCCTCCATCGGAAGCTTCATCATCTTTCCATCATCGACCATGCGTTCCAATACCCGGTATACCGTTGTCTGTCCAACGACCACTCCCTTCTCCCTAAGACAGTCCATGAACTGGCTCACTGTGAGAAAACGCAATTTTTGTTTTTTCAGACACTCTAATATGAGATCTTGTTGCTTCGTCTTGTATCTGCCTCGTTCTGCCATATAAGCGCTCCCCAATTTGAAATTGATTTTTATTTTTATATTATAGACATTTTCAGAATAATGTCAAGATGTCAATTTAATTTATAGCTACCCAGCATCCTCTCAAAAAATCACACAACATTGTGACTATGCTAATTCCAGACAACGCATCGTCCCCCAGTTCCCCTTCCCTCAGGTAAAGGATTGTGTTCACTGGTTCTTTCGGCTCCAGTACTATTACCATCACGTCAAGGGCCGCTTACCTACCTTTTTTCGTCATCAGCCCGTCCTCTGTCCTTGCCAAGACTAACTGCTTTGTATGTATGGATATAAAATTGTCAAACTGGAAATTATCACTCTATAATTTTATATCCAGCTTTACTGAGCGTTTTTATTGCCTTTTAATAATTTTCTTTTTTTATCAAAATATAGTTTGTATTGTAAGTAGATACAGCAAAAATCGAAACGTCATTATCTGCCAAATTGCTGGCGATTTTAGACAGTACCCCAATTAACAAAAAATCTAAAACACCTTGAATACGAAAAGCTTTCCAACCGTCCTCACGCTGAATTACATTTGGTGGGACTTCGTTTGTGATACATACAAGAGATTTTTCTTCATCAGTTTTTCCAATGAAACTATACTCAGAACCTAAATTTACAAACGAATAATCTTCTACTTGGCATACGGAAAATTCTTGATGTACCTTTCTTATTTCCACGATATTACCTCCCTCAAATCTAATTTATAGTGTATCAACATATTGCTTTGCTTGTACTAAATCCATAGAAGTCACTTCTCTCACTTTTTTTACAGCTTCTACATACTTACCACTATTTTTAAGATGAAGGATATATTCTTTATCCTCTTCTGATATATAATATGTTGCTAATTGTTTATTTCCTGTCTGTTTTCACAAAGTATCAATCTGTTTTTGCTGAGATTTTACCTGCTTTTTCAACTCATCAATTTCAATAAAAAGTAAAACTCCACAAATTATCATCACAACTATAATTCCATATTCCACCAAATATCCCTCCGTAAATGTAATTTATCGCTTTCTTCATATCCATATTATAACAATCCAATATATCTGCCACAATAAAAATCAGCATGTCTCTCAATATTTTTCTGTCTTAAAAAAATGCATATAGAAATTCTTACTTCTCTCATCACGGTTTTAGATGAAAATATTAAAAAACAGAGCCGATAAGCTGGGCTGTTCAGGCTTTGGATGCGATTCCAGGAATCGGGAGGCAAAGTGTGGAACGCATTCTGGCAGAAACAGGGTGGAAATGGAACACTTCCAAAATAAATTGCGTTTTAGTTCATGGGCAGGGCTTGTGCCAGAATGTAAAGAAATCGCCAGTAAAAAGATGAGTAGCCAAATATGAAAAGGAAATAGATATTTGAAAGCATGTTTAGTAGAATGCGCCCGTGCTGGAATAAGGAATAAGCAAAGCTATTTTTATTCACGATGCCAACGAATTGCAGCGCGCAGAGGAGGGAAACGAGTACTGACAGCTATTGCGCACAGCATGCTAACAGCCATCTATCATATGCTAAAAGAGAAAGTTCGATACTGCGATTTAGGAGCAGATTATTATACTGTTATCAATCAAGAGAATTTAATCAAGAGAAATCTTCGTTCGTTACAAAAGTTAGGGATAGATGTAATTATTCAGCCGAAATAACTTCTCCCTGCTTTTATTATTGGCAAGTGTTACGATTAAGCGATTTGAAAGCCACCAACATCAAAGAGTGTGCGGAAGCAAAATGTCCATGTTCTTTCATGGTCACGGTAGCCAGAAGTTGGGTGGTAGAAAATAAGGCCCAGAGCGATAGCGCGGGGCCGCAAATAGGCGGCCCTAACAAGCGGCTGGAAAGCATTTTACTGGCCTGTCAAAGCAGTAAAATTGTCAGTGTTATACACTGGCATTGCTTGCCGAAATGTGGTAAAATTATTTCACTCCATAAATTGCAAAAAGAAATACAAAGGAGTACATCCAGATGTTGGTTGATAGTAAGAAAATTTTGCGAAAAATCGAGGAACTGTTTCTGTTTTTTCTGCTGACCTCGTTTATCGGATGGGGATACGAGATTTTTTTAGAAGTTGTGATCTATCGGTGGGGATACTCCGACCGGGGGGTATTGACAGGGCCATACTGCCCAGTGTACGGCTTTGGTGCGATGGCTTTGTTGTTGTGCTTGTACCGACTAATGAAAACACGTATCCTTGTCTGTAAAATTCCCATCACGCCAGTACTGGTTTTTGCTGGAATCGTGGGCATCACAACCGTGATTGAGTTGGCGGCCAGCTATGTGATGGAATGGACTGCCGGAAGCTGGATGTGGGATTATAATCGTTTTACGCCAAACTTTCAGGGGCGAATTGCATTGAATCCAAGTCTGCGATTTGGTGCGGGCGGAATGGTATTTCTCTATCTGCTTTATCCCTGCTTTCAACGCTGTGTGTCAAAGACTGCGGATCGAACCGTACACGTGCTCGCGCTGATTTTGGGTGGAGTTTTTCTGCTGGATTGTCTTTGCTACATACTGGTGTAAAAATGATGTATCCCAGCTAACCGTGAAAGAAAAATTTTAGAGCATGATATATTTGCGAGAGCAAGGTGCGTTCATGAGAATTGTTGACATACGCGGTATGACCAGTATGGAGCTTGTGCGGGGAGGAACCGGTGAATGGTACTGGGTAACGGATTATATTCACGGTGATCTCTATGAAGTAGAAGAACTGTTCCGGCAGGGACACCCAGTACTCAGTTAGAATGACTCGTAAACACTCTATTATAAATATTTTAATGGTCACTTCCCAGACACCCCTGAATGAACTGCGGTTTTAAATGGTCTTATTTTTTTCTGTTTTAATAAACTATCTCGCAATGGGATATTCCCTTCATGCGCCATAGTGACGCATACCATAGGACACCGGAAATGCAGAGTATCCCCTTGGTGTAATCCTATCATTTCAAAACGGTGTATAGTAAGCTACTTTTACCCCCCTTTCTTCTAAAGCGTTGTTCTGTTTTAATAAATCCAGCCTTTTCTAAATCTGCTACAGCCCGCTGGATCGTTCTCCTCGAAAGCTTCAGTTCTTCTGCGATGGTGCTCATGGCCGGATAACACTGGCTGTTTTTATCTGCTCGCTCTTTTAAATACATATACACCGAAATCGCACGGTGTGGTAATTCCTCTGAGTAAACAGAATCGTAATATCCCACATACCTCCCTCCTTAGTCTGTCCGAAGTGGTTGTCTGGTTCCCGAGACTGCCTGTCTGATTGGCATCGGTACATGCGCCAGACCTCCGCCTGAAATCCCCTCTATTTCCGGTGGTTCATAAAAGTTTGCCTCCTCATCCTCACAAAATTGTCTCCTAACAATCTCCTGCTCCAACTCCAGCCGGTCCGCATAAGACACTTGCCTTGCCACATGCTGTTCCACCTCATATTTTTCCTCAAATTCAATCCCCCATTTAAAAAATAAGCGTAGTTCTACTCGCATCGGGTGACAGCCGGTCTTCGCCAGGATAAAGTGTCCCTTGGGCAGTGACTTCAATTCATCCGGAGTCATGAGCGGACGCCCAACCATCTGCAGGCTTTGGCTGTGATCATTTTTCCCCCGGCTGATGGAGCCGGACAACACCGTTTTATTTCCCAATGCCTTTGACAGAATCTCAGCACTTTCCGAGTTGGGTGCAAACCCACCAAATAAAACGTCTTGACAGTTATCCACGATGATTTCACTTCCCTCTTTCCCATAGTTTTTCTGCAGCTGGGCAAAGCTTTGTATGATGGGTATCATACTGATCCGCCTGGATCGACCAGCTGAAAAAAGCATCTCCAGAGATTCAATCTTGGGAATGGTACCGAGCTCATCTCCAAAAATCACCGCACGATTCGGAAGTTTCCCTCCATGTTCATCTGCGATTGACAGCATTTCCCTGTAGATCTGCTGCAAAAACAGGCTTACCATAAAATACTTTGATAGCGATAGGTAACCCTTTGATACTATCTCCAGATTTTCCCCCGCTTCACACCGGACATGAGATTTTCACCTCATCCGGCGTTCCATCGCAAGAAAACTTCAATATGATTTACACATTTTCAAACTCTATTATCAAATCGTCCACAGTTCACAGAGCTTCCGCTGGTTGCTTACACGCCTGATTTGATAGCCCATCAACTACAACGCTTTTAACCATGTCGTAATAGTTTCTTTCAGGGTAGCGCGAATCAACCCATGTACTTCGGCGCATACGAGCGTCAAATGTGCATGGCTATCACCGCCAAACATAACAGACAGCTTATGGTGACAGTGAATTTCCTCCACTATCATTCGTTTACCTGTTACTGCACATTTCACCATTTGTCTGGAATAATGAAAGATTCGATCATCGTTATAATCAATACTCCAATTCAGAATAGAATTCCGCATAAGGTAACGCAAGATTTTTACATTGATATCAAACAAGTTCTGGTGAATTTCTTGTCTCCCTTGCAGTGTATACTTATTACTATTACTTCTCTTCCACATAAGTTTCCTGATAAGGTCGGTATCGCTCCATCTTCTCAAATCATTAATGGTTTTATCGCCTACTCTGGGTGTTCTACTACCCCTGTTTGTTTTCATATTTCTATATGCCAGTTTATATTTTCTCTGACTGAATTATCCCCTGTAAATCGGCGAATACTTTTCCCTTTTTTTGCTGACGGCATATAATTCGTTAAACACACCTTACACATCATAATATTCACTGTTTCGAAGCTTTTGGCGTTTGGGAGTTTTCAAGTTTGTCATGGTTAGAACCTCCAACATGGAGATTTCTTTTCTTAGTCATACTCGAGCCCATGACATGTTGTGTAATCTTTATTATTTAGTTTTCTTGCGACTAATGCCTATCCCTCCACGGCTTGTTATCACCGTTTCACTGGTACTGTGGCATCACTTTCAGCCAGATAAAAGCAAGTTATATTCATCGAATTTTCCTTTCTAACGCTTCTCTGCCTTGTGACAGGCTCCACGTTCTGACCTTACCACGTTCCGATATTCCTATCTTTCCATTCATGCCCTTAGGTGCCTCATCTAAGCCTGCAAACTACTCCGGTGCCTGTAACACCGTAGGGTATTTCATAACACCAAATTTTGACTCTACCCCGGCTTGCGTCTGCCATGCAGACCATAGCATTTCTGCTATGCGGAAGTTTAGACTCTTACAATCTGAGGTTCGTCAGTAGTCTTTTACACTACATACTCACCATAGGCATATTTTAGACCTCCGGCATATAGGCCACACCGTCCACCTCTGAACAGCTTTCCACAGCTCGACCTGTTTGGGTGACTCTCTGCCGACTTTTGCGGGCTTCAAACAGCAGGATTATCACAAAGTCCCACCTCTTGCCGCAGTATCAAGGGGGCGTTTCAGGGCGTTACACCATCATTCCACCTCTTGGAATATCAGTTCTTCAAGTTCGTATTTCAGAAACTCCTTTCAATTTTTCGTTTATTTGTCCTTGAGCCTAACCTTTTCAGTTAGAAACGTGTCGCACTGGTATCCTCCTCCGGAAGAACAATAAAAATGGCGGATTTAGAATTGCAAAAGGTCTCCGTATCCATCTCACTGTCAAAACACAGGATCTGCTCCATCTCCGAATCCAGAAATGCGTTTAATCGGGACATCGCCGTTGAAAGCACGGAAGACATAGCCTGATCCGCAGAGTTGAGCGCAGCGCCTGCAAACCATTTCGCCTTATGAGTTGGCGGCAACTTTTGCATTAATAGATGGAACTGATTCTTTCCCTTTACCGGAGATGGAGCCAGCAAGTCCTGGATCAGTTTGAATACGCTTATGATATGGCGCTGCTCTTTGGGACAGTATTCAGCAATCAACAGGATTACGCTGGTTAGCAGTCCCTCCGCCGCGTCATAGAAAAACGCATTCTGGCCATAGGAAGACGAATCTCCTCCACCGGAACTGATGATAGTTTTAGCTGTAATCTTCGCATACTTTTCTGCCTTTGCCTTGTTTGCCAAGTTTTCTGGATTCTCCAGGTATAAGTCCATGTATTTATTTACCATCCCAAGAATGTTATCTCCATCCGATCTGGTTGGATTTCTTAGATCCAAAATAGAGATATTGTACCCATAGTATTTCCTTGCGATATCCGCATAATTCCGATACAAATCTCCTTTTGTATCGGTACAGATGAAACTCATTCCGCTGGCGCAAGCATATTCGATACAAGGGTACAAAAAGTTGGCTGTTTTACCAACGCCCGCCGCTCCAATCATTAGCAGATGGATATCCCCTGAATCAATCAGTGCCGTCACTCCTCTCTGCGTAAACTTTGCGCCCACCACAAGTCCCTGTGTCTCCGGAAGGTTTTTCCCCTGCCTCCACAGCTTCGGTTCATATGGCACATATGCAAATGTCTTCCGGAGCTCTGCCTCGCTGGCAAACCGGGCTGTACCGTATTGTCCATCTCCTACGGTTTTAGATTTAATACCATTGAGTGAATAATGGTTTGCCACAAGCGGTATGACTCCAAACATGATAAGCATACCAATGCCGACACACACAAGTGGCACAAGTTGATTTTCTAACAAGTTACTCCCCCTTTTCCAAGAACAAGTACGCAACGCCTTAGATGTAGGCCAGATTTAATTCTCTTTCTATTGCGGGCTGTACCAGAAACTCCTCAGCCGCTTGTGCGGGCTGTCCATGCACGGCCTTACAGTCTTCATTCCAGTCTTTATAAATGGAGCGTTCCTCCTTCGTATCCTGGTATCCCAACTCCAGCAATTCATCTGTAATACGCCTCATCGCCTTTATCCCCGGAGCATCGGAATCCAGACACAGACAGATTGTTTTCAAGTTCGGATTTTCTTTCAGCATCTGGTACATGGACTGACGCCCAACACCGCACAACGCCACATAACTATGATTTTCCCAGCCCTCCTTATGAAGTGAAATATAGGAAATCAAATCAATGGGCGATTCAAATACATACAGGGTATTGCTGATTCCCTTCCAATGAAAGCTGTACCGAGGATCACTCCCTTCAATATTCCCGCGGTAACTTTTCCCGTAGGTGTAGATTCCCTTTTTATGTGCATGTCTGGCCGTCCCAGCTTCATCTTTTCCCACGAAAATTGCGTTGTGAAATTGTTTTGCGCCATCCTTTGATGGCTCCAGACTTTCATAAATCAGGCCGCTTCTTACAAATGCATCCACAATCTCCCGATCCAGAAACCGGTTTTTCAACAGATAAGCATATACCCGCCGCATGTTGCTGTTGGACGGCGGAAGTACAAACGGCGCCCTTGTGCTTTCTTCTCTCTGGCTTTGTTTGTATGCTACGCCCTGCTCTCCATTCAGCAGCATGGTAACCGCATCCGGATAGTTTTTTCCGTAAACATATTGGACAAAACTGATTGGGCTTCCGCCTTTTTCTTCCGCATGATCATACCAGGTATTTCCCCGGACCGTGATACTATGATCGCTGCTCAAACGCCATTCCCTTCCGGCTGAAATGAGTCTCTCTCCATTTAACCGAAGAAAATCCACCAAGTCCACGGAACCGGCCCTCTGTTTCTGATCTTCTGTAAAATGCACATACCCCATCTGCCCACCTCCTATTTTTTAATACAACAGTTCCTGCGGCTCATGGTCATCTCCCTTATGGCCCTGCGCCACTTTTTTCTCCCGGATTTTACGCCGCATTTTTCGATCCACACTGATATGCCTTGCTCTCTCTCTCCGTTCTTCTTCCTGGAATATCTTAGTCAGTTGATTCAAAAGCCTAGTTGCTGACAGAAAAACAGATGGATCCTGGAATGAGTCCAGATGATCCAGCAAAAACTGGGCATAAATATTTCCCTGTGCTGCCGCTGCCTCCAACAGCGAAATGGCTTTTTCCCGATCCCTCGGAACATCCCGCCCGCAAAGATATAATTTACCCAGCGCATACTGGGCGAATTGGTTTCCACGGTCCGCGCAACTGGAAATCCAGGTAATCGCTTCCTCTACATTTTTCGGAACATCCTCTCCCAGAAGATACAACTTCCCCAACTGAAACTCTGCATACTCATTGCCGCCTTCCGCAGCTCGTTTGAAGTAATAGATGGACCGTTCAATGTCTTTCGGTACATCCGCTCCCATAAGGAACAACTTGCCAAATGTATAAAGTGCATATAAATTGTTGGCACCCGCAGCCTGCCCAAGCCATTCCATTGCTAGCTCCACATTCTTTTTGATCTTCTCTCCCGACAGATAGAGACGTCCCAGACGGTACGCTGCATAATCATGTCCCTTCATGGCTGCCTTCTCAAATAATTCAATTGCACGTTTAATATCCGGTGGAACCATCTCGCCCTCCAGATACAGTTTCCCCAAGGAATACATGGCCGCTGTATTCTCTCCTTCTACGGCTTTCTGAATCCACTCTAACGCCTGCTGTAAATCTCCGGTCCCTGTTTTCAGCCAATGGCTTGCCAATGAATACTGAGCATTTGCATTTCCCAGCCTGGCTGCTTTCTGCCAGAACTCTACCGCCTTTGTTTCCTCTTTTTTAGTTCCAGTTCCCGTATAAAACATCTGCCCCAGGCGGTATTGCAATTTGTCATCATGGCTTTTACTTTCCAACGCAAGGAAGCCTCGGAAGGCCGCCTCAAAGTAAGTAGCCGCTTGTTGTCCATCCGGTTCTGCTCCGATTCCATCACGGTACATCTTTGCCAGCTCATAACCTGCATACGGGTTTTCCTGCTCTGCGGAACAGCGATAGAGATTTCGTGCCTGCCGGTAATCCTGCTCGACTCCCTGTCCTCTATAGTAAAGACCGGCCAGAGAATATTGAGCGTACTTATGATTCTGTCTGACAGCTCTCCCAAACCATTCCGCTGCCTCTCCATAGTCCTGCTCCGTACCTAGACCTGCCGCATACATTTTCCCAATCCGGTACTGCAGATAGGACTTCTGCCTTTCTTTTGCCGAGAACTCTGCTTCCATAAATGCAGCAATCGCTTTTGCATACCAATTCTGTGCGGCATTAGGATCCGCTTCCCTGCCAAGTCCATCAGCAAACATACGGGCAAGATCATACATGGCAAGTGCATTTCCTTTTTCTGCTTCCTGTTGAAACAGTTGGCATGCCCGTGCAAAGTCAGGCTCAACTTCTTCACTCCCGTATAAGCAGTTTCGCGCTTCCCGGTACTCATCCCCCCATGTAACATGAGATTGATTTCCGGCATAGGTATTTGAAGCGGCTTCCCGTTTCGGTGTGTTGATTTCTACCGATGTTTCATACGTCTCCGCTTCTTCCAGTAATTCATCCAGCCCTTTCTCTTGCGGTAATTCTGTTGGTTCTAATTCCTCCGGTTCCTCATCAAATATAAAATGGTGACTGCCGATCTGTAATGCTTCGGCAATCACCATATTTTTAATACTTTTAAATTGTGGCTGTTTTGATAAGGGCGGAAGCGGCGGAGGGTTGTTGGAGTAAAACTGTAAAATCTGATTGTTCCATTCTCCCCAGGTCTGATACAGCTTCCCAACCTCAGGTTCTTTTTCCAGCTCATCGACTATCTGATCTACTATTTTTTTTACATCCGCCTTCAGATAACCGTATACTTTTTTCCCTTTTGTTTTTTGCAACCGGTCGGCAAGCTGACAGATCCGTCTTTCAATCTCCGGATTCACCAGCACTCCCTGTTCCAATTGACTCAACAGTTCTTTCATCAGCTGTTCCGCTTCTTTTTTCAAATCCGTGCGAGCTAGGTTCTGCTCTTCATAGAGGTTTGCAAAATCCTGACGGAAGATACTATGAGCCAGTTCGGAACGCATGGCTTCAATCGCCGGCTCCGTCAAATATCCATCATTATCTTTCGCAGAGAACACCATTATGTGAACATGCGGGTGGTGGCTTTCATTGTGAAACGCAGCATACCAGCGCAGGTTCTCACTATCAATCTTCATGTGTTTGCTGAGCATCGCCCGCTTGGAACGCAGAAGCTCCCGCCACTGCTTTCCAGAGTCATATCCCAGACGGGCTGCATCCTCCCTCCGCAGGCTGACCACGTGTGTCCATACCGGTCCCTTATGATGTTTCACATCCTCCTGCACCTTGGAAATCACCACTGGAGTCCCAACATCTGTAAAAAGTCCGTGTTCTCCCACACGTTCTACACGAGGACGGTTCGCCAAATAGTCCACATAGTTCTCCCGGTCCGAGAGCTGATCCTGGTTCCATTCCAACACAGTGGAAATAAATTCAGACGCAGTTCCAATTGTTGGATGTATTTTAAAATCTTCATACTCTAACATATTTTTGGCATCTGGAAAATCCTTGAGAAGCTGGGAAATCAGTTTTTTCTGTGCTACGGTTGCCGGGAGTTCCCGCTTGCTCTCATCAATCTTTTCTACCCCTTCCCTGGTAGCGATGTATTTCACATAGTTTGCAAGCTGAGCAGCTGGTGCAGCCTTCATATAGCGGCTGGTAAAAATGATTTTAGGCATAACATGTTCCTTCTATGAACTCTTATAGCGCGGTGGGCAATAAAATATCAATAAATCAAAGCCGTATTCACCCTCTCCCGGTTCGTCTTCATAATAGTTGCAGTCTATATAAAAGTTATCAAAAACAAATGCTGTCACCCTCTTCTCCAACAGAAGGATTTCACGTGTTTTAAAATTTACAATTCCGAGATTGTAATACGTTTCATCATAGCACTCATCCAACAGTGTATTGAGGCAGCCGGTACAGAGAAACCCAGATACCTCCTCCAAGTCCAAACCTATATGGCTTTTCATACTGGCCTGCCCGGAATAGTAGCCCCGGCTGTTGTCTGTACTTCCCCACACGGACATACCATCTTCTCCTGTTGTCAGCATGTTGAAACTAGAACCGCTCCAGCCATTTTTAATTCTTCTGCCATGATCATCATATTCATTGATGCTGATATGAGAAATTCAGAACGGATTTAAGTCAATGATTCCAATGTTATCTTCTTCCCAATATGCCGGAATCAGAGTCCCTCCCCTCCCCGCAGAGCTAACAGTCTGACGGTGAGGTATCAGAAATATAAGCCGGCTCCGGAACATGTTCCGGAACCACAGCGCCGCTGCTTCCATTGGATAGGGGCATTTATTTTGCACATCCAGCCATCAGAATCACGCACAGCATAAGCCCGGCACCGCCTCTTATAAAGTTCCATTGTTTCATTGTATTTTCACCTCCCACTATGACCTGTTGAAAGTGATTAAAGCCGGAAGCTGTTCCATCAATGCTTTAACCTCTGTACCCAATGTCTCCAGTTCATCCAGCAGCTCCCGATCCTTTGGCTTCGGCTCTCCGATTCTGCAACGCCTCTCTCGCTAACCGGTGGATGATAACCTCCATCCTCTGATCCTGTGCCATATTGAATCTTCTCTCGTATCATTCTTTTTATTTTATCATTACTTAAACTTCCCGTTTCTGATACCGATAAGCATCCTCGAACTCAATCGCACCATTGATCCGCTTTACTTCCTCCACGCATTTCACATGCAGTCTGTGCAGCGCTTCCTCATCCACGTCATGGGAATACGCGATCACATGCGCCAGCTTGGACAACTCCACTGCCAGTTTAAAATCCATCCGGGCCAGACGATTTTCACTGTCATGTACCGTACCGGTGAGGACGGAAGATAATGTCTGAAGCAGATAGTTCTCCGCTTTTCTAGAATGAAGATATCCGATATAAAACTTTACCGCTTCCGCCACGAACTCATTTCTGGAGCGGGCTCCGGCAAAATTCAACAGCTCATCGGCCCGGTCTACCAACTCCTTCTCCATGTAAACGCCTATGCGCACCTTCTTTGTTTCCTCCTCCAGTTCCTCCCCTCCTTCGGTAATCATAAAAATGCCGCAGCTTCCCTGTACTTACGCCATTTTCTTGCCCCATCAGCACCATATTTTCCTCTTATCGCCAACAAAGTATTCAAACCAGAATCTCCGGACGGCTTTGCCGGCCGGTGTTTCTCGGGGTTAGGCTGCAAAAGCAGCATAACCCCTTTAACCTGCACCACTTTCGACCCAACCAGTCCTGCAGCTACCTGTCCGTATAACCTCCGGCTACAAAGGCCCAACAAGGCCGTCATTCCTGCCGGGGTATCCCAGTCCCACTCCGCCTGCCAAAGCGGCACAAACGGCCAAATACAGGCTCACGTTCCCGGAATGGATGCTCTATCCCATCATGCCAGGCTGCCGCAGTTCCAGCTCCGGCTCGCAAATCTCCACTTCTGACAGATCAAACTCGGAAAGCGGGTATAATTCATGGGGAAAATCCCCCAAACCGTGAGCCTGCAGATAGGCTTCATTGCTGGCATTAATCCCAAGATCGCTCTCATCTCCTGTCTGGCAGGCATAGACCTGCTCTACACTGCCATCCTCAAACCGGAGATACATGCCCTCGGTAATCTCATTGCCATGCTGATCCTGATACCTCATACACTGCCCGCCTGTCCCAATTCCTGGCACGTCTGATTCCTTGCATGGCTCTCTTCTGCCTGCCGTCTCGGCCTGGCCGGCTTTGCTGCTCCTTCCCTGGAAATCCTGTCATCCAGGTACTCCCGGGTGGCCTGCGGCACATATTTCTCATACATCTTCTGCAGGTAATCGCCTAACTCCTCCTTCAGATCCGCTTCCTTTTTGCCCATATGATAGGTCAGGGCATCTAGCCGCTCCGTGTTGAAGGTCAGCGTCAATGTAGTATTTTTCATTCCGACTTCCCCTTTCATGAGTATGTGACTTCAAAGTTTTCACAATCAGAACAGGCCGCTATGCTACTATCCATAGCGGCCCTACTCCGATTCATATTCTGTTTGTTAAAGACCAATCGTCATGAGCAAACGCATGGCATCCCGGAAACCGGCCATATATAACTCCCGGCATTCCGTCTCGCATATGCAGAACTTATCAAGCAGCTGATTGTCCAGTCATTCGTGGTCCTCATCTGACAGTGAATGAAGGATGCGGTCCATTCTTGCCACATGCTCCTTCACCTGTAAATCATAGGTCTTGGACCTGCTCATCCTGTATTCATCTCTGACTTCCCGAACACGCGTTGCCATCAGTTTTTTGCCTGCTCTTCCAGCTCATTTATGATTCCTCACCTCCTTTTACCAGCCAACATATCTTATACTGATTCACAAGTCGATACATAAAACCACCAAAGATATTCGCGAAAAGCAATCAAACCCAATGTCTGTTTACAATTAAAACTGATAATTTCCAGCACAATTTTTACAATTATGTTTGATAAAATACCGTTTGATTTCATCCGGCATAAAAGCAAAGCTATACTTAAACGTGCTCACTCTAAAATATTTGTTTCAAGCAGATATGCGTTTCAGAAACGGCCCTGCATTATCAAACATAATTGTCTTTTTCATACTGTTTTTATCAAGCCATTTGTCACTTTTTTGTTGAAACAGCTTTTATCATTTTTTATTGTAAATTATCAATCTTTTTTGCAACTTTATCAGTTACTCAACACCTAAGCGGCCGGAAGTCTGGCAAATGCATAAAAATGGCTGCGCCAATAGCTGGAATCAATGTTTGCATAACCGATGGGATCCCCGCAATGTAACATTTGATTCCCGCCAACATACAAGCCGACATGACTGACCGGAGTAGAGGAAGCATAGGTCTTTGTGAAGAACACCAGATCCCCCGGCTTCGCTTCCTTCCTTGGAATCACAGCGCACTGGTCAAAGATTCCCTGGGCTGATGTCCGTGGCAGCTGGTACGCTCCGGACTGGGTATAAATCCAACAGATATAACCGCTGCAGTCAAAGGAAGTCTGCGGGTTTGAACCGCCCCACCGGTAAGGAAATCCAATGTACTTGCTTGCCTCTGTAAACAGTGCCTGGTAGCTGCCATCTCCCATGGCAGCTCCGGCCATCATCCCTCCCGGAACAGCCGAACCGTATACTGCAACGGTATAGATTCTCTGGGCATTTGCCTCCTGCTCTGCCCCGATTTCCAGCCCCAGGCGCTGCCTGATGTTATCATACACAGTGCTGAGGTCTGTGATAGGGATAGCCGCCGTGTAGGAATCCCCGTCCTCATCCTCCCGCTCCTCGTACTCCACAAAGCAGTCCACAAATTCTTTCTGTGCCAAGAGTGACGGCTGTGCGCTGCCAAAATACATGGCATAAAAAACAGATTTGATTCGTTCCGTATCCAGTTCCCCATCTTCCACATGATCGATCCCTGCGATCAAATCCTCCAGGGAGGTAAAGCTGGTCCGCATGTCCACAATGTACTTCCGGTATTCTTCAGGCACCTGGCTGGAAATGATTCCGTCCCGGAACACCTGGTCAACCGCAGACACGTTATGGGAGCTGGTCCCGTCCATAATGCTTAACAGCATAATGATCACTAAAACAAACGGTACCAGAACCGCCGCCACAACCGAGGCAATCACATTCCTCCCACGTTTATCCACCGCCACAGCTACTGCCGCCTTGACAGCAAGAAGCGCCGCTGGAGCTGCCATATCGTTTCTCTCCTTTCTACTCTATTTTTTTCTTCGCTTTAAGATGGCAGGGATAAAACCGGCACGCTCCTTCCATGTGTCGCTATATCCGTTCTCCGTTATACATTATATCGGTTTTATTCAACCGATTAACACGCTGTATATGTGCAATAAAGTAGGTTAAACTGTTGATATCGTGTATGAAACGGGGTGAACATATGACTGAAAACAACGCAAAGGAAATCGGCCTGCGCATCCGCCGCCAGAGGAAAGCCCTTGGTTATAGCCGGGAACGGCTGGCTGAGCTTTCCGAAATATCCAATTCCTTTCTTTCCGATATTGAGCGCGGTGACCGGGGCTTTTCCGTTGCATTGCTGGGAAGGCTAGCCCGTGTACTTGGACTCTCTGCCGACTATATCCTGTTCGGAACCGAACAGGTCACCGATGTCAGCGCCATCACAGACATGCTTTCCGGTCTGGATGGAAAGTATCTTCCGGAACTCAAGGAACTTTTGGGTGCCTATCTTAAAACGATTACGATTGCTGAAAATCAGAATGATTAACGCGCAAAGCTGCCGCTGTATGAGCAGCTTTTTTGCTTGCCTTATAAATGAAAGCCGTCCAGATCATGAAAACGCTGCTGGTGATACTGGGACTCCTCCTGTTTCATTCGCTCCTCTGTCCGCTCCAGGGCATGTTCCAGCACAGCCGTATCGAATCCGGCTGTTTGGTATCCCTCCTCAATTACCTTGTAATAGGATTCCAAGGGCATCCCGAGAAAGCGCACGTCATTCATCACGTAAACCATAGCGGAGACACTTTTTCCTTCCAGCTCTACATCCATCATCTCCTTCCGGTACAGATGAGGCCAGCCCTCATACCGGTCCAATGCAGCCTCATCGAGAGTCTCAATCTTCCATAACAGAATTGGAACACTCGCTCCTTCCTTCGGCTCCACAGTAGCCACACCACGGAATAACAGCTCGTAGTTTTTGATTTCACTGGTTCCCACCACCTTTGCAGTCGGGCAGCGCCGCTCCATCTGGGGAAGATTTAAGTTGCTGCCGTAAGCAATGTACAGCCGCTCCTGTGTTGCATTTTTTCCTGTCCTTCTTGCCATTCCTGTTTCTCCTTTACATTCCTGTCATCATAGAAAAGACCGGGGACTGTGCCTCGGCCTCTATGTGCATATTTTCTTCCTGTATTACTTGCTCCCTTATTTCTGATTCATTGTCTGATTCTGATCCAAAGGTCCCCCTCTCCTCCCGCATCTGCTGTTCCTTCTCCCGTTTCAGTCTAAGACGTTCTTTCTGGGCCTCAGCCTGGGCCGGATCCTTCCAAGCAATACAGCCATCCAGATGTTTCAGCAGGTGAAGCCGCGCTGTCTTAAACTCATCCCCGTTTAATCCCAGCCGAAGCAGCCAGGTACGGAAGGTATATTTCTCATTGGTTGTCTGCGTTTTCCTCCGGCTGGCGCTGGTCTGGTTGAGGGCCTGGGCCCCGATAGCCAGGCAGAGCTGAATATATGCCTTGATTTTACCTGCATGAGTCGTCCCGTTAAACAATCGAAACTCTACAGTCCCTTTCTGGAACACACTATGAAGGTTCAGACAATGATAACGGCTTTCATCATAATGATCCCGCTGCCGGCTGGCCCCGTTGTACCAGATGTGTCTCACTTCTTCCAGTGTCCCCGGTTTCTTCTGGTTGAGTTCCTCCAAAAAACGCTCCTCCACCGGTTTACACCAGCGATTCTGTCTGGCCACAGATACCTGCAACGCCTTATAGATCAAATCCTCCTTTGCCGCCATGATATTAGTGATGTTGCGCAGAGTCCTTGCGTCAAACGATGAGGCATCGATATGCACATGGATCCCACAGCTGGAATTCGCCAGGGCTCCTGCCTCCCGCAGCTTCCGCACCAGTTCCTGTATGGTCTCGATATCCTCATAACGGCAGATGGGGCTCACCATCTCGGTTTTATAGCTGTCACTGGCTGCCACGCGGCTCTTTCCCTCTTTTCTCTCCGGTTTTATGCTGGCGTCACTCATGAATTTCCATTCCCTGCCCTGGGAATCCAGCGCAACATAGGTGTCGTAATAAGTTCCTTCATAGTAGGACTGGGTGCCAAAATAGGCAGCTGCAATCTCCGCCCCACGTTTCCTGGCGATCCCCGTCAGCTCAATCTCAATCCCAAACCGCTGCTGTTTCATGTCCATGGAACCACCTCCCGGCTCATCGTCCGCCTGCCTTTCCAAACAGCTTTGCCTTATAATCCGGCGCCGTCACCATTAGGTTGTAACGCTCATTCCCGCATTTATAGAGACACACACCGCGCTGGGGATAGCGGATCAGGCTGAATTCGCTCGCCTCTAACTGCAGGGTATCCGTATAAAACTTCTCGTCCACAGCCCCTGCATTGAACAGGAACTGGTGGGTGGGAATGGAGAACAGCGGCTTGGTATATTCCCGGATCCCCTCAATATTAAAATCCTCCAGGTTCTGGCTGGCCAGAATCACAGAGGAGTTTTTCTTTCTCACACGTTTCATGAAGTTTCGGACATACTCCACCGCTGTCAGGTTGGATAGGAACAGGTAAAATTCATCCAGTCCTGCCACCGTATCCCCTACCGTCAGAAGCCGGTTGCTCATGAACGAAAGGGTGTTAAACAACAGGGCATCACGAAGGTTCCGGCTGGCCTGCAGGACCCCTTTTACACCGAAAGTAACGAAGCTGGAATCCGTGATATTGGTATGGCCGTTGAAAAACTTTTCTTCCGGTCCCCTGCACATGGAGTGGAGCCCCAGAAGGATGTTCTGTAACAGTTCCGCGGTATACAACTGCCGCTCCCTGCTGTCAAATCCTTTATATTCCGCCTCAATCAGTTCGTACAGTTCGGAAAGGGTGGGGTAATCTTTTGAGCCCAGCCTCTGAAAATCCGTCTCATCCGTAAGCCCGCACTTGGCGTAGAGGCGCTGGACCATAATCTCAATCACGTCAATCTCCCGGTCCGTAAAGTCCTTATACGAGCGGAAAAAGTCTTTTAAAAAGCTGATATGCTGGCTCAGCCGGCTCCGGATCCGGAAGGTTTCCGGCGCATCCGGATCCTCCGGGCCCTCCCCTTCATCCCATACCTTTGGCTCCAGGGGATTAATCAAAAAACGGCCGCCCATCAGATCGATAAAACAGCCCCCAAGATTGTTGGTCAGGTCCTCATATTCCATTTCCGGATCCAGGCAGATGACATCCAGTCCGGCTTCCCGCAGGTTGCACAGGAGCAGCTTTAACAGATAGGACTTTCCCTGGCCGCTGTTGCCCAGGATGAGGATGGAACCGTTGGTCTTATCGTCCGCCCTCTGGTTAAAATCCACCAGAATGTTACTCCCAAACTTATCCCGCCCCACATAAAAACCATGGGGATCCGTCTTTCCGCTGTAATTAAAGGGATAGAGATTTGCCACACTGCTGGCCGGCAGAACCCGCTCAAACTGATCCCGGAACACATTTCTCCCACTTGGCATCACACACTGAAAGCCCTGCTGTTGACGCAGGAGAAGCCGGTCCACGTTCAGTTTTGAACGAATAAGCTCGGTCAGCACCTCCGTCTGTAACAGCTTCAGGCGGTCGTATTCATTGGCGGTCAGTTCCATGTAAACAGCCGTATGCAGGAGCGGTTCCCGGTTGCGGTGGGTCCTTGCCACAATCATCGCCACATCCTGGAGATTGCTCTCCGCCTGGACCGTCTGCTGCAAATCATTGGTACTGGACTGATTCAGCCGGTTCTTACTGGCGGCATTGCTGATGATTTTCCTCTCCTCCGCTGCGCTGACATGGCGGGTATAAATCTTTAAAGTGACCCCATCCTTTTCTCCCAGCCGTTTTAAGATTGCCTGCTCCTCTGTGGAAGTCGGGTACTCCCTCAGCGCCCAGACACAGCGGTATGTGTTGCCACAGATGAAGTAGTCAGTTTCAAACTTGATGACGGAGGGCGCAATCATGTCCAGAAATTCCTGGATGCGTACGTCCTCCTTTTCCGCCACCGGGGTGGTTTTTGCATGTTTCAACGTTCTCCCTCCTTGATTTTGGCGCAAAAAAAGCGCCGGACACATCTCTGCATCCGGCGTCATGCCGTTTTGTTCTTCTGTTGTTACATCTTTGGATTCTGCTGCATGTCCTGCGAAGGCTCCATCATGCCCAGGTAGCGGTCCAGCTGCTGGTCGGCCAAACCTGCAACCATTTCTGCAAACGGGACCAGATTACCCTCTACCGCATAGGCTTCCAGGGCATTGAAATAATCCAGCCGGTTCTCTTTTGCGATAGACACAGCAGGAAATCCATTTGCCAAAAGCTGATAGTTCATAATCAGACGTGAGGTCCTCCCATTGCCATCCGGGAAAGGATGGATTCGCACAAACTCAGCGTGGGTCCATGCCGCCAGTTCAATGGGATTCATTTCTTTCCCCTTCCATATGAGATCGGCATAAAAATCTTTGACCTGCCGGTACATTTCACCAGGTGATGGCGGGGTATGCTGCGCTCCGGAAATGTACACGTCTACGTTCCGGTAAATCCCTCCCACAAAGATATTCTCCATCAACAGTGCATGGATATCCTTAACGATTTTTTCATCCAGAAGCTGCTCCTTTGCGATACACTCCTTCACATAGCGGTATGCCTTCTGGTGGTTGACGGTCTCATAAATCTCCCGCAGCCTCTTTCCGCCTATGGTAATCCCATCCTCTAACAGCACCTTTGTCTCCATAAGAGTCAGGGTATTTCCCTCAATGGCGGTAGAGTTATGGGTATATTCTATCTCAAACGCCTGCTCGTAGGACTGCAGCGTCAACTCTGGGATGGACGCCCTGCCAGACTGGTATAAATCCCTTTTTCTCAATAATTCCGGGTAATTCAAACAATCCACTCCTTCCTTCTCACGATAATTGCATTTCTTTTACAGTATACCACAGTTTGATTGAATCGTAACCATCAATTTACTGTTCCCATCAAGGCTGGCTTTACGATTCCTATTGAAATTTCTTCAGCCTCCCGCCTTTAATCATCCGGAATGATCCACCGCTCCCCATCAAAATCCTCGAACTTCTCACTGGTCACGTTCTGCTCGTAATACACTGCCAGAATCCGTTTAATGTCTTCCTCATCCGCCCGTCTGGAATCAAATCCCTGTTCCTTTAGGGATTTTTCAATGCGGTCCAGATACGAAAACACATCTTTCCCCTTCTGATTCCTAAGCCGGATCAGGATTAAAAATTCACGGGCCGTTGCCATCTGTACCTGAATCCGGTCTAAGAAAATCTGATCCCGCTCCAGCAGCTGGCGGATGACCGGATTGCGTTCTTCTTCCGCCCTCCTACGCAGAAATCCCTTGTTCTCCTCAAAATTTTCCCGGCTGTTCAAGCACAGCATCTCAATCTCCGCCACACCCTTGAGCACATTCATCAGGGCATACACCCTTGCCCCTACACTGGATTCTGATAAGACCGACAGGTTGGTGGGGCGAATCATGAAGTACACCAGTTCATCCCCGTCATAGGTCTCCAGGCTGTACTCTGTAATCCTCCTAGTGTTCATCAGCTGCCTGGTGGAGAGCCTTTGTTTAGCTGTTGTCTTCCCCTCCCGTTTCCCTTTTCTGCTCATCTGGTCATCCTCCATTCAAAAAATTGCTGCCTGAAAAAATAAGCACAGGCATAGCTGATAAAATCCAGGATACTGGTATCCTCAAAACGGATGGTTAAAAAGGCATAGGCAGCCGTAATCAGCGCCGGGATAATCACCCCGGTCTGGACCGCCGCAAGCACAGAAAACAATACTCCCACCCCAATCACGGTCAGATCCCGAAGCTGCCACAGCCACATGACAGCCCTTGCCTTCAAATGTTCCGGGTAAATATACATCCTCCACCTCCTACAGTTCCATGGACATACCGGACGTCTGGTCCTGTCCACACTCCATTTCGTTTGTAAATTCCTGTTGCATGGCCGCCAGTTCCGCCTTAATCTGTCCCAACTTGTCAAGCACCTCCCGGCCAGTGTTCTGGGCCTCGATGGATGTTTTTAAATCCAATCCCTGGTCCAGGTTCACATAGAAACTGCCTGCCAGCTCCCGCTCCGCCCTGCTTACAATTCGGATGGCCCGTTCATAAATGGACGGCGTCTCCTTCATGGTTTTTTTCGGGTCCCCCATCTGATACACGCCTCTTCGCAGACGGCAGTAACCGCTTCCGTCCGTATGCGCCAGCCGCCAGAGCGCCGAAGATATGACCGTTGCACGCATCGGCTCCCCCATCACGGCATGGCCTTTACAGTTTTCCATCACATAATCATAGATTTCCGACATGGGATGCTCATCCCCATCCCGCAATAACGCCTTGATATAATACAGTGCCATCTCTGTGTTGGTATGAAAATATAAGTGCAAGAACTCCACCTCCTTCCCGCGGTCACATCCCAAACTGGACATTTTTCTGGTGCGATTGGCTGGTATCCGGCCCTTCCCTTATAGCTTCCCCCATCTCCTGAACCGTTTGATTTCCCATGATCTCACATACAGGAATCCGGCGCACCGGAATCCCCCTGGCTTTGGCATATGCCGCTTCCCGCTTCATTCCCGCCGACATCCGGTCCCCGCATATCCAAAGTTCCTCACACCGCTCCAGCATCTCCAGCCCAAGGCGGATTCCTGTCTCCCGCTCTTCCGGCACGGAATCATTCAGTATCTGTGGATATAACAGGTGGGGTGCCAGAGGAACCGCTCCCTGCCGGATGGCATAACCGCATGCCTGTCTTGCAAATGCTATATTTTCTTCTGTATTCCCCGCATAGGGGGAACAGATATAAATCATCCTGCTCTCCAATCAGTTCCTCCTATTTCGCCGCTGCCTGTACAATGGTCCTGGTCAGATTCACCGCGCTCTGGGCCGCATACACACTGCTCATCAGGTTTGCCCTGGTACTGGTATCCAATCCAAACTGTCCGGCAATCCTCGGCACCTCCCCTGCCGCCAGCATAATCCCCAGCCCCAGAAGGGCATTCTTGCTCAGCACCATCAGGCCGGCAATCAGCATCGTGGCCTGTAAAAAAGCAGTCAGACAGATACCAATTACCTGCTTACACCAATTCGTAAAGCCATCTATATACCCCCTTGGAACGCTGAACAGGTACAGGCTTCCCACCGCAATCTGTATCAGCAGAATCCCGCCCCGTTTCAGATTGGCAAAAAACACTTTAATCGTGGAATACCCCATCATAAACAGGATAAAAATCATCAGGATTGGATTCGTGATTGTATTGATCCCACCGAACACCCCGCTGACCATCGCATCCTGCAGGGTTCCCGAGTTCGCCAGGCTGTCAATGATATTCCCTGCCATGGAACCGAAATCACCACCCAGCCCTGTTATTCCTCTGGTAATCTCTCCCTGGAGGGACACACTGAATTTGTAAAGTTCTACCGGCACAACGGAAAAAAGACCGGCCGCCATAAAACCTTTTAATGCATTCAGCGCCGTATCACGGACGCTTCCCCTGCCGCTCTGGCATTCAATGGCACATTCAAATACCGCCACCACAAGTCCCACCACATAGAGCACCCAGGCAAGCTGTGAATAAAACAGGACAATCGCCTGGATCCAATCCAGTTCGAACAGCTCTGCCCCCATCTGCCCCATGAGCGAGAAAAAATTTCCCAGAACCCCAATCATCTGGCCATAGATCCAGTCCACGATCTGGCCGAGAACCGTATCCGCTACGAAGTCCCAGATAAACATCGAACCATCACCTCTTTCTTAATCCTCATATTTCCGGTCTCTTTCCCGAACAGACTGGACATCCGTCCTCCTTCCCACAAGCAGATGTTCCGGGTGGATACTATCTTCAAATCCAACGCTCCCAGACAGAACAGCGTAAATTCACCGCCGACCAGTCCCCGACCTTCTCCCTCTCCACTGTGTTCATAACACTCAATCCTGACTTCCAGCTTCCTTGTGTACTGATAATCCCGACAGATCTGCCTCATAAAAGGTGTTTCTAAAAATGCCATATCCAGTACGTGATCCGGATAGAGGGATGCCCCTATTACTTTTCCATCTGCAATTACAGATACCCGGGAGTACCGGAGCGTTTCCTGATCCTCCGGCAGATAGCGCTCATTGGATTCCCTCATCGGGTCATAATACGCCAAGTGTTCGTTTAATGATTTCATAAGCAGCGTCCCTCCCTGCCTGTGTTACATTTGGAGTCCGTCCTGCATATGCAGGTTTTCTTCTCTGCTCTTCCATGCTTCGATCTCATCCATCAGTTTGAATACGTTCGGATTAGGACGGTACAACATGCTCCCGCTTTCATCAACCTCCGCCACACGGCTTCCCTCCAGATACAGCTGCAGCAATCCGTTCTCTACTCCTTTTACCTCAAACCCCATTTTCTCAGCCACGGCTGAAATGTCTTTAAAAAAGCGGCTCTCTTCCCTTGTTTCTGATGGCGGCTGTTCTTTATATCCTGCCATACTCCCAATGAGGGAACACAGATGAGCCGCCCATGCTTTATCCATGTCCCATCCATCTGCCAATTCCCTGATAACCGCTTGAACCTCTTTCACCCGCTCTGCCGCCTCCACACCTTGTGCGGAAACCATTTCACTCGCATAACGGTATAATCCATTCACAGCGGCAATTTTCTGTTCCTCTGATATCCGATTCGTCCTGCCCGTCTGGACTGCACGCTGCAGCGTTTTGTCAAACTGCTCTTCACGGTCCCTTCGATCACTTAAATCCCAATATGCCTCCATCTCCCCGATCATTTTCCTCAACCGACCAATGCTCTCATCGCTTTGCGCTCCTTGGTTCGTTTTGATCATAGCTGCGTATTGGGTCAAATGCTTAATACACGTTTCCATCAGTAACTTATCCTGTCTGTCATTTGATACCATATCTTTCTCCTGATTTTCTGCAATTGACATCCCATTGTGCCTCACAGTCCAAGTTTATTCTGTAAAGGCCATTCCGCCTCTCTGTTATTTTCCATCTCCTGATCCTCTGGACTTTGTAATGGAATCAGCTCTATTTCGGCCTCTGAAGATTCGAGAAATATATCCAGACGGCTGACCAGTTCCGCCATATGCTCCTGCCAGTCAATCCAATTCTTTTCCTCAAACCAGCCTCCCCATTTCGCACCATCCCCTGTTTGGGACTCAGCATATTTCTTTATAGCATGGAGTGTGTCAAAAATATAGTTCCGAATCCAATGGACCGTTTCTCTGGATGCGGTGAAAGAAGTGATTGAACAAAACTTATGCTCTTCCGTATTCCAGTCCTCCTCATCGTCCAGGCTCTTGACAGCCCTATCTACAAACTTCAACATCAATTCCGCCAACGCCATCACACTGGTGTGGGCCCCTGCCATCTCTACATCCGGAGGCGCATTCCATGAGTCTCGCTTCAGGGCTTCCAGCAATGTTTCAAGCTCCAGTTTACCATTCTCCGGAAGACTCTCCCTGATAAAATCTATCGCATCCAGACCTTCATCCGACTCAAATGCCGTGATTCCCCAGCACCCCATTCTTCTTCCTCCCATATCCTTATTCCAAACAAAATCTTATTTCACTTCTTAGATTCCAACAATCTGCCACACATACATCGGAGCAAATAGACTGAATACCAGCCCTGCAAACAAAATAGCGGCCGGAGTCCATTCAATCTGACCATGCTTTCGGTAATCCATATAGGCAGTAGCTACTTTGATGAAAAATAGTAACGCCAATACCAGATCAATCGCCGGGAACACCACGTTGTTGACCACCGTCTTGATCTGGGACGAGGCCGCTTTCCAGGTGCTTTCCACTGCTCCTGCTACGTTCCCAGTGTTAGCTGCAAAGGCAGTCATTCCAAACATGGTAGTCAGAAGTAAAACAACAATCAGTGCAATCATCCATTTAAACTTTTTCATATGGCTCTCCTCTCATATGGAAAAAGCCGCAGAAATCCTGCAGCCCTCACTTTATTTACCTATTTTTATACCCTAAAAACCGTTATCCTACCTCGGTTTCTGAGGCGAAATATGCCAATCCTGCCAAAGATTCCCTCGCACCTGGACCGAATCCGTCAGATTCATAGACAGCATCCCCGCCGGCGTCCAGCAGTCAATCAGCCAGGTATAGGGCGTGTATCTGCCATCGGGATACCAGATCGGCAGAAAATGTGTCCTCCGCCCATAGGTACTGAATGGGTTTTCCTCAAACCCAAACCGTGTCTGGTATCCCCGCCCCATCCGCTCCAGTACACGCCAGTAGTTCTGATAATCAAATTCTGGAAAGTATGTGATAGCATTCTGGGCTTCTGTCACTGCATGGCTTTGATTGGTGCTCACCCCTGCTGTCACTGTCTCCTGGATGCCATATCCTGACTTCAGTGTATCTCCGGAAGCGGTCGGGGATTTCTCATCTGGATGGATTTTCATCTCGGCAGATAGACTGGCATGGTAACGGTCATAATCGAATTCCCACCAGCCGTACCGATAGGTAAGCCACATCTTTTACCTGTCCACATATTGCGAACAGGCAGTCAGAGGGCTTTTCCCCCGGTTCGCACCGTGCGTGAGAGTTTCCCCTCACACGGCGCTCCATCTATACAGTTGCGATTCCTGTACAGACTATGCCCCTTCGCTCCACACCCATTACGATGCTTCCTCACTACTACGGGCTGCCGTCCCACAGCTTCACAGGCCATTTCCTACCTGTTAGAGCGAGTGCAATAACTCTTTTAACGACTTACCGTTCTCTGCTGCGGTTCCTTCGTTCCCTGCATTCTAGCTTTATATAACAGTTTTAGCTCTACTCTGTAGCCCGACTGCCATCTTTAACCGGTGTGACGCTTGCTAAAGACATTCGACCACGGTTTCCCTATGGTTTTCTGTTGGACGGGACGACCACAGATGCCGTCCAACGACAGTACCCCATTCGGGGCAAATACCTTCTTATTTTGGTATCCTTGGTGTTACGAGCTGTACGTTCAAGTATTCGTCAGCCTTTCGACATACTAAGCATGACTGTTTTTTAGCCCCCGCGGTTACTTGCCCCATCACAGGCGTTTTTACCGCTCTTCACCGAGCTTCATACACTGGACTCATTGCCTGCCAGCGCATGTCGGAGTATTAGAGATTTTGTCACCTCTCACACGAGGTCAGGCAGGAATTACACCTGCCGATTCAAATACAGAGTTCAGATTTCCTTTGCAAATCTGTTCAGCTTTATTGTGCATTTCTACACAGATTAACTGAAAACGAAGCGCGCATGGTCGCACCAATATCCATCGTCATCATCGTCACCACTGTGCCAGACCCAGTAAGAATACCACCATGGCCTCCACACACCCCAATCGGCTCTCGTCACCTGTTCCCTACTTGGAACTGATAGGATTGTAAATCCGTCATTCCGATCATCCGCATTAGGATCCGGAGGAGGATTCTTACTCAAGTCTACGATATTGGCTGTAATCGTGTTTTTGTCGGTCCTTCCCCCGCCGGATACCGTGACATGTATGGTCATGGTCTGCGGTGTGGAAGGTGTGGTCCAGCGAATCCAGGCAATCTGACTGTCCCCATCCGGATAATATACGTGATCCACGCGCATCGTCTTTCCGGCCACCCGGAAGGTAACCGAGACCGGGTGATCCGGATCTGACTGGCCTCCTCTTACAGTCACAGCGGTGATAACTTCCGTATTCACCCGGTACTCATAGTCAAATGCATCCACGGCTGGCGGCGTGGTTGTCTCATTAAAACGCACAATTCCCAGCCCCAGGGACGTGATGATTTCCCGGTTGGAGCGCACACCAGACTTTGGTCCGCTCCAGGCAGGATAGCCTAAATCTGCGGTCTCCAAAAACATGGACAGAGGCAGATTTTGAAATGCAACCGTAGGGAGCATTGCCCGCATAGCGCCGTTTACCGTCTGATCATACAGGGCAGCTTCCGTGGCAGTCATTGCCACGTTCACCCCCTGAAACACAACGTAGGCAATCGGTTCCAGCATCAGCTTATACTTGCCGTTTGTCAGCACTTCAAAGTCCATTCCTGTCAGGTTCGCAATGCTACGGATGACCTGCTCGTCAGTAAAATAGCTTTTTATCGCCTCAATACTGGCCGCACCAAGACTCTGGGAGCTGATGATCCGCGGCAGGGACTGTCTCGGATTTACGAACGTATAAGCCTCACCGCTTGCACTCAGCGCAGTCCTTTTGTTATAGGACAGCTTGCTAACCTTCCTAAAGTGCAGCTGGATATTGGTCGGCCTTTTATTAGTAAAGTCAATGGGCTGTGTCACCGGGGTCCTGGTATCCGCCAAGATGACCGTCACCCTCACGCCCTCCATGCCGGGCGTCCACTTGTTCTGTGAGGTTCCCTGTCCCATGGACCCGCCGCCTCCATCCAGATTCCCTTCCCCGACTGCATATGCAGTGAGAGGAGACATAAGCATCAAAGCCATTGCCAGCACAGCCAGTATCTTTGCCCCATTCCTACACATTTTCAAAGAAAAAACACCGCCGAAGCGGTGTCTCGTCACAATCCTTTTAATCCATAATGCCAATCTTATTTCCATTCTCATACATATCCTCAGCTACCGTTCCCTGCCCTTCACCAATCTCATCAATCCAGCCAAATCCCGGTACATAAATCTTCCCATTTTGTGTGTCTCCATACTGCGGCTCCCCAGCTTGTGTGGGTGCCTCGCTGGGCTGCACCACCTCCTCATGAGGCATGGCCTCCAGAGTACCTTCTACGGACTCTCCATCCGGCTTTTGGGTAGGATTTTTTAACACCTCTTCTGGAGGAGCAGTTGGTTTTTCTGGAGCCGGCTGCACAGCCTGTTCCGTCCGGTCCGTCTGTGCCGGCAGAGCCGCTGTTGGCTCCGTTGTCCCTGCTCTGGAAGGTTCCGTTGCCGGTTCGGTTCTCACCATGATATGCGGTTTGCTTGTCTCTGTTTCTTCCTCTGTTGTTGCTGCCTCTGTTGTCTCAGTCGGTATTACCACTACTGTCACCGCTTCCGTCTGTTCTGTCTGCTCCTCCGACTGATTGCCTCCCTGTGCCTTTCCTCTGAATTGGCTGCCGATTGCTGCAATCAATACAGCTCCCACGACCACGCAACCAAGGACAGCCAGCCGCCGCTTCATTCGCTCATTCAGTTTCATTGATTACGCCTCCTCATACTTTTATCTTTGTACGACATAGCATACAGTAACCCTCTCTAAAAGTCCAGCGACTTTTCCCATTCCCCCCTCTTTCTCCCCTATTTTTCAGAATACTTCAATATAACCCGCCTGTACCTTAATTTTCATCTTCATGGGAGGAAATGTCTTCCCTGCAAATCGCACCGGAACCTCCAGCCAGACCACGGCATCTGCTTCAAACCGTTGAGCATTTGCAGGGTCGGAGGGTGCCAGGGGTGCATTGCGGATTGTAACGTCCAGCCCAGTTATTTTGTACTCCAGGGCACCTCCGGTATATTTTACACGTTTTCCTCCCTCCCGCCGGGTTCCCAGAGTTTCACCCAAGTGGTAATAAATATCCCCGGTATCCACCGATTCCTCAAAGCCGTATCCTTCCGTATAATATCCTCCTGAGTATCCTTCCCGTACCCCATGATATACATTGGCATAGTTGTCATTTACCACCACAACCACTGCATCCTGCAGGGCTTCCTTTACCCCAGAGGCAATCAGGCTCAGACGGAAAAATTCCATGATTCCGCACAGAATCAAAAGGCAGGCCAGAGTCACCGCGATTACCAGAGGGAACGCAGTCCCACGTTTATCTTTCAAACACACCAGCCATTTTTTCATTTCCAATACACCTCAGACTTTCCGGTTGCTGCAGCCCGCAGGGTGACGGGGAAGGAACCAAGTCCTCCAAACAGCCCCAGATCATAGCGGCAGGTCAGCTGCACGGTTACTTCCTCATTGAGCTGAATCCGACCACTGGCTGACCAATGGATCTCGGGGTTAAGTCCTGTCTTCTCTCTGAGGGCAGCCGCCCTCCGGTTCGTCTCGTTCCCAATCTGGCCCGCAATCTCCGCCTCCCTGCAAAGCTCTGTCGCAAAGGTATCCAGCTGCTGTTTTGCTATAAATACTGGCAGAATCTTTACAGAAAGAGCAAGGACCAGCATCACACACAGGATTAAAACTGCCACATCAATGTACCCTTCCCCGTCTTGTCCGGCAAGTATCTTCTTTAAATGCGACACACCATTCCCTCCTCACTGGTTCTGGCAGGAATCACTTCCGGCTCATTTAATCGCGTCAACACATACCAGGTGCCATCCGCATGGTTCATTGACTTCACCTTCTGCTGTAAAAGTTCCTCCGCCTTGATTTGGACACATTCCCTCCAACTATAGGGATTTCCTTGGACGGCTTGACCCGCCAAAAGATTCCCTATCTGCTCCGGGACCAAATACACATATCCACCAGGCGTCATCATAAATACAGGTTCTTCGGGATGTCTCTCCAAAAACTCCCGCACCGTCCCAGTCGCTCCTGTCTCATTCTCCACGCTGCTCATGTCCTCGCGCCTCCATCTTTTTTCTTTTCTAAAACATACTTTCCATGGACTTTAGAATCTCAAATACGATAATCGCCAGGTAAGTGATAATAAAACACACCAGCATGAGGAAGCTGAACACACGGATCTTGTGCGGGATCTTCTGGGCTTCCTTTTTCAGCCGCTGCAGCTCCATCTGTTTGAAATCATGAAACAGCATTTGAAAATACATGGCCCCATCATCGCCGCGGAGCACGCCAATCAGCCCACGAACCACATCGGAGAACATAGGAGAGTTGAGCCTAGCCTCAAACCGGGTGAGCGCTGCCTCGTAACTGGAGGAGCGCATATCCGCCGCCAGGATTTCCAATTCATTGGCGAATTCTTCCCCGGCGTTCTTTTTATAGTTCTCCACAATGGACAGCACATCCCGGCTGTTCTTCAGTTCCTGCTCAATGGTTGACACAAATCGGGGCAGCTCGCCTTCCAGCTCTCCCCTCTTCTTCGCCAGCAGATCATCCGCCCGCTCCTGTTCCTTGAAATACACCATCACCGCCAGAATCACATCAATCACAGCCAGCAGCGGAAAGACCAGCAGACAGGGAATGACTCCCAGCAGCACAAGTCCTGCCTTGGAAATAACATAAGCCTGATATACCTCTGGCTCCATGTTCAGCCCGCTGGCCTTCAGAATATTCTTCTGCCGTCCCCGTTTATATTCATCCATGTGGATATAAGGCGCCAGCTTCACTGCCAGGGAAAGGAAGTACGTTTCCATGCTCTTTGCTGCCCTTCTGTTTTCCCTCCCTGTATTAATCATTGCCTTCGATGTCTTTAAATACGGCAGCCGGAGCAAGTCCGCTGCCAAGAAAAATAATCCGGCAGCCAGCAGTCCGCCAAAGCAAACCAGTAATCCAATCATCCCCGTCACCTCCTGTATTCCAGCGGCTTAGTCAGACGGATCACACATGCCGTGCTGACAAAGATAAGAGCCGCTGATACTGCCAGGATGATCTGTCCCACATAAGAAAACATCAGAGTCTCATACCAGCTTCGGTTTAAGAAATACATTAACGGGATATTTCCAATGACAAGGATCACCATGGTAATAAATTCCTTCCTGGGTTCCGTCACCAACAGCTCCAGCTCCGCATTCACGATCCGCATATCTGATAACTTGCTCACAATCGGCGTCAGCGTGGTCTTTAAGCTACGGTCATACTGACAGTCACACAGTGCATTACACCACTCCTCGAACACATCGTTCTCAATCCGCCCTCTCAGTGCCTGCAGCCCGGCTTCCACATCAGGATTCACCATCCGCACCTGGGTCGAAAATTCCTGGAACACGTTGCGAACCGGCGGATTTAAATAGTGCAGGTTTTCCTCCACCGCAGTCAGGATATCCTCATTTCTCAAATACGCTGTAGTAATGATAGACAGGGCGGTCTCCAGCTCCGCCGCCACGTTCTTCTTGTAATGGCCGGCCGTCAGCCGCACATACCAGAAGGGGAAGAACAGGAAGCCCACCGCCAGGACCGGGGCCAGAAAATAATTCCCCATCAGGATTGCCAGGGAGCCGCCAAGACAGAACAAGGACAGGCTGGCTGCACAAATCATGGAAAAACGGCTTTCCCGGCCCGTCATAGCCAGGATCTCCTGAGCTGTGCGGATTTCCCTGCGAAACACCCCCGGCTTCTTCCGGCTGGTGGCCTCGTTGATTTCCTCCTTTATCGTCCTGGGCTTTTGCATCAGAAAACCAAACAGGCCGTCTGTAAATTCCATCGGTTTTAATCCCAGAATCAAAAAAGCGCCGGTTATCATACCGGCACAGGCCAAAAGCTGCATCAATGTCATACATTCACACCTCCCCTCAATCGTTTCAGCGTCTCGCCCGGCATCCCGTTCTCCAACAGCCGTTTCGCCAGCCCGTCCGATATGGCATGTACCTGCTCATGGTGACCTTCAATGATGAATTTCCCGTCTTCCACCCGGTTTTCCGTGATCTTGTACTGGAACAGCGGCCGGTAGCTTCTGGTTCCATCCAGACGGATTTCACACTCTTGGATTTCCATCAGACGCCGTTCCCGGTTTTCCAGCTGTTTACAGAATGCCACGATTGGATAGGCCTCCGTCACATAGGATAGGAGAGTCTCATCGCTCATATCCACCGCACGTTTGCACAGGGACACCATACGCCGGTATGTGGCTTCACAGCTGTTGGAATGGATGGTGGTTACCACCGCCACGCCGGTCCTGGCCGCCTCCTGAGCCGCATTGGCCTCCGGCCCGCGCATTTCCCCCACCACAATAATATTCGGGTTAAACCGCAGCGCCATGTCCAGCAGGGCAATCTGATCCACCCTCTGGCGCTCATTCTCACTGTCCCGGGTCAGGGTATGGATGACGGAATTCGTTACCACACCTTCCTTCTCGCGCACCAGAGCCAGCTCCCTGGAACCGCTCTCAATGGTGTAAATTCGCTTGTTATCCGGTATGGTGGTCAAAAGCCATCCGAGCAGTGTTGTCTTCCCAGAACTTGTCGCCCCTGCCACACAGATGGATATCCCATATCGCAGACACTCGGTCAAAAAGTCCATCATCGGCTGGGTGGCCGTTCCCCCGTTTATAAAATCTTCCTGCTTCATGGATTGTGGATTTACAATACGGATTGAGGCTGCAATCCCTACGTCCTCATCCACCAGCGGCGTTTTCATGGCTGCAATTCGGATGTTTTTGGATAGATGCCCCAGCACTGCCGGGCTGGCATTGTCCAGAACCATGCCGGACGTATGGAGCATACGGCGGATCACATTGATTGCGTGCTGAGGACTCTCAAAACGCTCGGTCAGTTTCTTCGTAACGCCTCCGGAATACTGGACTTCGATATCCCGCCAGCTGTTGACGTCAATCTCCTCAATCCCTGTCCCATACACATACTTGGTGAGGAAGGAGAACTCCGCCATTTCAGTATAAATGGTATCCACCAGGTCCTGACGGTCCATTCCCTTTACTGCAATCCGGTAGTCCTGCACATACTTGGTGATATAGCGCTTAATCTGATCCTTCACGTCCTCGCTTCCCTGGTCAATGATCAGCGTGGAATATTTGCTGGAAATGTACTCCTGCACTTCTTTTAAAACATCCGTAAATTCCCGGCCTTCTCCTTCTGGAGAAAAGAACAGGTTGTGGGCGAGCGGAGCCCGTACCTCGGAAAGAAGAGGTCCCCTATCATCTCCTGGCTCCTCTATATCATCTGATTCCTCTGGCTCCATTTCACCCGGGGCAGGCTGTTTTTCTGGCACAACTGCCTCGCTTTTTTCTCTCTGTTCTGATTTGTCCTTGTATTCTATTTCGCGTCTCTTGGAATCACTATATTTCTGCAGTTCTACTTCCTGATCATCACCAGCCACTTCTGCCATTGCTGCCGGTACACCAACTTCCTGCTTTGATCCCGGCCCAAATATATCCCCGGAGCGCTTTTCCCCTAACATCCAAACACCTCCCTGCTGATTGCTTCAATCGCCTTTCGGAACCCTTTACTCTCCCGCAAGGATAGATCCGCCAGAAGATCCCCGGCCAGACTCTGCGCCGCCAGTTCCGCACAATACGGCAGCTTAAATGTCACGCTTCCAAGCACCTGCTCCACATGTTCGCTGGCCTCGTTGAGCTTGATGTTGCTGGCTACCTTGTACTGTTTATCCGCATCCCATTTGTTGTCCCGCAGCAGGGGCAGCTGGCTGGAAAGGTAGCTGATACTCTTCAAATCGCAGTTTACCAAGCGGAGAACCGCATCGGCCTCCATCAGAGCAATGGCCGACAGGATATCATTGGCAATGTAGCTTCCACAGTCGATGATCACATAAGGGGCCATTTCCCGTAGACACGTAATCAGCTCTGTTGCCTGCTTCGCGTTGTAAGGCGGATAGGTATATTCATTCTCTCCCCGCAGCATCCCCATCAGGGTCAGGTAGTCATACTTTTTATGGGTAATCAGATTGTGGCGGACCAAGGATTGTGTCACCTGGGCTGCCGCCAGCACACTCCCCAGGGAATGTTCACATTCAAGGTCTGCCGGAGGGCAGATACAGGGCAGCATGGGAGCCGTCATATCACAGGTCAGGAGGACCACGTTCCGCTTCTTTCCAGCCAGGTACCTTGCCAGCTTCACAGCCACTGTGGATTTACCGCTTCCCGGACTCCCCCAGACCGCCAGGATCTGATTCCCCGGCTCATCCACGAAGTCCTCCTGCGCCTTTGCCGAGCGGTCGAAAATACTTCCTTTTTTGAAATTCAGCATTTACTCCACCCCGCTCTCGCTTTCTGCGGTTGCCCCTGTCTCCTCTCCCTGTACTGTTTCTCCACCGGCTTCTTCTACTGTTTCTGTTTCTTCGTTTCCGCTTTCCTTCTCCGTATTCTCTTCCGTTCCCTCACCCTCTGGCGGATATAGTTCTTCCAGTATGATTTCCTGGGCCTCCACAAACTTCCGGGCATTTTCCTTTGTCCCCCGGTACACCAGGGATAAATGCAACTTCCCTTCCGCCTCCAGTTCCGCAAGAACCTTTCCCTGCTCCGGTGTAACCAAAAGGGTCACGGTTCCCGGCAGTTCTTTCTCCGTCTCCTCATCGCCCCGTTCCCCGGTATTGGCGTCATATCCGCTGTTTGCCGTTACTGCAATAACCTCCACATACTGCAGCTCCGGCGGAATAATTGTAGAACCCTGCTTTCTAAAATCCGGCGCAATCACAGATACAATGTCACCACTGATCAGTTTTCCGGATAACCCATTGGCAAAGGCCTTCACACTGACAGAAATGGCCTGCTTTTCCCCATTCAGATTATAAAGATATGCATTCTCCGCTGCCGGTTCCTCCGCCACCTTGGAACGGACGATATAGTCACCAGGAGCCATATCCGCCGATGCATACTTGCCAATCACTTCATCCAGATTGTGCACAACAGACTCCGGCAGGTTGTAAGCTCCCACCTCCACGGATTTCACCATATCCTTTGTGATCTCATCCCCAATCCAGATGTTTTTTGTGACCCGGACAATCTCTGTTTTCTCGCTGATCGTCCGGTTAAACATCGGCGTGATTGCAAAGCAGATCACCAGGGACAGTACAATGCAAAGTAAGCCGATCACGGTTCTGTTCTTAAAGAAATTCATATCTCTCTCCCTTCTTCTCTATCCTTGGACCATACAAAATTCAGCTGTCTCGGATATTACAGGGCCATCTGCCTTCTCCTCCAGTTCAAACGGTTCATAATACATGGTGAATGCATTGGCTCTCTCAATTTCCATATTGATTCTCCTTACCTTACTGCAGATAAATCTGCCTTTTTTCTGAACCGAAAACAGAAAACACTCACACAGCCAATCAGTACAAACAACCTAAGAACCCTCTTCTTCATTTTCCAACTCCTCCTAAATATAATAGGCGGCAGCGTATCCAATCGCCAGGAATGGAGCCATTGGATACGCAGAGCTTACCTGCTTTCTGAAAAACAGCAACACGCACTTTGAGCACATATGAAACAGAAGCTGAAGCATTAATCCTACTACCATTCCCATCAAGGCACCCGGCAGTCCCAGCACAAGGCCGCAAGCTGCAGCCAGCTTCACATCTCCGCCGCCGATTCCCCCTTTTACTGCCGCTACCAGGAAAAACAGCGCTGGAATAAGCCCCAACAGACATTCCGGTTGAGCGTGCATAAGGAAGAGGGCGGCGATGCCGCCGCTCACCCAGTCCGGAATCTCCCGCCGTTTCAGATCCACAAAGGCAGCGGCCAGCAACAGATAGAGAAACAGAACTCCCTGCACCCTACATCTGTAGGCTCGGCTGTTCCCCGGCCTGTTCCGCCGCATCCGCCTGAGTAGTGCCAGTCTGCTGGGCAACAGACTGCTCCAGCGCCTGCTGATAGGCCGATAACACTGCATTGTGAAGCTGTTCCCGGAACTCTGCCGTTACCGGGAAACACACTTCCTTATATCCTTCCGTTGTCTTCCGGCTGGGCATGGAAACAAAGAGTCCACGCTCTCCTCCATCCACTACTTTGATCCCCCGGATTCCAATACAACTGTCGATGGTAGCGGATGCATATCCCCGGATACTTCCCGCCTCTCCTGGCGGGTACATGGATGTAATCCTTACGTCTACAGTAGGCATATAAAGTTCCTCCTTCTTTCTTTATCTTTCTGCGTTTTTTGTCAGCCTGCATAGTTGAACATCTCGGTAATGCGCCGGGACAACGTGGGTAACACATTTTCAGAGAATAATGCGTACAGACCCGCCAGCAGCAAAGCACCGATCACCACAGCCATCAAGATTTTGATAGCACTATCGATGAAATTTTCACCGGAACGGTCTGCAATGACTGCCCGTACTTTACACATGTTCCACTCTGCCGCACGTTTTACACGCTCAAATCCTGCTCTCATAAATTAATCCTCCTCTCATGATAAAAGGCAGCCTTTCGCTGCCTGATTTCCATCTTTACAACTGAAGCACCTGGGACTGGATCGGTTCCGGTCCCCCAAATGCAACCGGTTTAAAATCCCTATAGTCCACGTAATAGAATTCACTGGTGTCCTCATCGTATAGCTCAATCACATCTGACACCGAGAGGGAATGTCCCGTATAGCCTGGAACCTCCTGCCCTCCATCAAATTTCTCGTAGATCCTATCCAACTCATTGGTCTCTATTTCCCCGTCATAGACCATGTGGTAATTCTGTGGGGCCGGTTCTCCGAATCTCGTAACCAGCGTATCATAGCCAATGAATTTCATATGGATATTGACATCGGACTTCAACTGCCAGATCCGGCAGTTCTTCAAGGGTTCACAGCCCTGAGTCTCTGCCTGTCCATTCATCAGCCGATCGTATACGCCGCCCTTCCATACCACGGCTTCAATCCCGCCCTGCCGTTCCAGATAGGCTTCCAGTTCCTTTCCCTTAAAGATCGGGTCCACCACCGCCTGGCTCCCGGCAACATATCCGGCTGGGTTTCCAAAGTATAAAATCCTCCCGTTTTCCACCCGAATCCCACGCATGGGCATTCACTCCCTTCTTGTTGTTTCAATCACTTCTTTACTGCCAACGGCGTCTTTCCCAAGCGTTATTACTCCCATTTGCAGCGTCCCTGGCTCAAAAACCATGCCACATCTCAAGTTCCTCCTAACAGTTACAGACTCATGCCTTGTGAAAGAGCGGTACCGCTCTCCTCCTGTTCCATCCTGTTTTTCCCTCCCGATTGGTTCATCCGGTGGGCTGACTGGATCCCTTCATATTTCTCCTTGTGGATAATGGCTGCTTTCACATAGATGGTTTTTCCGTCTTTGTATTTCCGGTAATGTCCTCTCCTGGTGTGAGGCAGCATTTCATACCCCGTTCTCCTAAATCCGCCTCTTCCGCTGTTCTTCTTGCTAAAAAAATAGACAGCTCCGATGGAATCCGGGGCTGCTCCTTCCTGTTTCATATCGAACACCTTGATACTGTTTTTGTCTACAAACCGCTGACTTTGAATCGCCTTTCCTGCATACTCCGACTTTCTGGGATGCTCCTCCAGATACTTGCGCCGTCTCTGCTCTGCCAGTTCCATTTCCTGCAAATAATCCAGGAGACTTAAGAACACCGCCGTCACACCGTCCGTCTTTCCGACCAGGTTTTCAATGGGAATTTTCCTGCTCCCCTTCAACCGGTCTAGGATTTTAATACAGAGATCTTCATCCTTCTCTACCAGATAGGCACAATCTACGCCACTGCTTCCCTGTATGTTAATAATATAATGCACATCATCTGCCACCAGCCGGTTCAGGCTCTCCTTATCTGTTTGGGTCATCTCATAGTAACCGTATTCTTCATAGAGCCGCTCATTGATCAGCAGAAGCTTGGGAACACAGTCATATTCGGTATAATATTTTCCCTTCTCCCTATCGTATTGAAAATGTCGGCTTCTCTGCTCCGGCAGGATGGATGAGGCAGACTTCTCATCCACATACCGCCGTTTCTTCTCTGACTGTCCTTGAAAAAATGGGATCATGAGCAGCATATCCAGATAATGGTCCAGGCGCTTCCGAAACTGCTTCATGTCCCGCCCTGTCAGATCCTTCAGACAGCGTTTTCGGTCCTCCTCCTGGCTGTAAATAAAATCCGCCAGACGTTTTTTCTTGGTTGCCAGCGTTATTAACGCCTGGCTGCGCTCTTTCTTGCTCCCCCTCTCCAGTATCATTTCCGCTGTCAACAGGTCGCTGACTAGTTCTTTCCGCTCCTCCCCTTCCCCCACCATGTGGTTGTAAAACCGGTACTGGGGAAGGTTCATTTTGTCCACGTATTTAGACATCCGCTGCCCTCACTTTCCTACTTCTACCTACTGTATCAACTCAACACCATACCATGCTGTACGCCGGAAAGCGATTCACAAAAACCAACAAACATTGGATAAGAACATGCAGCAGACCTGGCAAAACCATGGGCCGCTCAGTGTGCTAAATCGCAATTCTCTTCTTACATCTGCATTGGTCCCGGACTGCCTTCCAATCCCTGGCGCATTTGATCCAACTCTTCCTGTGTGGGGTAAACCTGCCTGCCATCCCGCACCTCCCAAACACAGAAATCATTCCGGTCACAGAGCATGATCCGGTGCTGATAGGATTTTTGCATTTCCACATATTCCATGGCTTCCTTTTCATTGCAGAGCCACACCCCGGCCGCATACCTTCCATCCTCCAGAAAGCTGTATCCGCTGTACTGGGGTTCATGGTTCTCCAAAGGCAGGGCTCCAAGTGGGCGGATCTGGGAAAGCTGCAGCTTCTCCTCATCCGGCAGCAATTCCGGCTTTAACACCCCAAGCACATGATCCCGAATGCAGCGTTCAAACTCTCCGTTCTTTAAATTCACCAGAAACACAGACTTTCCCAGGGCATTCGCATTGGCTCCTTTCCCGCCTGTGCAGTAATAAAGTTGCCGGCCAAAGCCAGCCTCCTGGGCAGATTCTTTCAGGACAATCACCTTCCCCTTCAGAGAACAGCCACTTCCTGTCTCCACACAATCCCTGTCTGCATAAATCCGACTATCCGACATGGTATTCCTCTTTCTCCCGTACCAGCCCGGACAGGTCTGAAATCAGGCTTAAGCGGACCGCATCTGGCATGGTTTTAATGGCGGCGCGGACGTAGGCTTCTACTGCTTCCGGTGACTGGTCCCCCACCTCCACGATTTCTACCTTACGCACGGATACCTTTCCATCCTGGAGCTGAAGGGCCAGGATATCCCCGCCGCACATACCGGCCGCCAGACGCAGTTCCCGCGGAATTAACACTCTTCCCTTACTGTCCATCACCTTATATACCAGCTTACTCATCGTAGTACCCTCCTTCTTCGATTGTCTTGTACGCTTCCTCCGCAGATATCCCAAACAGGGACAGGATCTCCAGAAGCGGCGCCTGGACCGCCGCCATGGGATCCGTATCACCGATTAAAATCGCCCCCGGAATCGTCTGCACCACCAGCCCTGCATCCATTGGGATATGGGCATCGTTCAGTAAATCATGAGGGACTACTAACGCTGCTTCCTCCTCATCGGCAATGATATCCGTCTCACAGATCCCCGTTTCCACCTGAAACCGCGGCCCATAGCCGTTAGCTTCTTTTACCGGACTGGTGGGGGCAAACTCCAGCGTTACCAGATTCCCCGGGGGCAGGCACATGCTTTCCAATACACCTGGCGGCAGGATGATGCTTCCATCCTCCGCCACTCTTCCATTGATTTTCACGTTTCTCATCACGCCTCCCTTTCCTCTCCTTCTGCTGTTTCCTGTATTTCCAACTCATAACAGAACCGGCAAAGTTCCTCTTCACTCACACTAAGCTGCGCGGCCTCCAGTTCCTTCACAAGCGCCGCCAGCCCGCTTATTTCCTCCGACAGTTGTTCCAGCCGTGTTCCATTGCAGTACCCGCTGAACGTCCGCAAATAGCCCTTTACGTCCGCGTGATACTGCCCGGTTTTCTGATTCCTGACCATGGCAAAGTAACAAGCCGCCAGACAGCTGTCATCTACCTTCACGAAGAGGTGTCCTCCAGCTCCAATAATCAGGCGCTGTTTTCCTTCTGTCTGTTCCTCCAGCCGATGCTTTGCCCACCAGAGTTTCTCAATTCCTTCCATCTTCCGTCTCACCTCCCAACAGCCCGGCAGAAAACAGGTTCATCTGCTGTGGGCCCCATTTCTTCCGCTCCTGGGGATCATAGTTGGTAATGATTACCTCCGGGAATTCACACCCACGGTCATAGCGCTGGGCCAGGTTATTGATCCGGCTGACCGCCGTGATGTGGCAGCCCTCGTACAGTCCCCGGATATAGTCGCAATCGTTATAGCTGACCATCCATTTTCCCTGGCAGCCTGCCAGAGTTTCCCGAAGCCTCACATGGTTCTGCCTCGGGAACTCCACCTCATAGTGATCCTCCGTCATAAAATAAGGCGGATCGCAATAAAGAAAGGCGTTCTCCCGGTCGTACTGCCGGATGAGCGCCTCAAAGTCTTTATTCTCGATGACCGTATTCGCCAGCCGGTCCGCCGCCTGCCAGATCAGGTGGAAGGTCTTTCTCACATCAAAGGGCTGACAGCCAAAGGATGTGCAGCCGCTTCCATAGCTGTACCGGATTACTTTGTAGAATGCCGCCGCCCTCTGGACATCCCCCGGCTCTGCGCGTTCCAGAAAGAGGGAACGCAGTTCCTCGAACTCCAGGGGCGGCAGGTTATGCCTTGCCAGCTCCAATTCCTGTGCAAGAAAAGTTCCTGCAAACTCCTGTCCCTCTAAAAACCTTCGCAGCACAAGGAATTCGTCCCTTCCGTTTAAAGGCAGGAATCCCAGCTGGCGCAAAAACTCCATGGTGTGGTTCTTCACACAGGCATATAGATTGGTCAGGTTGGAATTGAAATCATTATAGACCTCCATCACCTTTGGATCCGGCGGTCTCCCGAACAGCACCCAGCCGCCGCCTCCGAACACCTCAATATAGCGTTCAAAACTGGCCGGAGACAATTCATACACCGTGTTCCGCAGCGCCTTTTTGCCCCCCACCCAGGATATAAAACTGTTGATACTACCTCGCCTCCTCTATCCCATTTCCTGCGTCATCATGGCATGGTCCTCCGATTGAACTTCCACCAGGTCGGGCTCCTTTGAGACCGCCCCATAGGCTGTGAGCTTCCTTCCGGTCTGGACATACAGTTCTTTCCCATAACCTTCAAAGTCAAACCTCCGAAATGCCTGTGCCTCCAGGTCTGCTCCCATCTGCTCCAGACATTCCCTGCCGTAGGTGGCATAAGTCACCTGTGCCGGATCAAACGCATACTGAGCCAACCTATCTGTCAGCTCAGTAGCCTGCTCTAAACTGGAACAGCTTTCAAACTCAGCCACTGCTTTGTATTTCAGCAGCTCCTTCTCCGTCATGGACGTTACCTTCACCGCCAGGTAGTTCCACCGTTCTATGTCATGATCTTGCCCTGTTAACTGCTCAAAAAGCGGAGCAGCAGAACGCACTTTGGCAATCCTACAATACTTGAATGATTCCAGTCCCAAACTCTCGAACACCTGGACTTTTGTCGCTTCATCATACGGAAGTTCCAACCAAACTCCCACTCCTAAATCTTCCGGGTTCGTTGCCTCTGGGACAAGGTACAGAGAAAACAGAGATTGGTGAATCTCTACCTGTTCCGGAAGCTGCTTCCCGTCATAGACTTCCTGCCACTGATCTGAAACACGGTAGCAGTAGCCCCTGGATGTAAACACGCCGTTTTCCGTTTCTCTTACATATGCTCCAACCTTTTCAGTATCTAAAAGCGGGTAAATGTCTCCTGGCAGCTCCTTTAACAGTGGATCCAGATCATTTTCAATGGTCATTTCCCCGATATCACTGTCACATCGGATCCCTGGGAGGAATTCAAACCGCTCCAGGTTATACAGACCATTGATAACCTGCTTCATATTTTGCTCCGGAAGAACCTTTAAAACCCCTTCATAAACTTCAATCTGCCGCTCTGTCATTTGTGACAGCTTATAAGCTAACAGATTTAATTCCTCCAGTGTATGATTGTAGCGCTCCAGAACCGATTCGATAAAACCCGGCCAGTACCCTCCGCGGTCCAAAAGATAAGGCTCCCCCTCCTTTAGTCTGGCCCTCTGAAACGCATCCTTTACCGCCTCCTGGTGAGCCGGCAGAGAAAGAACACTTCCCTGATAAGCAGGATCTTCCTCAAACTGGAAGGCATAGATCCATACCTTCATGGGTTTACTCATACCTCTCATCCTCCTTTCCTTTTCTCCCTCTTCCTCTTGCATGGTTCACTCCATGCTCATTCCCTGCGAAAATGTCTTCTGGACAGACTCAGCTTGCACCAAGCGGCATTTCTCCGCTACCTCCTGTACCAGATTAAGCGATTCCTCCAGAGCTCTCTTTTCTGTCTCTAAATCTATATTTGATCGCAATGCTATGATGATCGTCCTTTCTGCCTGCTGCAAATCGCTGCGGACACGTTCATAATACATCCATCTCCCTCACCTCCTCTTTCAGATTTATCGTTTCACAGCTGTCGACTGGCTCCTTCCCTTCTTTTTATGAGATGCCGCCCATCCCCTCCATGCCTGTCAGTTCCTGCTCCGAGACAATCCCCTTCAGCTCCTGTTCCGTCTGTACACGAAATTTAGAATGGCCAAAATAGACATACAGATCACAATCCGACTCACACTCGATGCCTTCCTGTGAAAAACATTCTCCCCAGCCATCACAAGCTTGTCCGACCCATTCCCGTTTGAGGACCTCCAGTTCTTCTGGATTCAACTCCCCATGGCTCTTGATTTCCAGCACACCCCAAAGATTATATTGATAACGTTCTACGGTTGGGCGCATACTGATTACCCTTTGTTTTAAAAGTTGATTATCCAGGTACTCTCCAAGTCCTTTTTCTGTTTTTAAGATATCATCTGCGGCAATCGCCTCCCGGATATCCTCCTCATAAGAAATCAATCCAACAGAGGAAAGAGAAGAGGAATACTCATCTTCATCCACCAATTCTGCCAACAGTGGACTGTATAGTCTGATAATGGAATCGTTCTCGCACAGTTCATTGCAATGCCACTCATCACACAGCACGGTTCCCTGTTCCGACCACCTGGTTCCATCCCGCTTCATCAGCGCCTTTCCCAGACTGTTCCAATCCAGGTATGCTTCACAAAACCGGGAAACATACAGCGAACCGTCATCTTTCATCCGCCATCTGGCATAGTCTTCTGGTGTTCTAAATTCTGAAAGGATCTGATAATGATCCAGGTCACTTAAAACATCCGTGGCCTCATCCAGGCTGCGGGGGCATTCCGCGGTTAACACCGCTTTCAGCTTTTCCACGATCTGTTCCGTGCCGTCCAACACCTTTTCTTTTAAAAACCAGGCAAACCGGTTCAGTTCTTCTATCTCACTCCCTACCGGAAGATAATGACGCAGTTCATCAAGCGGTCCTCCGTACTGATTCCATTGGCATTCGGAAAACTCCAGTATCCCCAGTTCCTTTTTGGCCAGTTCCATTTTTTCTTTATCTGCCGGGATTGCCAGAGAAACGTTTACCATTCCATTTTGCGAGGGGCGGCGCAGATGAAGCAGAAATAGCGAATTTTTATCATATCCCGGATCCGGAAGGTAGTTCTGATACACTTCTTTATAAACAGTATCCTCACGCTTTAGAACCAGACCACTTGGACAGTAATCCCCTCTGTGGTCTGCAAAATAGGAATCTCGGATCCGTCCAAAATCCAGCATAGGATACAGTACCTCTGGTATCTCAATCTGTTTCCCCCTGCGTAATAGCTCTGCCGCAATTCGCCCCGGATCACTGATATCCTCCAACAGATCATAGAAATCCAGGTTAAAGGAAAGATTGATGATCTCCTTCAGCGTTCCGGGCGCTTCCAATTTAAGCGCCACAGAAAAAATGTCCTGTTCTTTCCTTGTCATATGCCGCAGCCGCAAATCCAGGAAGTCCAGTTCCTTCCGCATCATCTCATCTCCGTAATCCATCCCTGTAATCATCTCTGACAGTGGCTGAACCGGTGAAACCAGAGAACGGACCGTCACCGTCTGATTCCCGGCTTTCCCCTCGTCCAGTATCTTTTTTGCAGCCTCAAAGTCTGAAGCCGACATAGGAATTCTCATCAGCTCTGAAACCATATCCCCATAGCCAATCCGGATTTCTAACATTCCACTTCCTCCTCATTTAAGACAGTCCCTATTCCATGCCGGCTGATTAAGATCGCATGGATAATCAGACGCAACAGCCCGTCATGGAACAACTCCGGATCCCCTAACTCTGATAAAGACACATAAGGTTTTCCAGTACATAATTCCTTTGCCACACAGAACGTTGCATAGCTGTCCAAATCAGCCCCGCGAAGGCGGAATCGGCTGTAGTCAATCGTCCGCTCCTGCACAAATGGCCCGGCCTTTTCCCAAAGCCTCTCCTCGCTGCTCAATAGAAACACGGCGGCAGCGAATCCCGGTTCCGTCACAAGCCCCGGATATAAACCGCAGCGCATGAGCGCCCGAAACCGCCGCCTGTGTTCCTCACTTTTAAAAAACATAATCCCTTTCTCCCCTTCCTCCCGGAGCTTCCCTACCCGGACCGTCAGGGCTGATCCCGGTAGCTCCTCTGTCAACAGTCTGAGTAAAATCTGATAGAATGCAGAAGGCATTTCCTCATCCGCTGCGGTATACAGATGGCCGTCCCTACCCTGTTCTTTTTCTGCTCTCCACACATTGACATACCGGCAGCTTCCAATCCCCGCTGTCTCTCCAGCCTGCCGGCTCCGGATGATTCCGCTTTTACGTGGCCTGAACCCTGGCACCTGCTGCATTTCCCGCTCCAGCTCTGCGATTGACGTCCCTTTCATAAATCTTACAGTCATGATTCTCAGTCCTTTCTTTCAAATCAGTGGAATTTTGACACAAAAAAAGCAGCTATGCCCTTATTTAAAAAGACATAACTGCGGTTCCACGGTCTCACCAGCCGTCAACACGTTCCTACCAAAGTCCGGCTGATTAAATTTCCAGCTCTTCTCTCTAACGGAATACCATGGATTCCAATTCATCCAGCCACCCCATATCCATCTCTTCTGCTTTTGAACTGATACTCTCCATACGGTACCCCAGTTCTTCCAGTCTGCTCTGGACTCCTTTTACACAGTAGTTGGAAAATCCTTCCGCCTCCTGTTTATTCTCATCGTAACAGGAAAACTCATACTCCACCCGTACCTTGTAGCCGTCCAGAAACCGCAGCGTCAGATCGCTGGTGATATAACCCTTAAGGCTCTCATCATTTAAGAATGCGGTCTGGATATCATGTTTAATCTTTTCCTTCATCCCTTCATACATCAGGCAGTTATTCTCCCTGTCATCAAAGCCGGTATGAAAGGTTATGGCTGTGTTCACTGTATAATCTTTCAATTTATAATTCACTATCCCTCTTGATGTATTGACTGTGTGGATTCCGATTAATTAACCACCTATTCACTGCTTCATCGACATCCCGCCCAGACCAGCTTCCTCGCCTTCCCATGCAGAATGAGACGGGTGTTCACCCGGCTGTTGAATCTCCTCTGTCTTTTGTGCAGGCGCCTCGTCCAGAAAACCTCCCAACCGGTTCGGAACATAATCAGACAGCCAAGTACCCCCAAACGTCTCATGGCTCTTAATTCTCCATATCGCCAGCTTTCCAAGATCGAGTTTCACACCCTCAAACGGAAACAGCAGGTTGGTCAATCCCTCATGGCAAAATGACTTCACATGCTTAAACTCTGTCCCCTCCAATAAAATGCCTTCCTGTGTTAACAGTTCGTTGATTCCGTCTATCCACTCCTGCGCATCCCCTCCGCAGCCCTGGAGAATCAGACCTTCCTGATTTGTCATTCTGCGTAACTCATCGGTTGTGATCTGCATGAAATTCCTCCTTCATTTTTTATAATCTATTTAAAAAGGCCAGCCATTTTCTAATCTGGCTGACCTGGATTTTTTATTCTATGACCTTTTCATTTACATCTCCAATACTGGCGCCTGCTGATTCTCCATGCTCTGACAATGCTCAGTCACCAAATCATTCAACTCTTCTATGGAACCATACTCCGGCAGCCAATCCCACAGCGTTGGCACTCTGCACTGGATGGCTAACTGTTTACATTCGCTCCAGTTTGAAATTCCCATAGCGCTCTTGAGCGCATCCATTTTGCTTTCGGTTGCCGGAAGGCTCAATGTATAGTTATCATAAGGATTCCCTTTATAGATCCATACTTTAAAACTACAAGTCTGTTTGAAATCCGGATCTGGTAACTCATTCCCTCTATAGATGGGCTCCAGCTCTTCTTGAATCCCGCTGGTATAGCCAAATGCATGAAACATACCACCGTGTTTTTTTATATAATCTTTTCCAATCCCTTCATAATCAAATCTGGCTGGCTGCTCCTCCATAGTCATATCAGCGTTTCTCTTCAGCAAATATTCTCCTAATTTTGCTTCTGTTGTCACCCCCGGCAGATATCTGAATTTATCCATGTTGCAGGAAAGATTGATCATATCATGGAGTGTCTCCGGTTTCATCATCTCAATCACGGTTCCGAATACCGCCTCATCCTGGCTGTCCATCCATTTCACACGATAGGCCAGGTAGTTCAGTTCCTCCAATCTTTTTTCTGTCACCGGGACCTCATACAGGTACTGGCGCAGATTTGGAATGGACGATTCCACATAGGCGGTAGCGGTTTCCAACGGAACTGTATCCGTTCCATTCAGAAGAGAATAGGCTTCTCTCATTTCTTCAATTGTAGCCGGCAAACTGATACCTACACCGGGGCTTACTGTCCGGCTCAAATAAATCTTAAACATTTAATTTCCCCTCTCTATCCCTCCGCATAGCCGATTCTATTTTTGATACTCTATTAAAAAAGGCCAGCCATTTTTTGATCTGGCTGACCTGAAATTTCACTCCATATCCTCTTTTACTCGTCTCACATCTATGAAAAGGCCAAAAAATCGGGGTCAAAAACGGCCATTTTTTGCCCGATTTTTCCCTCGATTTTTCGCCAAAACCACTATATCTTGTGGTTTAACCCCTCTATTTTCCCTTCAAACCACAATTCCGCATCATTATTACCACCTCGACATTCCCAGTCCCCGGAAACATATCCACCGCACAAGCCTTCTCCACCCGGTACCCTCTCTCCTGCAGCACCACCAAATCCCTCACCAGACTGGTTGGCTTACAGGATATATACACCATCCGGTCCACTCCAAAATCAATGATTTTTCCCAGTGCCTTGGGATGTATCCCATCCCTGGGCGGGTCTACCACAATCAAATCCGGCTTATCTTCCACATCATCAATCGCCTTCAGCACATCCCCGGCCAGGAACTGGCAGTTCTCCAGTCCATTGAGCTCAGCATTTACCTGGGCCGCCCTGACGGCTTCTTCTACAATTTCCACCCCCACAACCTTTCTGGCCACAGGCGCCAGTATCTGAGCAATGGTTCCTGTTCCGCTGTAAAGGTCGAATACCACCTTATCCTTTGTGTCCCCCACAAATTCTCTGGCCGTGTCGTACAAAACCTCTGCCCCCAGGGAATTGGTCTGGAAAAAGGAAAAGGGCGAGATGCGGAAACGCAGTCCCAGCAGCTCCTCATAAAAGTAGTCCTGTCCGTAAAGGATATGGGTCTCATCGCTCTGCACCACATCTGCCAGGGAATCATTCTCCGTGTGCAGGATTCCCGCCAGCCTGCCTTTCAGAGGAAGGCCTAAAAGCCTTTCCTTCCATGCTGACAGTACCTCCTCCTCGGGCTTTCCGCCCAGATACTCCCTCTGGGTGCTGGTCACCAGGTCTACCAGAATCTCCCCTGTCTTAACCGCCCTGCGGACCAGCAGATGGCGAAGATACCCCTGGTGCTGCAATTTCTTGTAAAATGCGGTTCCTATTTCCTCAAAATACTCCTTGGTTGCCACCAGTATTCTGCAAAAATCCGGGTGCACAATCCGGCACTCCGGGGTGGTCACAATATCGTAAAAGCTTCCTCTCTTATGCATCCCCAACGCCAATGGACCATCCTTTACCTCGTCGCCAAAAGAAAATTCCATCTTATTGCGGTAGCCCAGATGGGCTGGGCTGGCCTTGATTCCCTGAAATTCGTAGGTGCCGTCCTCCACCACGCTGTCCAACAGGGATTTTACCTGCTCCTTTTTAATATTCAATTGCTCTTCATAGGGCAGGCTCTGGTAAATACAGCCGCCGCATATCCCAAAATGAGGACAGGCCTTCTCCGGCTGTTCTACCGGCGAAGGCTCCAGTATCTCCAATGTCCGGGCTTCGGACTTTCCCTTTCTGTGCTTGGTGATAACACACTGAATCTTCTGGCCAGGTATGGCATTTTTCACCACCACCCTCTCGCCGTCTATATGCAGGATACCCTTATTCGGGAATTCGATTTTCTCCACTATTCCTTCGTAAATATCGCCCTTTTTCATAAAATATCTCCGTTCTGTCTGCCGCATTGGCATTTTCTTATGGTTCTCTTTTGCCGTATCATTATATCATGCAATAGGGCTCACATCAAGCCGGACCCAAAAAGGACCGCCACATCCGCGGCGGTCCCAACAACTATCCTGTTATATTATCCATCAACGTAACTGATGCTGAATCCGGATTCAACATAACCCGGCCTGCATCCACTGCTATTCAGCCTTATCTGTCTTCTTCTCCTCCGGCTCCTCATCCTCAAAGAAGTCGTCGTCAAAGTCATCGTCGAAATCATCCTCAAAATCTTCCAGGTAATCCGGAGTAAAGAAACGATAAACAGCATATGCAATGCCGGCCACAGCTGCCACGGCACCGATAATGGCCAGCACCCAGAGTATGCAGTTCTTTTTCTTTTCGTCCTCTTCTCTCTTGTGAAGCAGTTCATTGATTCTGCTGGAATTCATCAGTTCTTCTACACGGCTTAACGCCTCTTTTCCCATCTGGTCAAACCTGTCTCTGTCGAATCTGTTCATTCTATCCACGTCCTTTCTTATATATAAGCACCTCTGCCCTCTTGCTTACTTTTTAATTATTATATCATGGAAGCTCTTGATTTACTATCCCAATTTATTCAAATTTTATCCAATTGTCTTAATTCCAATTGTTTTAATGAAGTTAAATGGAAATGCAAACCAGACACAAATCCGATATGCCGGAGCAACATTTCAACCGGATATCACCTGCACCGGTGCCTTCTGCCAGGCCTGCATCAGGCTTTTGTCAGCTTTGCAAAGGATGCAAACATCTTCTTCTGTCCCGCGGTGTCAAACACCACCGTGACTTCATAGTCCTTGCCGCCGTCCTTTATAGATTTCACCGTTCCCTCGCCGAATTTAATATGTCTGACCCGGTCTCCCTCGCTGTAATCCAGAGAGGCTGCCTTCTGCACCGTAAATGCCTTTCCAAATCCCGGATTTCCCCCTGTCCTGCCGGCGCCGGGGCCGGATGAAGGCTGGGATGTGCCGGATGCATAGGCATTGTAACCCTTTCCAAAGGTGCTTGTGCGGGCACTTCCACCGGCCGGCTGGTTCCACGGCAGACCTGCCTCGCCGGAGATACCGGACTTGCCGAATCCGCCTGCACTGTCTGCATTGTTGCGGCTGCCAAAGCTTCCCAGCACCGGCTCCAGACGCTCCTCATCCAGCAGTTCACCAGGCACTTCCTCCATGAAGCGGCTGGGTTTGCAGTATCTGGTCTCGCCGTTGACCATCCTCTGCCTGGCGCTGGTAATCACCAGCTCATTCTTGGCCCTTGTGATACCCACATAGCAGAGACGGCGCTCTTCCTCCATGTCTGTCTTGTCATCAGAGTTAATGGACATCATGCTGGGAAACAACCCGTCCTCCAGCCCCACCAGATACACCTTGGGAAACTCCAGACCTTTGGCGCTGTGCAGGGTCATAAGGGTTACGCGGTTCTCGGATTCATCCATGTTGTCTATATCAGCCACCAGAGCCACCTGCTCCAGGAATTCATCCAGGGTAGGATGCTCGCTGTCCTCCTCGTAGCTCACTGCCTTGTTCACCAGTTCCTCTATGTTCTCCAGCCTGGTCTGTGACTCCACCTCTCCCTCTGCCTCCAGCTCCTGCTGGTAGCCTGTCTCGTCCATGATGCCCTCTATCAAATCCTGGATGGTGTAATCCTCTGACTGTGCCCTGGCCCGGAAGCTCTCCATCTGCCCTATGAAATTCGTAATTTTCTCAGCAGCCTTTCCAATGCCCGGAATCTGCCGTGCCTCCCTGAGAGCGTCATACAGGCTCATGCCATGTTCAGAGGCAAAGATGGTTACCTTCCCCATGGTGGTTGCGCCGATTCCCCGCTTGGGTACATTGATAATGCGCAGCACGGACAAATCATCCACGCCATTGGCTATGGTCTTTAAATAGGCCAGGATATCCTTTATTTCCTTCCTCTGATAGAAATTCACGCCTCCCACCAGGCGGTAAGGCACATTGTAAAATATACACCGTTCCTCCAGAAGACGCGACTGGGCATTGGTGCGGTAGAGCACGGCCTGGTCCTGATAGGCATAGCTGCTGTCCCTTATCTCCCTGGCCACAAAGTCAGCTTCCTCCCTGGCCGTGTCAAACTGTTTAAAGCGGATTAAATCCCCCTCGCCATTGGCAGTCCACAGGGTCTTATCCTTACGTCCCCGGTTGTGGCGTATGACACCGTTGGCTGCATTCAGTATGTTCTGGGTAGAACGGTAATTCTGCTCCAGCTTAATGACCTTTGCCCCTGGAAATGTCTCTTCAAAGCTCAGTATATTCCCTATATCCGCCCCTCTGAACCGGTATATGGACTGGTCGTCATCACCCACAACGCACAGGTTCCTGTACCTGGAGGCCAGCAGGCTGATTAGCTTAAACTGGGCCAGGTTGGTATCCTGATACTCGTCCACCATAATATACCTGAACCTCTCCTGATAATAATTCAGGACCTGGCTGTTATTCTGGAACAGCTCCACGGTCTTTACAATGAGGTCGTCAAAGTCCAGGGCATTGTTCTTCTTCAGGCGCTTCTGGTATTCCTTATATATCTCTCCAATCCTGCGCTGCCTGAAGTCCTGACCTGCATTCAGCAGAAATTCCTCCGGGCCGATGAGCTTGTCCTTTGCCGAGGATATGGTGCCCAGTACGGAGCGCTCCTTAAACTGCTTGGTATCCACATCCATGGCCTTGAACACCTGCTTCATCAGCGTCTTCTGGTCATCGCTGTCATAGATGGAAAAATTCGTGGTATATCCCAGATACTCTATATGTCTGCGCAGAATGCGCACGCAGGTGGAATGGAAGGTGCTTACCCAGATGCTCTCAGCCCCAAAGCCTACCAGCTGGTCCACCCTTTCCCTCATCTCACCGGCTGCCTTGTTGGTAAATGTGATGGCCAGGATGTTCCATGGGTTCACTTGCTTTTCCTCAATCAGGTACGCCACCCTGTGGGTCAGCACCCGGGTCTTTCCGGAGCCTGCACCAGCTAAAATAAGGAGAGGCCCTTCTGTATGAAGGACCGCCTCCTTCTGCATGGGATTCAATGAATCGTAAATACTCATAAACTATGTACCGCCTTCTTAACTCCAATTATGTTTATTAAGTATACCATTCTGAATCCTATCCTGCAAGACCTGCCTTTTGGATGTCCGGGTATCTTTCTGCGCATTATGGGCGCCAGCTCAACGGCTTCCCTGTTTTTCGCTTTTATTCTCCGTTTTCTTTTCTCTCTCCCTGTTCCTAACCATCCTACAGCTGATACCGGCTTTTATTTCTGAGTCCAATACAGAATTTCATTTCCCCCTTGTCATCTAGTATTGAATACTATATAATAGATATAGTAATGTGATAAGAATGACAGAGGTGACACATAGATGAAGACAAATGAAGAACGTCTGCAGGACCTGTTTTCCTATCTGGGGAACCTGTCCCATGTCAAGGCGGACGAGATTCCTGATATTGATTTGTACATGGACCAGGTAACCACCTTCATGGACAGCCATTTAAAAGACATGAGGCGGCATCCGGGTGATAAGGTTCTGACCAAAACCATGATTAACAACTACGCCAAGAACAACCTCCTTCCCCCTCCGGTGAAGAAGAAGTACTCCAAGGACCACATGCTGATGCTTGTGTTCATATATTATTTTAAAAACCTTCTGTCCTTCAGCGATATCGAGGAACTGTTCCGCCCCATTACGTCCAAGCATTTCACAGGACAGACCTCACAGCTGTCCCTGGAAGACATCTATAACGAGGTCTTCACTCTGGAAAAGGGTGAGATGAACAATCTGAAGTCGGATGTGGCAGCCAAGTTTGAACGGGCCCAGGATACATTTTCGGACGCGCCTGTGGACGATGAGGACAGGGAATACCTGAAGCTCTTTGCCTTTATCTGCGAGCTGTCCTTTGACGTGTATCTGAAGACGCAGATGATTGAGATGATTGCGGACCAGCTCCGGGAGGATGCTCCTGCTCCCCGTAAAAAATAGGTTTCATGACTCCATAAACCCAAAAACGGATATCGCGGCAAATCCCTGCCGCAATATCCGTTTTTTAAATACAGCCTTTATCATACTCAGCTTTCATTATCCCCTTTGTCTGCCTGCGTTCCCCCTGTAAGCCTGGCGAATACCATGTCGTATCCGTCGCTGCCATAATTCAGCGAACGGTTTACCCGGCTGATGGTAGCTGTGGATGCGCCTGTCTTCTCCGCAATCTCCAGGTAGGTCTTGCCTTCCCGCAGCATTTTGGCCACTTCATAGCGCTGGGACAGCGACAGCAGTTCATTGATGGTGCATACATCCTCAAAAAACTTATAACATTCATCCGGAGTCTTTAAGGTCAGTATGGCATCAAATAGATGGTCCACTGCTTCTGTTTTGATTTTCTTGTTCATGTCCTGGTTCTCTCTCCTTATAATTCATACGGCCTTCCCCCACCGTATGTGTATTGTAAAATGATTACAGGTCATATAAGCCCCATACTTGTTCATTTTAGCATATTAAAGTCCGAAAGTCCATACATGGCCGGAGATTTTGTAAGGGGATTTTTTCTTCTGTTTTCCCCTCCCATTTCAGGACAGCATAAATTTCTCAACCACCAGTCCGACACCGTCGTGGTTATTGGATGCAGTAATATAATCAGCGGCCTGCCTCACCGGAAGGACTGCATTTTCCATAGCAACACCCAGGCCCGCGTATTTAATCATGGTCAGGTCATTGTAGCCGTCGCCGCAGGCTATCATCTGTTCACGGTCAAGCCCCACTACCTCCAGCAGACGGGCCAGCGACTGTGCCTTATCAATTCCCTTTGGCATGATTTCCAGGAAATAAGGCTCGGAACGGTACACGCTGAAATCACGCCCCATGGCGGCCTTTACCTTAGGCTCCACGGTCACCAGGTAATCACCGTCATCCAGCATCAGAAACTTGGGCACCTGGAAATCCACATAGGATTTCATGTCCTCCACCTGACGCAGGGGAAGATGGTTGATGTTGGACTCCGCAATGGCGTAGGGGCATTCCGCATTGTTGGTGATGATTTCCCCTCCGTCATATGTAAGGATGTCTACCCTGTGCTCCTCTGCCAGCCCGATGATTTTCCGGTTGGACTCCCCGGGCAGCAAGGAAGAAAACACGGTTTCGCCTGTCTTGCAGTTGGTTATCATCCCGCCGTTGTAAGACAGGATATAACTGCCGAACCGGGACAGCTCCAGCTCCCCTGCCAGAGGCTCCACTCCTGCTGTGGGACGGCCTGATGCCAGCACCACAATGTTTCCTGCTTCCTGAGCCTTCATCAGGGCCTCTTTTGTTCTGGGTGTGATGATTTTATCACGGTTGGTCAGCGTTCCGTCCAGGTCCAGTACGATTATCTTGTAGTCCATTGGTTTTTCTCTCCTGTATCCGATTCTGTAGTTCGTTCTATTGTCAATTCCATGGAACCATTTTATCAGAAATACAGCGCAGTGACAACCGGAACAGGTGTTATTCCATTTCCCTGAGTCCGAATTTCAGCTCCACCAGAGCTCTGGGGCGTCCGCCCTTGGCAGCGCTCTCCCTGGCGCAGACTGTTCCCAGGCCCGCTGCCTGAATCTTGCTGAGAATCCGTCTGGCGCTCCTGACTGTGATGCCCAGGCATTCGGCCAGCTCCGAGGCGTCAAACACGTAGCTCTTCCTCACATCCGCAATGGCCTGAATCTTTAAAATAGATTCCATGCTCAGTCCTGTTTTTTCGGAAATCGTCTGGATTCTCGGGTCAAAGGATATCATGCTGTACTGAAGCTGCTGCTCCAGTCCCAGGGGCCCCTGGATCTTCTCATCCTCATCAATCTGGAAAATTCCTCCCTCTCCCTTTCCAAGGGAATACTCCAGTGCCTTCCTGGCATGCATCTCCGCCTGATAAGCCGTCACCCCCATGCCAAGACCCGCGTTCACCACCAGGCCCAAATTCTTTCCCTCCTCCTGAAGGGTTCTCAGGTCCTTATGATTTTTCTTGCCCTTCACCACGCCTGAGTTGGCATAAATTACATATTCATCACGCCCAAAGGGGAATACAGAGCCCTGGATTCCCCTTACGTAACGTATCAGTTCCACTTCAAATTCCGCCTTGCTTGCCATGGCATTGTAATACTGGTCCTCCTTCTCAGGGAAGTTGGACATCTGAATCAATTCCACTGCAATCTGGGAGTATTCTGCCTGGGCAAGGGCCCAGCCCTTTTCCAGGTCGGCCAGGGCATCCCTGACCTGGGAGCGCTTGGGCTCCAGGTAAAAGACCCTGCCGCCCTTTTCCTCTATCATATGGTAAACCGCCACATAAGCCGTGACCGCCACATCGGTCATCTTCTCCTCCAGCAGCCCCATATGCCATGCAACATACTCTTCCTCCGCCACGCCTGCAAGCAGCGGACAGGTATATATATTCCTGGGCTGTATGTGAAAGGCGTCCAGGATATCCTCGATAATCTGCTTCTCCACCACGTCAATGCTGAAGGTGTCAATCTCCCGCCCTTCCCTGACCATTTTCAGAAATACTTCTGCTATACTGCTGGCAGACCGCTTGATGTATGTGTAAGGTTTCTGCATCTGGTGATGACCCAGCACATAGTCGCAGATGCCGCTTCCGGTAAATATTACACCGTCGCACTCCTGCTCACAGGTGTCAATGACATCCACAGCTTCCCTTACCAGCTCTCTTGTATATAAACGTACCTCATGACTCCGGTCAATCTGATGAATCGCTTTCCTGATAATACCGCAGGATTCCCTTGGCCCCACTACTCCCACTATCATTTATACTGTCAACCTCCCGATTTTCCGCGCACAATGCGCCTTATACCGATTATAAATCAGAAGCGTCGTATAAATCAACCACCTGATGGTCTTTTAAAAGATTTAGGTATTCTTCCTTTGTCAGGGCAGGGCGGAACTCCTTTATGATTTCCTTTCCCCTTGCGCCTGCGTCCCACAGCAGGTCAATCATGGTAAGGGCCATCATCCTGGCAGGCACAATATAGGCGGTGTAGGGGTCATCCATCCTGTAAGCCTCCGTGTGAAGGCCGCCTTTTATGCCGCCGGCCCATATATGCATACAGGGCATGAGCTGGGATATGTCTCCCAGGTCCGTGGAGCCGGCTGTCTCCCAGTCCTCCACAAACGCGTCCTTTCCCACATGTTCGTAAGCCATCATGTTATCCCGGTACAGCCGGGCTATCTGCCGGTCCGTGTTCAGGGGAAGGTATCCGATACAATCGTGAATCTCCACCCTGCCTCCCAGCGCCATGGCAGCTGCCTTCATGCTCCTGTTCACCTTATGGGAAGCGTCCTCCATGGCGTCAATGGTAAAGGCCCGGACCATGATTTCCATGGTGACCCGTTCCGGCACCACATTTACCAGGCCGCCGCCCTCCTTGATTACAATGCTTACCCGCACCTTATCCTCATCCCTGAAGGTTTCCCGCAGCGCGTGTATATTGTTCATGGCCAGCTCCGCCATATTCAGGGCGTTGACTCCCTGTTCCGGGGCAAATCCGGCATGTGCCGCCTTTCCAAGGAAATGAACGGTCTTGCTGATAAATCCATTTCCCTTTGTGTCCAGGATACAGCACTTTCCCGGCTCCATCTCCATCATATGGCACTGGAGCACCATATCCGTGTCATCCAGGCCGCCGCGGTACATAAGCTCCTGTTTTCCTCCCAGATAGCGGATGGTTCCCTGGCTTATGAGACGGTTTCTATACTCATAATCCACGCATTCCTCCGCCGGGATGGCTATAAAGTCAGCTGCGCCGTCCAAATGCTCCATTACGCCTGATGTAAGGATTCCAATGGCTGCACCGTACAGATTTGCCAGCTGCACATTATGCCCGCAGGCATGAATCAGGCCTCCCTCCGCTGCATCCGGATGGGAATCGCACATAATACAGTCCAGCTCACCCATCACAGCCACTCTGGGACCATTTCCCTTGGGACCTGAGGACACGCGGCAGCCCGTGTAGGATATGCCGGTTTCCGGCTCCAGTCCAAGCTTCCTGAAGGCATCCTCCATAAGTTTTCCTGTTCTGAACTCCTTATATCCCAGCTCCGGCGTCTTATAGGCTTCCATTCCCAGGGCAATAATTTCCTCCTGGTGTTCCTCAATTGCTTTGAGACATTTTTGTTTCAGTTCTTCTTTGTCCATATTATCATTCCTTGTCGTCTATACTTACAGTTCCGTCATACGGCTCATAATCCTGGCAGCCTTCCACAGTTCGTCCATGTCCAGCGCTTCCTGTACGGTATGTACATCCATCATGCCGACACTTAATATAAGGCTGCTGCAGCCGTATCCGGCCAATATATTGCCGTCGCTGCCTCCTCCAATCACCATGGGCACAGGTTCGATTCCTTCCTTCTCCATGGCCCTGGCTGTCATGCGGTACAAATCACTGTCAAGGCTTACCTCCAGGGAGGGATAGGCCAGTTCATGTTCCATTTCACAGGAAGCTCCCATCTCCAGGCAGGCTGCCTTCAGGCATTCTTCCATGTGGGACACTTCGCTTTTAAGCTTATCCATACTGTGGGAGCGGATTTCAGCGGTAAAAGTCACTTCATCGGTCACAATATTGGTGGCCGACCCTCCCTCAATCCGTCCGATATTGGATGTGGTTTCCTGGTCAATGCGTCCGATATGCATCCGGCTGATTGCCCTGGACGCTGCCACAACGGCGTTGATTCCCTTTTCAGGTTCAATGCCCGCATGGGCCTTACGGCCTCTCACCGTACACTTTATGGCCTCCATGGCCGGGGCCTTGTAGGCAATGATGCCCGCGGGTCCGGTTGCATCTGCTATGACCATATCTTTGCATGGCAGACGGGACGGGTCCATATGCTTGGTTCCCAGCATGCTTGTCTCCTCGGAGACAGTGAACATGATGTAGAACTCCTTGTGAGGTCTGCCGGACTCTACAATGTCCTCCACGATTTCCAGTATGGCGGCCACTGCCCCTTTATCATCGCCCCCCAGGGTAGTGGTGCCGTCTGTGCGGATGATATGTCCGTCCACCACCGGTCTTACATCCTTACACGGTTCAATCTGGTCCAGATGGGCCACAAAACAGAAGGGAGGATTGCACGGCTCCCCCTTGACATGGGCAATAATATTTCCTCCATTGCCTCCATACGCCTTTCCCGCTTCATCTATGGAAGCCTCAATTCCCCTTTCCTTAAAATAGTCCATCAGCCACCGGCACTGTTCCTTCTCATTGCCGGAAGGACTGTAAATCTGAACCAATTCCAAAAAACGTTCCTGCATCCGTTCACGTGACAGCATAATCATCCTCCTCATTATATAAGCCTTTATGTGCACTTAGCGCCCATGCTTTGGGCGCTTGTGCAAAAATATTCTATCCCTGTTTCCTTATCCGTTTCCGCCTGTCAGTCAGCCTGCAGCTCTTTTTTATAGAGAAGCTTGCCTGCATAAATGGAGCCAAATACAGCCACCAGAATTACCACATAGGATGGATTGCCTGGTATGAAGCTTAATAAGCCCAGTTTCATGAGCCAGTTCATTCCAATGGCGATGATGGCAGCTACCACGCCCAGTTTTGGACGTGTTGCGGCAAACTGTCCGAACACAGCGCCAAAAAGTGCCGGAAGCAGGAAATTAAGCGCTTCCTTCACCGGTGCCGGGAGGATGTTCAGGATAACGCTTCCGGCAACAGCTCCCACGGTAAGAATCACGATATTGACAAGAATGGATGTGGCAATACCGATGGTGGAAATAATGGAGCCTTCCTCTGTCCCCATCTCCACTCCGGCTGCCTCCTGCGCCACGGAAGAACATGGCACACGCATGTTGGATGTATTGCCGGAAAGGAAGGTCAGGTAGGTACCCGGAATACCCAGTATCGGGAAATAGGAAATGGGCTCAACAATGTAAAATGCCCCGCTTACGCTAATCTGCATCAGGGTGCCTGCGATAATGGCGGACACCGGAGGCATGTAGCCCCTGAAGGCCATTACCAGCGCAGGAAGAAATCCTGCAAAAATGCCCAGCAGCAGGGTAATCTTTCCCCATTTTACGATTCCGGGGATGTATGTACCAGAATAATAATCGTTTTTCATCTTTTAACCCTCCTTAGATTACGCTGACAGCATATCCGATGAACATGCCGCTGAACATTGCAATTGCGAACGCCCATTCCTTAAGCCATCCGATATCCTTTGCCCTGGACAGCTTCACCAGCACCATCATGATGACACAGCCTGATATGGTAGCGATTGCCGGTGCATTTGTAAAGGTCAGGGAACCCTCGGCCGTAAAGAAATTGCCGGAGGCCAGATTTGCAAATGCTCCCAGCATGGCGCCTGCGGAAATGATGGGGACCATCTTGGCATTGCCCTTTGACATCAGGTGGTTAACCTTGTCCATCTTATCACAGAACAGGAAGGTGAAAATCAGCCAGCCCAGGGAACCGCACACCATGGTCCAGACGCCGCAGGCAAATGCCATGGTATCCATGGTCTGAAGTGTCTTGCCCATGGCCTGTGCTCCAAATCCAGCCGCCATGGCCTCATAGTTTACAGAGCCGATAAATGACAGACGCATCCACGCCACCGGCGCACCCATGGTAACCAGCAAGGATATCATGGTGACCAATATGACTACGGACGGGCCAATGGATGATATCACGCTGCTCTTAATTGCCTTATGTACCTGGTCCGTGGTAAGGGCTGACTCACTGGCTGCCTTCATGGACCTCTTCATAAACAGAATTGACTGAAACACTACCACTGCTACTGCCAAAGCCGCTGCCGCCCACATCAGAGGGCTGTTGGCATAATCCAAATAATTAACACTTTCGTTCATTCTGACCTCCTTGGTTATTCCCCTTTCCAAAAGCTGCAGTCTTTTGGATTTTCTAGTTTCGGTCATGTCCATAACATGTCCTTATATTTATATTTACTACATATTCTCGGCATTGTCAAGAGTTTTTGTTGGTTTTTTGGATATATTACGGAATAAAAACGGGTGGTTTTAGTGCAGAATATCATAATCAGAAGAGGGGGGGTGTTGGGGGGGGGGGTGAGGGGTGGGCAGGTGGAATATAGCGTAAAGGAGCCGGTATTATTGCCGCATAAACATATCACAGCAATAATACCGGCTCTTTGTATCCACCTATTAATCTGTCTGCGTTACCGCACATTCAAGTGAAAAATATTTCTTAATATGGCTTCTGCAAAAGGTATAGCAGGTGCCATCATAATACCATCCAATGCCCATAAGCTGTCCGTTTTTCTGTGAATTGTCCGGCTTAAGACGTAACTGTGCATGGGAACAATCGAAAAATAGGATATGGTACAAAATCAGACGAATTGAAACAATGGGTTGATATCACTACTTCATTTTCCTATTGTAGTAATGATATCAACTTCTGGTTTAGAGCAGACGCAATCGGAGAAAACTACCTTGTCTTCCCTTCATACCGCTTCCGATAATAATCCATTGTCCGATAATCTATTACGTCCTTCATCTGTCCGGCAAAGCCGTCCATCTCCACCGCCTCATGCAGCTGCGGATTCAAGGCCAGTACATACCCCTCTTTACGCACAAAAAATCCTTTTCCCGACTGCAGCAGAAAGTGCACCGGATTCTTTAAGGCTTCACTGGTGCAGCGTTTCCTATCCCACGTGCGAAAATCGCTTGTGCTCTTATCCTTCTCCAGGTCCTTCCAGTTATTTGCTGTATAATAAAACTCCTTATGGCCCCGGTATATATCATCCTCATCAATCTGGGTCTTGACATTTCCGTTGTTATAAAATGCCAAAAGGACCGGCATCTTATAGGACTTGTTCATTTGCGTGGTCTCCAGCATTTCCAGAAAATCGTTGCCAATGCTATTAAAAATTGCGCGATTTCTGTCTTCCAGCTCACCAAGGCTTTCCAAATACCTCAGATAATGCTTGAACGGACTATTTTTCAATCCGCTGCACAACTGGAATATTTCTTCCTCCATATACGTAAACAAATCCATGCGTGCAGGCACTCTGCCTCCCAGCATCTCCTTAATTCGGAAGTATTCACCGCGAACCCGTTCCTCCTTTTTCGCCCTCTTCTTTGCCATCTCATGGAATAAATCAATCAAACGCAGGTCAAAATCAACCAGACAGCCATCCGGATACTCAAAATCCGGCGGCTGCATTCTTCCGGCTTCCTCACTTGAATAACTTCTTCCGCTTAAATAGAACGGTGCCGAGCCAGCCTTTTCATAATTCCCGATAAAATCCAGCACGTTCAGATATTCCTTATCTCTGCTTTTACGAAGCCCACGCCCAAGCTGCTGGAGAAATACCACCGGGGATTCTGTGGGTCTCAAAAACATAACCATATCAATTTCACTGATATCCAACCCTTCATTGAACATATCCACAGAAAAAATAACCTTTATCTCACCACTCCTAAGTTTCTCTATGGCTTCACCTCTCTCAACAGCATACTCGCCGTCTGAATCGCTGTATACAGCCGCAGCCGGAACCTTGCGGCGGCAGAATTCCTTTGCCATCTGCTCCGCATGTCTGCGTGAACAGCAAAATCCCAGCGCCCTTTTGGATTGGTATTTCATATAATATTTATAAATCAGCTCATACTGCCTGCCCTTTATGAACCCCTTTGTCAGTTCTTCCTCATCGTATTTTCCTTTTACAATACGAATTCCGGAATAGTCCACCGTCTCGTCCAGAATTCCGTAATAATGAAATGGTACCAGCATTCCTTTATTAATGGCATCCTTCAGGCCAATCTCATAGGGCGCGTTATAATCACATAGCGCATATATATTTCTTCCATCCATCCTCTCCGGCGTGGCTGTCAACCCTAACAGAAACCGGGGCTTAAAATATTCCATGATTTTTTTATACTGGTCCGTCACGGCATGGTGAAATTCATCAATCACAATATAATCAAAATAATCCCGGGCAAAATATGCCTCATTGAGATAGTCCATTTTTCCCAGACTGGAAACAGAAGCAAAAATAACAGATTTATCCTTTGTTTTCTCTTTTCCCGTAAAAAACCCGTAATCATCTGAATGTCTCACATTCCTGAAGCTCTCTGCTGCCTGCTTCAGTATTTCTTCCCTGTGGGCTACAAACAGAACCTTCTTATAGGGCTGAGAATCAAATGCAGCCAGATATGTCTTTCCTATACCGGTCGCAGCACAAATCAGCGCCTTGTCCGAACCTTCCATACGGCTGTTTTTCAGCGCATACAGCGCTTCAATCTGCGCCCCCCTTGGCTGATATTCTGTCTCCGTGTCCGCCTCAGCTTCAAAACTGTCATATTGCTCCAAATCCCGGGCAACCGCCGGCCTTTTCCATTCCCTGGAATACTGTTTCAAGACCTCATCATTTATGATGATGGAGTGGTTATAAAATAAGTCTTCAAACGTATTGCAAAACTGGTGAAAGCTTTGACTGTCCCTCCTGTCATCAAAATGATAATTCCATTCAATCCCTGATGTGAGGGCACTGCGTGATACATTAGACGAGCCAATATATATTTCCCCAAAATCCTTTCTTCGGAATATGTAAGCTTTGGGGTGAAATGACCGTCCCTTTTCGTTGTAAAACCGAAGGTCCACCTGTCCGCCCAGCCGGTCCTTTATAAGACACAATGCCCCTGGCTGTGTAATCCCCAGATAATTTCCAGTCAAAATTCTGATTTTCACTCCGCGTTTCAGCGCCTGCTCCAAATCATCCAGAATCATACGCACGCCGGATTCCATGAGAAATGACACAATCATATCAATCCGCTCAGCCTTTAACATACTGAGTTCTAACTGATAAAGCAGAAAACGGTTTGTGTCCCTTCCCCCGGTAATAACCTCACAGGGCTCAGTATCCTTTTGTAGTTGTTTCAACGCGTCTGTCTTTTTCTCAATATCATATTCAGCCATTTTTCTTCTGCTCTCCCCGGCCGCACATCAGCCGTTACCCATATATCCATGATGTTGAATGCATTTACGTCATTTAACAGCTCATTCATCTTTTCTTCCGTCATATCCGTAAAATAGCGGCCATTCCGCTCCCCCTCTGCTGTTCCGTATTTAAAGGAGGTATACAGCACTCCGCCAGGCGTTAAAGCGCGGGCCATTTTGACAAATACATCCTCCAGTTCCTCATAGGCCAGATGCAGTATGGAGGAACATGCCCAGATACCATCATACGCCTCATTTTCATCTAAATCCTGAAAATACATCTGCTTTACCACAATTCCTGTATATTCAGATGCGATTTTGACCAGTTCTTCAGAACCATCTATGGCATCTGCTTTAAAACCCCTGTCCAGAAAATATCTCGTATCCCTGCCGGAACCACATCCGAAATCCAGAATCCTGGCTCCTGGTTTTAAATATTTAAGAAAACGCTCCTGCATCTCCTTAAACTCCACATCTATTGTGTTGTCAAAAAATTCTTTTGCATGTTGGTTATAGTATTGTAATGAATCATTCATGGATACCAATGCTTCCTTTCCTAAAAATCCATACGCTGTAATTCTTACTTTTAAATACATATTGCCTGCACAGATAAGCAGAAGGTCAACATCCGCTATTCACCTGTTTTTCTTTGACCCGCAACGAAAATAACATGGTATCCGCCCGCCAGCGCAGCCATATCTTTTTCAACAGGATTACAATTAATCATACCATTTTTTGATAACATAGGCAATTAGAACATAGCCAGCCTGTAAGACCAATGTAAAACAGGCATTCATGCTGTTATTTTATTTCTCGGTTCCCAAGGTTTTATTCACCGATTCCACCCGCCCCTAATAAACTATACTATATCAAATCATATAAGGAGCATATTGATGAAAAAAGCAATTAGCATTCTTTTGGCAGCAGCCCTGACCGCCGCTGCCCTAACCGGCTGTTCAAAATCATCCGGCAGTGCATCCTCCGGCAGCACCCCCCTGGTCCTCAACGAAGTAGCCCATTCCATCTTCTACGCCCCCCAATACGCAGCCATTGAGCTGGGCTATTTTGAAGACGAAGGCATCGACCTGACCCTGGTCAACGGCGCCGGAGCAGATAAGGTAATGACCGCCCTTATCTCCGGGGACGCCCAAATCGGTTTCATGGGCTCTGAAGCCAGCATCTATGTATACCAGGAAGGTTCCCAGGACTATGCGGTGAACTTCGCCCAGCTGACCCAGCGGGCAGGCAACTTCCTGGTGGGACGCCAGCCTGAGGACAATTTTAAATGGGAAAATCTGAAGGGCAGGAAGGTCCTGGGCGGACGCGCAGGCGGCATGCCCCAGATGGTCTTTGAGTATATCCTGAAGAAACACGGCATGGACCCAAAGACAGACCTGTCCATTGACCAGAGCATTAACTTTGGCCTGACCGCAGCTGCATTTACCAGCAATGACGCGGACTATACCGTGGAATTTGAACCTTTTGCAACCACTCTGGAAAGCGAGGGCAGCGGATACGTGGTGGCCTCTCTTGGAACAGAATCCGGATATGTCCCTTACACCGCTTACTGCGCCAGAAAGAGCTATGTAGAGCAGAATCCGGAAATCATTCAGAAGTTTACCAATGCCATCCAAAAAGGCATGGACTACGTAAACTCCCATTCAGCCGAAGAAATTGCCAAGACCATTCAGCCTCAGTTCAAGGAAACGCCGGCAGATAAACTTGCTGTCATCGTAGGCCGTTATAAGGACCAGGATACCTGGAAAGATGACACTGTATTTGAGAAGGAAAGCTTTGAGCTGTTGGAAAACATATTGGAAGAGGCAGGCGAGCTGTCTGCACGGGTTCCTTATGAGGACCTTGTAACCACAGAATTTTCTGAGGCAGCAGTAAAATAGTCCTGTTCCTAATCAAGCCTGCCGTATCCGGAAGTCCCGGAATATGACAGGCTTGATTCATTTCATATAGATATTCGGCAGTCCGAAAACTTCTCCTGATACAAATACAGCCACGGCGTATTCACCGGCAATGCCGCAAACTCATCCCTGTGATACTCCTGCGCCTGCCCGCCCCGGCGCACCCGGAGGAGCCGGTCCGCCAGGGCCAGGGAATCAGCCAGATTTACTGCCATGATGACCACCGGGATTCCCTTATTTAAGAAGCGCTCCAGCAGTTCCATGATGTGGATGCGGAGGGACACCTCAGCACTCTTAAAAGGCTGCACGCAGAACACGATTTTGGGATTCTGCAGGTATATGCGGGTGTATATGAGGTCGTATTTCTGCCATTCCGTCAGACGGTCCACAGGCAGGTCAAATACCTCCTCCCCCAGAAGTCCGGCGTACTCCTGGCGCAGGCTTTTCTTAATGCGCTTGCTTCCCCACACGCCGCGGACCCGGTGGTCCAGCGTAAAGCACAGGTTATCCAGATAGCTCAGGTTGGAAAACAGCATGGAGTGCACCGGCAGTTCCTGGATAACTGCAATGCGGCGGTCACTTTTCCCTCCCAGGGGTGTTCCTTCGATGAGAATTTGTCCCGCTGACAGCTTTTTTTCGCCGGACAGGACCGGAATCAGTTCCTGTATTATGCAGTTATCCAAATCCTGCATCACCAGACATTCCCCCCTTGCCACGGAAAACGTACATTCTCCCTCTGCCTGGAACACAATCTGGTTTTCCTCAGGTCTTGGCCTCTGCTCCATCTGCTCCCGCACATAGCGGTCAAAGTCCTCGGTGCAGTGCAGAAAAAATGGGTCCGGCGCTTTGTCCTCTGCCTGGAAGCATTTTGTAATCTGTCCGTTCAGCATAAGGGCGGTCCGGCCGCATACCTGGCGCGCTTCCTCGAAATGGGCGGCAATGTAGAGAAAGGACATGCCCCGTTTTGCATAATGTCGCAGGATTCCGCTCAGCTGCTCCAGCTCCGCGTCGCTGATAAAGGTACTGATGTCCTCCAGCACCACCAGATGATTTCCTGCCACTACAGCCTTAAGCAGTTCCACCACAAACCGTTCAAAGTTGGTCAGCTCCTCCACATAGGCGTCCGCCGGAATCTCCACGCCGATGTCCTCCATAAAGGGCTTTAGCTGTTCCTTCAATATATGGGGCTGCATCAGCCGCTTCTTGAATCCGGGACGGAGCACGAAAATGTTGTCGGCCACGGTCAGTCCCTCCGCCAGGCAGCTGCGGTTGCGAATCACGCTGATTCGGTTCATGGAAGTCCGGTTTATACCAGTCTGATTCACGCCTGTACATGGAAATCTCCAGTCATTTACCAGCTTTTCCTTGTAATACACATAACCGTAATGCAGGGGAAGATTCTGCTGCAGCAGACGCACCAGGGCGGACAGGCCCAGATGGTTTACCGGCACCAGGCCCAGTATCTCGCCTGCCCAGATAGTCATACTGAAATTCTCCAGCAGGGCTGCTCCCTGTTCCCGGTAAGTCACCCGCTCCATTCGCAGTATCTCTTCCCTCATTTTAACGCCTCTTTATTCTTCAAGTCCCTGTCATTGGTAATGGCCGGCAGGTTGATTTCCACATCTGTCCCAACTCCCGGCATGGAGAATACATGAAGCCCGTATTCTTCTCCAAAGAGCAGATGAATCCGGTTATTTACATTTACAAGGGCTATGCCGCCCCGCGTTTCTGAGCCCTGGGAGGCAAATGCCTGACCGCTTTTTCCCAGACGCTCGTTCATTCTGGACAATACCTCCTCATCCATTCCCACCCCGTCGTCGGAAATACATATCAGCAGCCGTTTCCCGCTCCGTTCCAGCTGGATGGTCAGATGTCCTGTGCCTATCTTGCACTCCGTGCCATGGATGATGCTGTTCTCCAGAATAGGCTGCATGGTCAGCTTTGGCAGGCGGCAGCCGAATATTTCCTCCCGGTCCTCCGGGTCGCATTCTATGGACAGGCTCAGCCGGGAACCAAACCGGTACTGCTGTATCCGGAAATAGGTCCGGCAGTTCTCCAGCTCTTCCTCCACGGACACCAGATTTTCCACCTTGCTGATGGTGTAGCGGAAAAATGTGGCCAGGGCTTCCGTCATATCCGCCACGCTGGTAAGCCCTGCAATCAGGGCCTCGCTGCGTATGCTCTCCAGGGTATTGTACAGGAAATGAGGGTTAATCTGGTTCTGAAGCGCCAGATACTGGGCCTGCCGCTTGTTGAGCTTAAGAAGCTCCGACGAGTCCATAATTTTCATCATGTGTTCCAGCATCCGGTACACCATGGGCGTCGGGGGCACCTGGCACAGGTGGGTCAGGCCAGTGGTGGTGTATCCGTCCAGGAACAGGTGCATGGTCCGTTCCAATTGGAGGTAGGGTCTGAGAATCCATGTACTGAAGGCCCATATGGAAAGGAGCAGCAGCACAGCGCCCATGATGCCGGGCCAGAAGGGTGCATTTCCCCGGAACGCCTGGACCAGGCAGACCCCGGTCAGAAACAGCGTTAAACACAGGGCTGCTATCAGCAGCGCCATGACCCGCACGGACAGATATCTGAACCTGTTTTGTTCCATTTCCCGGCCTCCCTTCCCGCTCCTTTTATCCATACAGTTTCCGGTACTCCACCGGATTCAGTCCCGTGGCCTTATGGAAGGTATGGGTAAAATGCTTCCTGTCGCTGTATCCCACCTTCTCGCATATCTCCGCAATGGGAAGGCCGGTCTCCCGAAGCAGTGTCTTGGCTTCTTCAATCCGGACCCTGGTAAGGTACTTTGCAAATCCTTCCCCTGTCTCACGCTTGAACAGCATACTGAAATAATTGACGCTGAAGCCTATGTCCTCGCACACTGTCTCCAGGGTAATCGGCTCGTCAAAATGCTGCATTACATACTGTTTTGCAATGCGGATGGGCCTGGCTGCCTCGCTGCTTCGAAGCTCCCTGGCCTCAGACAGCAGACGCTCCTGTATTTGTGCCAGCCGGCCGAAGAGCTCTGCGGCTGTCCTGCACTGGCTGCAGCTGTTCACAAATTCCTGCTGGATTTCCTCCACATTGCTCAGGGCTGTGCGGGCAATGAAGAGACGGCCTGCGGACAGCACCAGCTCCAATATCTCCCTTCCGCATATGTTGTCCAGCCCCAGAGCCTCTGTCTCCAGCATACGGCAGGCATCCCCTGCCTCTGCCGTGCTCAGGCTGTCCACGGAATGCTCCATCACCTTTATGTATTTGTCCAGCAGGTTCTGCTTTTCTATGCCGGAGCCCGGCGGCACTGTATCCAGCAGCCTTCCGGTTCCCTGAATCAGGCGCTCTGTCATGGCGTTCCTGGCTGATTCCAGGGACAGGGGCATTTTCTCCGGCGCGTCCACGGCAGTTCCCAGGGAAACGGAAAAATCAAAGGGGCCCAGCAGGCTCTTCTTCACTTCCAGGTGGTTCAGGCACTCCCTCAGCCCCCTGCGCACCTCATCCTTTTTGGCAGGGTCGTAATTCATGACGCCGCAGCCGGTGCAGGACTGGAAATACAGCAGCATATCATGACAGATGGGGGCCAGGGAGTTACTGAAGATGTCCTTTATCTTCTCCTGCATAATTTCCAGGCCGGAACGGCTGACCTGGTCAGGGCTGCCGTCCATTTTAACCATAAATACCTGGTACATGCCGCCGTATGTCTCCACGTGGTAGATGTCCCTCAGGGCTTCTGCTGTCAGCTCCGTGGGGCTGGCCATCAAATCCTTTACCAGTGTCTCACGGATACGGCTTAAATCCTTCTGGCTGTTCTGGTGCTGCCTGCTGATGGATGCCATTGTCTCCAGCCTGGATTCACATTTTTCGCGGATTTTTTCCAGTGTTTCCATCAGCTCTGCCTGTTTGATAGGCTTTAACAGATAGTAGCCGGCCCCATACCGCATGGCGCTCTGGGCATACTCAAAATGGGCATAGCCGCTGATGATTACCACTTCCAGGTCCGGCATGATTTGTTTGGCGCTCCGTATCAGCTCCAGTCCGTCGCAGCCAGGCATACGGATATCCGTAATCAGTATGTCGGGACGCTCGGACTGCACCAGCTCCAGCGCCTCCAGCCCGTTTTCCGCCATTGCCACCACTTCCATGCCCAGCGAGTCCCAGTCCGCCAGCGTCTGCACCAGCCTGCATATCAGGCGCTCATCGTCCGCTATTATTACCTTTAACATATGCCACTCCCCCCAAGACTGCTTCCGGGCCATACCCGTGCACTTCCTCTGACTTTAATCATAACATGCCCTATTTTACATTTCAACAAGAACGCCGTTCCTTTGAGCGGCGTTCCTGTTATATCCATTCTTGATGATTCCCTGCGGGTGTTGTCCTTCCCGAGGCTTCTTTCCTGACACGTTTCTTCCCGGCACTGCGTTCCTAATGCCTCTTTCCTGACGATTCCTTTCTGGCGTTCCCTGTCTATGTCCTTACTTCTTCAATACAGAAACTCCCGTATCCGTCACAGTTCCTCCTAAGGATTCGCCTTCCAGAGCCTTCACACATGCTTCCACTCCCTTGGAGCCCATTACATCCGGGTTCTGGGCCATGGTGCACAGCAGGTATCCGTCGTCAATCAGGCCCAGGATTGCATCAGACTTGTCAAAGCCGACGCCGATGATTCCGTCTTTGCCGGAGGCTTTGATTGCATTGCCGGCTCCTGTGGTGGAGCCCTCGTTGCAGCCGAAGATACCCACAACGCCCTGGGTTATATAATTTTCCGCAATGCTCTGTGACTTGGCTGCATCGCCTTCGCCGTACTGTGTCTCCAACAGGGTAAAGCCGTTTCCCTCAAATGCGGAACGGAATCCCTCCTCACGCATGACACAGGAATCAGTTGCTGCATTTACATTGATGATGCCGATGGAACCGGATGTCACTCCTGCATCCTTAAATGCCTTAAGCATCTCCTCGCCCGCTGTCCTGCCTGCCGCTTTGTTGTCCGTGGAGAAGGTTGCCTCTGCATCCACGTTGGCCGGGGAGTCTACATATACGATTTTGACACCGGAGGATTCAGCTTCTTTTAATGCGGATGAAATGGCGTCCGGGCCGTTGGCCGCTACCATAATGGCCTCATAGCCGCCTGCCACTGCATTGTTCACACACTCAATCTGCTGCGCATCGTCCTTTGTATTGGGGGACATGAAGGTCACGGTCACGCCCAGTGCCTCTGCTTCTTTCTGCGCGCCCTCGTTCAGGGTCACCCAGTGCTGGTCAATGGAATCCATGGTAATCAGGGCAATCTTATATTCTTTGCTTGCCTTTACGGCTGCGCCTGCACCGCCTGCTGCATTGGCGTCTGCCTGGCCCGCAGCGCTGCCCTGTGCCGTAAGAACAGATACGCCTGTGTCAGTTACCTTGCCGCCTAACGATTCGCCCCCAACAGCTGCCACAGCTGCCTTTACGCCCTCATATCCCATTACATCCGGGTTCTGGGCCATGGTGCACAGCAGGTATCCGTCGTCAATCAGGCCCAGGATTGCATCGGACTTGTCAAACCCGACGCCGATGATTCCGTCTTTGCCGGAGGCCTTGATTGCATTGCCTGCTCCTGTTGTGGAGCCCTCGTTGCAGCCGAAGATACCCACAACGCCCTGGGTTATATAATTTTCCGCAATGCTCTGTGACTTGGCCGCATCGCCTTCGCCGTACTGCGTTTCCAACAGGGTAAAGCCGCTTCCCTCAAATGCGGAACGGAATCCCTCCTCACGCATGACGCAGGAATCAGTTGCTGCATTTACATTGATAATGCCGATGGAACCGGATGCTACCCCTGCATCCTTCAGGGCCTTAAGCATTTCTCCGCCCGCTGTCCTGCCTGCCGCTTTGTTGTCCGTGGAGAAGGTTGCCTCTGCATCCACGTTGGCCGGGGAGTCTACATATACGATTTTGAC